>JAFCCH010000063.1 GCA_017610265.1 Nitrososphaerota archaeon
TGTTTGCCTTTACAATGTAAAGATGTTCCTGCAAAGGAAGAAGCATTACCCATTCCTTTTCGTTCCTCATTGTGATTACGTCAGTCCCTGAAAAGCTCTTGCCTACAAAGGCCAGTAAGTCAGAGGCATTCTTGCTTTCACCCATGCCGTTTCCGGTGCTGCTGAAAACCACGCCGTCCTTCATTCGCCTTACAGTAATGCTGTTGACAATGTGCTTTTTCTTAATGCATAAAAGAATGTCTTTTACTCCCTTGCCTGTTATTGGAATTGTTTGGTTTGCAACCATGTCCTGAATTATTGCAAACTGCTGTTCAGGCAGGCAGGTGTTGTCAAAGTCAAGAATTTTGACAGCAAATTTTGTAAAAATATAGCTTAAACTCACCATAACTAAGGCTCCCTATTACATTCACAAACAACGAAATCAATTAAAAAGGTTAGATTTAGTCTCACGATAGCTAAAACAACTATTTTTCCAAAAAACCGACCTAAATTGAACCCAACCCAAGCTTTTTTAACAAATTATATTTTGTTTCCTTTGCTCCAAGATCAACCGCAAGCTCTTTTGAAACAAGCTCTGACCTGTAAACAGCGGGCTCAAGTTTTGCAAGTGTTGCGGCATTGACGGTTTTTGGCAATCCAATTTTGTCGTTGAATGCCATGATCAAATCAATCTGCTGCCTTGAAAGCCTGTTGACATCAAAGACCCCTTTCTTGGCCTTCAAAAGATTTAGAGAAAGTCGCAATCCCTTAACTCCGTAAACCTGCTTTTTTATTCTGAGCGCGTCAAAGACTGCGCCGACAATTTCACTTTCCCTCAGCATAACAAGTCCTTCTTCAAGGCCAGAAATTCCTTCAATTGTTGCAACAATGTATCCTGAAAAACCAGACTTAAGAAGCTGTTTTAATTTTGGAAATGGCTGGTTCTCTGAAAAAAGAAGCTGCTTTTCCTCAATCTTTCCAAGGGGTATATTCATTGCTATGCACCAAGCACTATTACTACATCAGCAGTGTTTTTTAATGCCGCTGCCGAGGATTCTTCTGCCAAAACCACAATGGTTTCCTTGCCATATCTTTTTGCCTTCATTATGGCTGGCAAAAAATCAGAGTCCCTTGTAACAAAAACTATTGTGTGAATTGCCTTGTTGAAAACTGCTTCGGTTGCGTCAGAAGCCATTGCCACATCCACATCCCCAACAGTCAGCACAGATTCAAAGCCCTGATTGACAACAGCCTCAACCAATTTGTTTGAAGCAAATTGGTTTAGGAAAACTCTTGCAATTTTAAAATTGCCATGTTTGTCAAGAACCTCCTTAATCATTTCAAGGTCTATTCCAAGCTCTTTTCTCAAAATGTTTGGTCCGTCAACAAAGACCGCGAGATTCTTCTGCTTGCTTTTTTTGATAGCCTTGCCAATCTTTTTTTTGGCGGCATCAATAACAAGAGGAACTCTTCCCTTCTTTTTTGCTGTTTCTTTCAAAGCCAAGCCATGCACCTCAAATTAATATATTATCTGTATATATTAAAGTAATCAGATTAATAAGAATTTTCCAAAGAAGGATTTGAGATGATTGTTAAAAAAGTTGGGGAAGAAAGGATTTTGCTAAGATTTTGGAAACTTTCTGACGCAAAGGAATTGCAAAAGCTTGCAAATGATGAAAGCATTGCAAAATATACAACTGTTCCCTTTCCCTACAAGGAAAAAGACGCACTTGAATTTATTGGCAGGGCAGAGTCCAATCTAAAAGAAAATGTTGAACATTGCTTTGCAATTGTTGACAGGAAAAACGATGCAATTATTGGAAGCACTTCAATTCTGAGAATTGATTCAAGAAACAAAAAAGCAGAGATTGGCTACTGGCTTGGAAAAGATTTTAGAAAGCAGGGATTTATGCAGGAAGCCCTGCAATTGCTGCTTGACTATGGATTTGAAAAATTGGACCTGAACAGGATTGGAATAAGCTGTGCAACCGGCAATAAAGACAGTAGGAAAGTTATTGAAAAGGCAGGCGGAAAGTTTGAGGGAATTGAGAGAGATGGGAACATAAGCGGCCTGGGACAAGCCTATGACCTGAGAAATTACTCTATTTTGAAAAAGGAGTTTAAGTAAAAAGATATTTAAAGTTAAGTAACTTAAGATTATTCAAGGTGTTTTTTTGGTAGACGGAGAAAAGAAGTTCACAAATGCCGGTTCTTTGAAATCGGGCAGTTATGTTTTAATTGACGGCTTTGCATGCCAAGTAAGGTCTGTTGACAAATCAAAACCAGGAAAGCACGGATCAGCCAAGGTAAGGGTTGTTGCATTCGATGTTTTTTCAAGCCAAAAAAGGGGCTTGTTGAAATCAACCAGTATGGATGTGGATGTCCCAATAATGCTGAAAGGATCAGCACAGGTTGTTGCAGTAATGGGCGACACAGTTCAAATCATGGACTTGGGTTCCTATGAAACTTTTGATGTGAAAAAACCTGCTGACATTCAGGGGCTTGCCTCAGGAATCGAAATTGAATACACGAGATGGGGCGACCAGGTAAAAATCCTTAGAAAGAAAGGCAACTAATTTTTTCTGAAAAAAAAAGTTATTTCAGGCTCGGGCGTTAGCTTTATTAAGCGCGAATTCCATTCTATATCCTATTAACACCCTGGAGGGTTTTTATGGCAAAAGATGTTATCAAGCAAGGAATGACCTTTGCTTTGGGCATGGTTAAAATCAGTGGAGAAAAGTTCAGCAAAGCAATAAAGAAGCTGGAAAGAAGCAACAAAGTAAGCTCAAAGGAAGGCCAAAAAATGGTCTATAGCTGGGTTTCAGATCAGCAAAAACAACTCGAAAAAATGAGAAAGCAGATTAAGCGAGAAGCTTTGAAGACAAGGCTTTACACAAGCAAGGATCTTAACGAAATGAACAAGGTCATGAAAAAACTTTCAAGCGAGATAGTCGCTCTGCAAAAGAAGAAAAAGAAGGCAGAGGCATCCGCTAAAAAAAAGAAAAAGTCAGCCTTAAAGAAAAGAACCGCAAAAAAGAAGCCTGCTAAGAGAAAGGCAAAAAAGAAGAAAAGATGAGGTTAAATGCTCGAATTTCTTCACACTCCGGCAGACATCAAAAGGTTCCTCGAAATAATGAGGGTTTTCCTCAAGTACGGCTGGGAATCCGCAGTCGAAATTAAAAAGATGAAGGAAAGATTTCCTTTCCTAAGCAGGCTTGAGGGAAGCAGGGTTGGAGGCGAAGAGCTTCCAAATCCTGTCAAGCTAAGAAAAATTTTCGAGGAATTAGGGCCGACCTTTATCAAATTTGGGCAAATGCTCAGCACAAGGCCTGATTTGATTAAAGAAGAGTTTATCGTTGAACTGAAAAAATTGCAGGACGAAGCCCCTCCATTTGACTTTGTCGAAGTAAGGCACATCATAAAAAAAGAGCTTGGCAAAAACGTCGAAACTATTTACAGGAAGTTTGACAAAACGCCTGTTGCAGCAGCGTCCCTTGGCCAGGTCCATTTGGCCGAACTGAAAAATGGGAGGCATGTTGCGGTAAAGATTCAAAGACCTGATATAGAGCACACTATACAAGAGGACATTCACATAATCAGCTTCATTGCAGGATTAATTGAACAAAGCCTTACCTCAACCAAGTACTACAATCCAACAGAGGTTGCAAAAGAGTTTGCAGAAACCCTGAACAAAGAACTTGACTACAACAGGGAAGGAAAAAATGCAGAAAAGTTTGCACACAATTTTAGGAACTCACCAAACGTAAAGATTCCAAAGATTTTTTGGAAGTATACAAGCAGACGAGTACTCACTCTTGAAAAGGTGCAGGGCAAAAAGATAAGCGCCTTTTACAACAACAAAAGCAAGGCCTTGAAGAAAAAAATTGCATTAGACTACATTGACTGCTTTTTCAAACAAGTACTTGTCCACGGCTTTTTTCAGGCAGATCCGCACCCGGCAAACGTTTTTGTAAGCATTCACAAAGGCAAGCCAATCATAAGCCTTGTTGACTTTGGAATGGTTGGCAGAATGGACTATGAGACAAGGGACAATTTTGCAACCGCAATGGTTTTAATCGTTGAAAAAAACATTAAGGGATTGACAAAGCAACTTCTGGCAATGAAGCTTATTGACAGGCTTGACGACGAAAAGGAATTCATGATTGACCTCTCAGAAACAATTGATTACTTTTACGACGCCGAATTCCAAAGAATTGACTTTGCAGGATTCAACAATGCATTAATCGGAATAATGATAAAGCACCATGCAAGGGTGCCAAAGCACTACCTTCTTTTCCTAAGAAGCATGAGCATTGCACAGGACACAGTGCAAAAGCTACATCCTGACATAAACTTCATCGAAAATGCCAAGCCCTACATTATTAAAATAATGGAGGAAAAGACAAAACCAGGCTATATGGTGAAGAGCTTTAAGGAAAATTATTTCGAATTAAACAGGTTTGTAAGGGATTTGCCTGAAAGCGTAATGCACATCTTCAAAAAAATGGAGGAAGAAGATTTCAAGATTTCCATTGAAGCACATACGTTGGCAAAAGCCTTTCAAAAAGCACTAATACCCTGAGTATTAGCATAATTGTAGCCGCTTTGATAATGGCCTCAACCATTATGCTAAACGTAAGGCTTGAAACCGCAATTGGAAACACTGTTGACATTGGAGCAATAGGATTTATGGGCGCGGTAATCATCGGACTACTTGTTGTAATGAAGGCACTGAAAATTTCGTAAAACTTTTTTTACAGACAGACTGTTTACAAACAGGTTCCTACTCCAAGAGTAAGCAGATCGCGGCCGCCTGTTGCAAAACCAAGAACAATTACAATAATTTTTATGAAACCGCGCAAATTTTTGTTTTCTATTTCCTCGTCAACATAGTGAATGATTACAAGAACAAGGACAATCTTTGCAAAGATAAAGCTAACCGGAAAAATGTCAAGAAGCCAGCCGCTCAAAGGATGCTGTTCACCGCACAAAAAGAACTGGGTCGCAACAAAGGTTGCAGAGCCGTCAAAAACCTGGGACGTTAAGGCAAAAACATTAAGTTTGTTTTGAAGAATTTTCCAGCCAAGTTTTTTGAAAACAAAGAAAAGAATTGCAACAGTTACAACTGTTAGGATAAGGACGGCAAGCACACCAAGCCATGCCTTGAACGCCAGCAGTTCAAAAATAAGAAGAGGCAAAGAAGGTATTAGTCCAATTCCTGCAAAAATCTTGTGGAATGAAAATTTGAATTGTTTGGAAAGCATCAAGGAAATGAAAAGGCAGGCAACTGTAACTGCGGCAATGAAAATGTAGATGCCGGGCGTTACAAAGTAGTATGCAAGTTCAAGAGGATTCCAGCTGCTTGGAATGATTGCCATGTCTTCAAGGACACGGAGGCCTGCGCCGAAAAGAATGTATGGGAGCAGGGCAAGCAAGAACTTTGAATCAAACTTTATTCCGCGCTTGTCAAGCAATGGAAAGAGAACAAAGAAAAGAAGGGCAAGCATTATTCCTGCATAGACAAGATATTCAATCGGCCCGTAAAGCCCTTGCTCTGCAATTCTTTTTCCAAAAAAATCGTAAAAAATCTGAGAAAAGTCCATCCAAGGAATTTTTAACTACTTAATTCTTTTATATGTTTGTTATGGTAGTAAAAAAACCAAGAAATTTGAGGGACGCCCTGAAGGGAAAGCTTACAAAAAAAGAAATGGAATTTTTGATTACAAGCTATGACTCAATGGGAGATATTGCCGTTATTCAAGTAACCAAAGAGCTTGAAAAAAAGGCCAAGATAATAGGAGAGACCTTGCTAAACATGAACAAGCAGTTTACAACAGTCTGCATGGTTTCAGGAGAACACCAAGGCCTTTTCAGGACTCAGCCGGTTAAAGTGATTGCAGGAAAAAGGACAAAAAAGGCTTTGTACAAGGAAAGCGGAAGCAGTTTTATGGTGGAATTGGGAAAGGTTTTCTTTAGCCCTAGATTAGGGACTGAAAGGCTGAGAATTTCACAATTAATCAAAGAAAATGAGGTAATAGGGGCGTTTTTTGCCGGTGTAGGGCCATTCCCCATTGTTTTTGCCAGGCAATCCAAGATGAAAAAGGCCTATGCAATAGAGCTCAACCCAGAAGCAGTAAAGGGACTTATTTACAATATTGCCCTAAATAAGTGTCAAAACAAAATAGAACCAATCCTTGGAGATGTCAAGAAAATTGTTCCAAAAATGCTTGTGGGAAAGTGCGACAGGGTTGTAATGCCATTGCCAAAAGGAGGAGAAGGATTCCTCAGAGAGGCCCTAAGGGCATTAAAGCCAAGCGGGGGAATTGTTCATTTTTACAGATTTGTTGACAGGGAAAAGGGTTCTGAAATGCCTGAAAAGGAAATTAAGGAAGCGGCAAAAGAGCTTGGAATGACAACCAAGATTTTGAGAAACAAGAAAGTCAGAAGCTTTTCCGCAAGCAAGGAACAGATTGTAATTGATTTTGAAGCCAGGAAAAAATAGGGCTTTAAGAAACCCTTAAAATATCATTCTCCCAAATTCTGTTTAGAAATAATTGGAGGAATTTTGAAATGATTTTAAGACTTGTTTTTTTGGGACCGCCTGGCGCAGGCAAGGGAACAATTGCGCAAAGGCTTTGCACAAGCCACGGCCTTGTGCAGATTAGCACAGGAGACCTGTTAAGAGAAGAGGCCGCAAAGGGAACAGAGCTTGGAGAAAAGCTCAAGGCAATAATGGCTTCAGGAGAATATGTTGACGACACAACAGTTGTAGAACTTGTTGAAGGAAAATTAAAAGAGCTTGGAAAGGAAAAAGGATTTATCCTCGACGGATTTCCAAGGACAAGCGCACAGGCACAAATGCTTGAAGACCTTTTGAAAAAGCTCGGCTTGAAATTGAACGCAGCCTTTGACATTGAGGCAAGCGACGAAATAATTATTGAAAGGCTTTCAGGAAGAAGGTCTTGTTCCAAATGCGGAAAAATCTATCACTTGAAAAACATTCCTCCAAAAGAAGAAGGAAAATGCGACAAATGCGGCGCAGAACTTGTTCAAAGAAAGGACGATCAGCCAGATGTTGTAAAAAGCAGGCTTGAAACCTACAGGCAAAAGACAGCCCCCCTCGTAGAATATTATGAGGGACAGGGTTTGTTGAAGATTATTGATGCAAGTGGCAAAATTGAAGACAATATGGAAAACGCAGAAAAGATTGTAAAGGAGCTTGAGTAAAATGGTTGACCTTGTTGTATATGGCTCTGTTGCCTTTGACTCAATTAAAACTCCTTTTGGCTCAACAGAAAAGACTTTGGGCGGTTCAGGAACTTATGCAAGCATTGCAGCCTCTTTCTTTTCAAAGCCAGGAGTTGTAAGCGCTGTTGGCTCAGACTTTCCAGGAAAAGAAATGGATTTTTTCAAAGAAAAAGGCGTTGACCTAAAAGGCCTTGACTTAAAGCAGGGATTCAAAGAAAAAGGCGTTGACCTAAAAGGCCTTGACTTAAAGCAGGGAAAGACCTTTCACTGGAAAGGAGAATATGGCTTTGACATAAATGTTGCAAAGACTTTGGATGTTCAGTTTAATGTTTTGAAAGACTTTAAGCCAGAGCTTCCAGAAGAATATAAGGAAGCAAAGTTTTTGCTGCTTGGAAACAATGATCCTGAAATGCAGCTTGAAATTTTAAAGCAGATGAAGACCAGGCCAAAACTAGTGATTGCAGACACAATGAATTACTACATTGAAAACAAGAAAGACAAGGTTTTGGAAGTTGTAAAAGAAGCAGACATTTGCCTAATGAATGACGGAGAGGCAAGGCAGCTTTTTGGCACGCCTAATTTAATGAAGGCCTCAAAAGAAATTCTAAAATTAAATTCGGATCTTGCAATAATCAAGAAAGGAGAGCATGGAGCAATTCTTTCAACAGCCAGTGGCTCGTTTGTTGCACCAGCCTATCCATTGGAAAATGTTGTTGACCCAACAGGATGCGGAGACTGCTTTGCAGGCGCAATGATGGGATTTCTTGCAAAAGAAGGAAATGTCAACGAGGCACTTATGAGAAAAGCAATAATCTTTGGCTCAACAGTTGCCTCATTCAATGCAGAGGGCCTTGGAACAGAAAGGCTTAGAACCCTTGAAATGAAAGAGATTGAGAAAAGGTTTGAGGAATTCAAGGACATAGTCAAATTCTGACTGCTAGAGGTTCTTCAAGGCAATTTTTCGCCTTTCACGCCAGTGCTTTGCAGTTCTTTCTTCCGCAAGCACTATTCTTTTCATTTCCCTTATTTTTTGCTGCATTTTTGTTTTGGTTGTGAACAGGCCAGAAACAACAAGCACATCAGGATTCTTCAAAAACCATTCAAAAAGCTCTCTTTGGCCGTTTGCCCGATTTATTTTCCTGCCGCACAATTCAATGGAAAGGTCAATTTTTTTAAATGGGTTTTTTTCAAACCTTAATTTGCCATTAATTTCGCGAATTTGCTTGTTACAGACCTTAATTACGCGCTCGTAGGCAGTTACTGCACCTGGCTTTTTTGCCAAAGGGATTATTTTCCCACGAAAAATGATGCTTTTTCCGCCTCCTTTTCCGCTCCCCTTGCTGTTTCTGCCTTTTACCATAGAAAACCTGCGTTACTCTTCTTTAAAAACGTTTCCAGGTTCTAAATTTTTAAATAAACAAGAACTTTTTAGAGGTGGATTTTTTGGCACACGAAGTAAAGGACGAAAGCCTTGCAGAACAAGGACAAATGAACATTCAGTACGCTGAACAAAACATGCCTGCATTGAGGGCAGTTAGAAAAAGGTTTGAGAAAGAAAAGCCTTTGAAAGGAATTAGGGTTGGGATGGCCCTTCACATAACAAAGGAAACAGCAAACCTTGTAAGAACACTTATTGCCGGAGGAGCAGAAGTTGCAATAACCGGCTGCAATCCTTTAAGCACACAGGACGACGTTGCAGCAGCACTTGCCGCAGACGGAGTAGATGTTTACGGCCACAAAGGAGAATCAAACGAAGACTATTACAGATTCTTAAACAAGGTCCTAGACTTCAAGCCAAACGCAACAATTGACGACGGCTGTGACATTATTTCAGAAATCCACTCAAAAAGACCGGAGATGCTGAAAGAATTGATTGTTGGAACAGAGGAAACAACAACCGGAATTATCAGATTGAAGGCAATGGAAAAAGACAAGGCCTTGAAATACCCGATTATTGCGGTAAACGACAACCAGACAAAGCACTTGTTTGACAACTATTATGGAACAGCAGAAAGTACAATAGATGGTATAAAAAGAGCAACAAATGTTTTGTTCTCAGGAAAGACAGTGGTTGTTTCAGGATACGGAGACTGTGGAAAAGGAGTCACGTTGAGGTCAAAAGGACATGGAGCTAATGTTATAGTGTGTGAAGTGGAACCTGTGAGAGCATTGCAAGCAAGGCAAGATGGATATCGGGTAATGCCGATTGCAGAAGCAGCTTCAGAAGGAGACATTTTTATCACAGTAACAGGCGACAAGCATGTGATTGACACACACCACATAAAGGAAATGAAAGACGGTGCAATCCTTGCAAATTCAGGTCACTTTGACAACGAAGTAAATGTCAAAGGACTTGAAAAAATGGCCAAAAGCAAGAAAAGAATTAGATGGCAGCTTGACGAATACACTTTAGAAAGTGGAAGGAAAGTCTACCTTTGCGCAGAAGGCCGTTTGGTAAACCTTGGAGCAGCAGAAGGGCATCCATCAGAAGTAATGGACTTGTCATTCTGCGGACAGGCTTTGGCTTTGGAATATGGCATAAAGAATAAAGGAAAACTGAAAGCCGGGATGCACAACTTACCTGCAAAAGTAGATGAAGACATTGCTCGCCTAAAGCTTAAAACAATTGGAGTTACTTTTGATAAATTAACCGAGGAACAGAAAAAGTATTTGGCAAGTTGGCAAGAGGGAACTTAAAACCCCTTTTGGCAAAAACCATTCTCTTTTTCTTTTTTGGATGAGCTGAATTAACTTTGTTTATAAATCTCAAAACACTTTCTTTTCGAGCAATATCTACATTCCACCACTTGTTTCCATTGCTTGATTCAAATTGCAATCTGGAATAAATCCCAATTCTCTTTAAGAGGTTAATAACATGTTCTGCAAAAATTTTGTGTTGTGTGATTATTCTAATTCTTGGTCGCAAACCATATTTTGACTTTTGCAACAAAATAGTTCCGTCACCATCAAATAAGCCTCTTAAATAAAGTGGAATTTCATCCTTAAGCAAGAAAGGAGGTGAAAGATTTTTCTTCTCACCAAAACGATTGATAAGTAGTCGGCCTATTACAAAAGGAATGTAAACACAGTGAGTATTATCTCTTTTGTCTAAAGATTCTGAAAGTTTGCATTCGAACGAACTCCTGACAAGATCTTTGAAATGAGTAATCAGTTGTCTGTTTTGGTTGCAAAAAAAACAGAAAATTCCATGGTTCTTATTTTTCTTTAAGACCCCATCAGAATGCAATAACCCCATAAGTTCCGGAGAAATGTTTGGTGAGAGCACTCTTACAAAAGAATAGTTTCTGCTTGAGATTTTTAAATCCATCAAATTAGGTTTTAAATTCAAAAAGTTATATAGAGAAAGATATACATATCCAGAAGGTTTTACAGTGCCATTTTTTATTTCACTTAGTGTTGGAAGATTATAATTTATTAATTTGGCAAGATAAGTAAGTTTCATCAAAGACAATGCCCTGCCTTAAACATATCCGGAATTATGATTTTGTGCCTTGCTTACGCAATTCTTCTTTTAAGAATCGCTTCAAAAGAAAACAGGCTGAGCTTGCTTGCAGGAATAAGCGCCTTGGTTGGATTTCTTTATGCGTTTATTGCAATGTTTGCTTTTGCCCCAATAAAAGTTCCAGAACTTTGGGAGAGCACAAGGCTTTTGGCAGGACTTGTGTCCATTCCAAGCTTTTACTATCTTTGGAACAAGGCAAGTAAAACAGATCTTTTGACAGAAGAAAACAAAAAAATTGTTGCAGGAATTTGTTTTGCAGCAGCAAGTATTTTGACAATAATGCTTATTTCAATGGAGATTCAGGCAAGTGCCTTTGAAGCCACTGTAAAATCCTTAATTATTTCAATAAGCTGGGTTTTGATGGCAGTAACTTACATAGGGATTGGATTCAAAAGCAAAATCAAGATAAGCAGGCTTACAGGAATCAGCTTTTTTGGCCTGGCAATTTTAAAGGTCTTCTTTTTGGATCTTGCAACCCTTGATATTTTGTACAGAATCATCTCATTCTTTGTACTGGGAGTAATTCTGCTTCTGGCGGCATTCCTATATAAAAGATATGAAAAACAACTGGTTTAAACAGGGGATTTTTTCCCCTTATGAAAAGCATTAAATACCTTGCCAGAGGTAAATTTCTTATGCCGGAAGAAATGCCTGAAGAGCCTGATTTTGAGGAACAGGAAAACGATTATGATAGCCTTGAGGCTGTTCCAAAAGGGCAGGAAAAGGAATACCTTGTCGACTTGATTGACCAGCCTGCCTGGAAAAGCATTCTAATAGGGCTTGTCAAAGGCAACAAAATGGACCCCTGGAACATTGATGTCATTGCTTTGGCAAATTTGTACTGGCAAAAGATTCAACTGCTTGAAAGGCAGGATTTGAGGGTTCCGGCAAATGCAATCCTTGCCTCAGCCATTCTTTTGAAGATGAAGGCAAGAACAATCAAGCTAAGCAGTGTTGAAGAAGAAGACGAGGAAACCAAGGAAATCAGCAGGGAAGAGCTTGCAATGATTGAGGAAAGCGTTCCGGAATTAAGGAGCCAAAGGCAGTTTAGGGAAGGAAGAATTTCATTAAACGAGCTTGTTAACAGCATTGGAGAAATTCTTGAGAAGACAAGGACAAAGAAAAGCATTCTTAGAGACAAGGAAATTCCTGATTTTGATTTAGAGTTTAACAAGGAAAAGTCGGCCGAGCAAATTGATGCGGTTTTTTCAAAAATAAAGGACAGGGTGGACAGCCAGGGCCTTGTTGCATTCACAGCATTGCTTGACGAAAAGACCCCAATTGAAATGGTTAATTGCTTTCTGCCGGTTTTGTTTCTTGTAAACAAGGGCGAAATCAATGCATGGCAGGACACCTGGTTTGGCGAAATATTTATCAGCCTGATTAAAGAAGAAAAAGAAAACAAGGAATGAAAAAAAATGCCAAAGGCAATCGTTTTAATTTCGGGCGGCATTGACAGTGCTGCAGCAATATCGCTTGCATTAGAGCAAGGTATAGACATAGTTGCGCTCCACTACAGTACGCAACCTTTTGCAGATGAAAAAGCAGAAGTGAAAACTGTTAAGCTGCTTACCCATTTGGAGAAACTGTTTGGAAAAAAAATAAAGTTTGTGGTTGTTCCCTTTGGAAAGGTTCTTGCAGCAATTGCAAAAAATTGTGACAGAAAATTCAACTGTGTTTTGTGCAGGAGAATGATGTTAAGAATTGGGCAAAAGCTTGCAAGGGAAGAAAAAGCAGGGGCTTTGCTAAGCGGAGAAAGTTTGGGCCAGGTCGCTTCTCAAACACTAAGCAATTTGAATGCCGAGGCAGGAACCATTTCAATGCCTGTAATAAGGCCGTTACTTGGAATGGACAAACTTGAAATCGAAAAGATTGCAAAGCAATATGGAACATTTACTATTAGCACAGAGGCAAGTGCCTGCTGTTCAATTCCTGAAAAGCCAAGCACTGCGGCAAGGCGAGTGCAAATGGAAGAACAGGAAGAAAAGCTTGAT
>JAFCCH010000011.1 GCA_017610265.1 Nitrososphaerota archaeon
AGACCTTGAAAGCAATCCAAATTATAAATTTGTACAGGGAGATATCTGCAATCCAAAAGATGTTGAAAAAGCAATGGATGGCTGCGACTCTGTGATAAATTTTGCGGCAGAAAGCCATGTTGACAGAAGCATTGAGAATTCAGACGAGTTTGCAAGAACAAACTTTCTTGGAGTAAAGGTCTTGTGCGACCAGGCCAAGAAAAACAATGTTAAAACATTTATTCAGATTTCAACAGACGAGGTTTATGGCCAGATTGCAGAGGGAAGCTTCAAGGAAACAGACATCCTGAATCCAAGGAACCCCTACAGTGCGGCAAAGGCAGCAGGAGAACTTCTTGCAAGGTCCTATTACACAACATTTGGGCTGCCTGTAATTATAACAAGAAGCAGCAACAATTACGGGCCGTTCCAATTTCCGGAAAAGGTTGTTCCATTGTTTGTCACAAACCTTTTGCAGGACAAAAAAGTCCCGTTGTATGGGGAAGGCAAGAATGTAAGGGACTGGCTTTTTGTCCTTGACAACTGCGAGGGAATTGAAGCAGTGTTGAAGAAAGGCAGAGCAGGAGAAATTTACAACATTGGCGGCAACCACGAGCTGCAGAACATTGAGCTTACAATGTTAATCCTGAAAGCGCTTGGAAAAGGCGAGGAAATGATTCAAAAAGTAGAGGACCGGTTGGGACACGACCTTCGCTACAGCCTTGACTGTTCCAAGATAGAAAAAGAGCTTGGCTGGAAACCAAAAACAAGCTTTGACCAGGGTTTAACACAAACAATTGATTGGTATAAACAGAATGAGCAATGGTGGAAGCCGTTGGTGAAATGAAATGAGTTATTACAAATTAACGGAAACGCACTTTTTACAAAGCGGCTTAAACGAAGAAGTTCTATATAGAAGTAAATTTCAAGCAATAAAAATATTTGACTGGTTATACTCGGACACAAATTATTATCTAGATAGAAAATACAAAAAGTATTTGGACGTAAAAAGGAGGTTAAAATAATGGTACTTCGTGGAATAATACTTGCAGGCGGGACAGGCAGCCGTTTATATCCTCTCACAAAAGTCTGTAACAAACATCTTCTACCAATATACAATAAACCAATGATTTATTATCCAATTGAAATGCTCAAGTCGGCAGGAGTAAAAGATATTTTAATCATCACAGGCACATATCATGCAGGAGAAATATTTGCCCACTTAGGCAGTGGAAAAGATTTTGGTGTAAAGTTTACTTACAGGGTTCAGGATGAAGCAGGCGGAATTCCAAGCGCAATTGCTTTGGCAGAAGACTTTGTGGGAGACGATCAATTTGTTTCAATCAACGGCGACAACATTGTTTTCGAAAGCCTTAAGCCGTTTGCAGACCAGTTTCAAAAAGAAGGGAACGAAATGCAAATTTTGCTTTACAAGGGAACAGAGGAAGAAGCCAAAAAATCAGGAGTTGCGGTAACAGAAGGAAACAAGGTTGTAAAAGTAATTGAAAAGCCGCCACAGCCTCCAAGCAATGACATAATTATAGGAGTTTACTTCCTAAGCTCTAACGTGTTTGACATTATAAGAAAATTAAAGCCAAGCGGACGAGGGGAAACAGAGGTAACAGATGTCCAAAGAGCCTATTTAGAAAAAGGTAAGCTTGGAGCAGCAAGGCTTAAAGGAAACTGGCTTGACGCCGGAGACTTTGAGGACTTGTTAAACGCAAACATTGAAACAAAGAACTTAAGTGGGAAAAAGTGAAGAAGAAATGCGCATACTGATGTTGAATCCGCCTTTCTTTCCAAAATTCTCTCGTTCATCTCGTTCACCAGCAGTTACTAAAGGAGGTACCATTTATTATTGCATTTGGCTCGCTTATGCCACAGGCGTTTTAGAACAAGCAGGGCATGTTGTAAAGCTTGTTGACGCTCCGGCTGTTCCATTAACCGAAAAGGAAACTTTGACAATTGTAAAAAGGTTCAAGCCAAACTTTGTTGTTCTTGATACAAGCACTGCAAGCATCAAAAACGATGTCCAGGTTCTTGAAAAGATTAAGGCAGTGCAAAAATGCTTTGCTGTCCTTGTAGGAACACACGTAAGCGCCCTGCCAAAGGAAACGATGGACATGAGCAAGGACATTGATGCGGTTTGCATTCAGGAATATGATTACACCTTGAAGGAATTGGCAGCAGAAGTTGAAAAGAAAAAGCCGGCTCTTGGAAAAGTTAAGGGAATTGCGTTTAGAAAAGGAAAAGATGTTGTAATTAATCCCGCAAGGGACAAAATTGAGAACCTTGACGAACTGCCTTTTGTAAGTCGGGTTTACAAAAAGCATTTGAACTACAAGGATTACTTTTACAGTGCAAACTTATGGCCCCAGGTTGCAATTGTAACAGGAAGAGGCTGCCCGTTCAACTGCAAATTCTGCAACTGGGTGCAAAACCTTAATTCAGGAGCCTACAGAAAGAGAAGCATTCCAAATGTTATAGAGGAATTCAGGTTTATTGAAAAGAATTTTCCGGAAATTAAAGAAGTTTTTCTTGAAGACGACACTTTTACCGCAGACCACAGGCGTGTCAACGAATTCTGCAAATCAAAAATTGACGCAGGCATAAGAGTTAAGTGGAGCTGCAATGCCAGAGCCGATGTACCGCTTGAAACACTGAAATTAATGAAGAAAGCAGGCTGCAGGCTTTTGTGTGTTGGCTTTGAATCAGGAAGCCAGCAGGTCCTAAACGATGTAAGAAAGGGAACAACCCTTCCAAGCATCAGGAAATTCATGCTTGACGCTAAGGAAGCAGGCGTTCTTGTTCACGGCTGCTTTATGATTGGCAATCCAGAAGACACAAGAGAAACAATTAAGGCAACAGTTAACCTTGCAAAAGACCTTGACCCTGACACAGCACAATTTTTCCCAATAATGGTTTATCCAGGAACAGTTTCATATAACTATTTCAAGAAAAAGGGTTGGCTTATCTCTGATGACTTCAGCGAATGGGTTGACGGCAGGGGATGGCACAACTGCATGGTAAACATGCCTGGCCTTTCAAACACAGAAATTGTTGAATTGTGTGACAAGGCAAGAAAGGAGTTCTATTTGAGACCAAAGTATATGGCAAGCAAAATGATTCAGATTATAAACAATCCACAGGAATTCAAGAGGATTGCAAAGGCAGGAAAGACATTTTTCAAGTACTTTGCCGAAAAGAAATAAATAAAAGCTAGAAAAGCGAATAATGGTTGAGAAAGCTTGACTAACAAAAACTATTTGCCCCAAGTGGACATTGTAAAGGGTTTAGCAATAATTGCGATTCTTCTGCTACACTTTTTGACAGAGACCTCGCGGGACCCTGCAACAGGGCTTTTGTCTTCCCTAAGGGCAATTCAACCGGTGTTTGACCTTGCAGTCCCGGCATTTATTCTCTTAATGGGATTTAACATGGCAAGAGCTTTTGCGCTAAAGCCAAGAAGCCACAGGCATTATTTTGCAGGGAGAGCAAAAAGGGTGCTGCCGGCATTTGCAATTGTCTTTCTTGCATCACTTGCACTTGGAATAATACTAAAAATTCCGCTTGACTTTGGTGAAAGGCAGTTTGTTGGCTTTTTCCCTGTTCCAGGAGCAGGCAATTACTTTATTCCACTGGTCTTCCAGTTCATAATTCTTTTCCCGCTGCTTTTTGGAATTTACAAGAAAAACAAGTTGGGCTCATTTTTTGCAATGTTTGGGTTAGACCTTATTTTTGAAGCAGGATTTGTTTTGGGAATTGTGCCAATTCAAATAGTCTACCAATACTGCATTGCAAGATTTTTGGTTTTAATATGGGTAGGCTTCTTCCTTGCAGAAAAAGCAAAGAAGAGAATTAAATTTGGGTCAATTACTTCACAGCTTGTTCCACTAAATTACCTTGGCCTGCTTGGAAAGGCTTCGTACCATATTTTTCTTGTGCAAATTCTTGCCTTCAGCGCAATTGGAACAGCCCTTGGATTAAACCCTTTGATAAAGGTTCTTTTTTCAATCGCTGTCGGGCTTGGCTTTTACTATGCAAACAGCCTGGCGCTTAAAACGGCGGTGAAAAAATGAAGGCAAGCATAATAATTCCCGCATTTAATGCAGAGAAAGGCATTGGAAAATGTTTAACATCCCTTCAAAAACAGGAGTTCAAGGACTTTGAAGTAATAGTTGTTGACGACGGCAGCTCTGACAACACAGGAAAGGCTGCAAAAAGCTTTAAGGGAGTAAGGGTTTTGAGGCAGAAGAACAGTGGGCCTGCAGTTGCAAGAAACAACGGGGCAAAAGAGGCAAAGGGAGACATCATTATTTTTACAGACTCAGACTGTGTTCTTGACAAAAATTGGTTAAGGGAGATGCTTAAGCCATTTGAAGACAAGAGCGTTGCAGGAGTGCAGGGAACTTACAGAACAAGACAGAAAGAAATTGTTGCAAGGCTTATTCAATTAGAGATTGAAAAAAACCATGAGAGAATGGGCAAAAGAAAGCTGATTGACTTTATGGGAACATATAGTGCGGCTTACAGAAAAGTCGTCTTCCTGGAAATGAACGGATTTGACACCAGTTTTCCAATCGCAAGCGGTGAAGACACTGATCTAAGCTTTAGGGTAAGCGCTGCAGGGCACAAAATGATGTTCAATGACAAAGCCCTTGTTTTTCACACACATCCAACAAGCCTTTGGAAATACCTTAAGATAAAATTTTTCAGGGCATTCTGGAGAACAAAAGTTTACAAAAAACACAAGGGCAAAATAGTCAAGGACAGCTATACAAGCCAGGCAATTAAGCTGCAGGTTCTGCTTTTTTATCTTATGATTCCGGCAACTATAGCCCTAATTTTTGAACCAGGAATGGCAATAGTGCTTTTTGTTCTTGGAACTGCTTTAAACATTACAACCCTGCCGTTTGCGGCATGGGCTTTTCAAAAAGACAAAATTGTGGGTCTGATTGCGCCAACAATAATTGTTTTGAGAACAATTGCGTTTGGATTGGGACTTGGGGCAGGCACTTTTAGGGAGCTGGTTGGCAAATGACTTTGAAAATTGTTCACTTAAGCCACAGGTTCTGGCCTTGCCTTGGAGGAATTGAAACTCACATAAGAGAATTGTGCGACTTTCTTCAAAGAAAGGGTTTTACAAGCAGTGTTGTTTGCCTAAACAAATGCCCGAACAGTAAAACAGATCTTCCACCGCACGAAATATTTGAAGGCATTGATGTTAACAGGCTCAGCTTTATTGATTTAGGAATTTACAGAATTGCACCAGGTGTTCTTGGAAAGATTGAGGACTTTGACGTTGTTCACGTGCACGGAATTGGATTTTTCTCAGACTTTCTTGCTTTAACAAAACCATTTCACAAAAAAAAGCTTGTTCTTTCAAGCCATGGTGCAATATTTCACACAAACAATTTTTCTCTGCTGAAAAAACTGCATTTCTTTGGCCTTGGAAGATTAACCTTGAGAATGTATGACAAGGTAATTGCAGTAAGCAAAACAGATCTTGCATTGTTTAAAAAAGTCGTGCCAGGCAAAAAGCTTGCCCTGATAGAAAACCCGATTGATATAAAGAGATTGAGGGCTGCAGGAGGCAATGTAGATGGAAAAACAGTTTTGTTTGTTGGAAGGCTCAGCAAAAACAAGGGATTATTTAATCTGCTTGAGGCATTCAAGGTTGCAGCAGAAAGGGAGCCTTATGCAAAGCTTATTATCGCAGGAAAAGAATTTGACTTAAGCATTGAAGATCTTAGGGAAAAAGCAAAAGAACTTGGCATTTCCGGAAAGGTAAATGTCCTGGGAGCTGTGAGTGAAAAAAAGCTCGCAGAGCTTTTTGGAAAAAGTGACATCTTTGCAAGTGCCTCAAAATACGAGGGATTTGGAATAAGCGCGGTTGAGGCAATGGCTGCAGGCCTAATACCTGTCCTAAACACAATTCCCACATTCAGGGATTTTATAAGGCATGGAGAAAACGGATTTGTTGTAGACTTTTCAGATGTTGAAAGGGCAGGAAGGACGATTTTGAGGGTTCTTGAGTTAAGCCCTGCTGAAAGAAAAAAAATGTCAATGTATGCTACCCAGTTTGCCCAAAGGTTTTCATGGGAGAGCAGTATTGAGAAATTTGAGAATGTTTACAAAGAATGCACAGGCAGTCGGGATTAAAAAGGTTATAAAAAACAATTAAATGGGGAAAAGAAATGGTTAAAGAAAACAATTTTTGGCAGGGAAAAAAGGTTTTGGTTACAGGTGCAGACGGTTTTATTGGCTCGCATTTGACTGAAAGCCTTTTGGAAAAGGGCGCTGACCTAAGCGTTTTTGTAATGACTAAAAAGGCAAGCTCTTTCAAGAAAAGCAGGGAAGGCAATCTTGACAAGGCAATGAACAAAATCTCCAAGGTGATAGAGGGAGATATTGGAAAAGAGGAAAGCATTGTAAAAATCAAGGAAAACAGCCCGGAGGTTATTTTTCATTTAGCAGCACAGGCATATGTGCCGTTCTCTTTTGAAAAGCCAATGGAGGTTCTTAGGACAAACCTTATTGGCACATTGAACGTGCTGCAGGCTGCAATGGATTTGAAAGGAATTGAAAGAATTGTTTGCACAAGCAGCAGTGAAATTTATGGAACAACATTGACCGGCAAGATTTCTGAAACTCATGCACTAAATCCTTTGTCACCTTACGCAGCATCAAAGCTTGCGGCTGACAGATACTGCTACAGTTACTGGAAAACTTACGGTCTGCCTATTGCAGTTATCAGGCCATTTAATACATTTGGCCCAAGGCACACTTATGATGTCATTCCAAAGTTTATTGAGCTTGCATTAAAGAATGAGCCATTAACAATTCATGGAGACGGCAAACAAAGCAGGGACTTTACCTATGTAAGCGACACTGTCGAAGGCTTTCAAGTAATGGGAAGCAGAAAAGAAGCAATTGGAACAGCTGTAAACTTTGGAACAGGCAAGGACTACACAATCAATGAAACAGCCGAGTTCATAAAGAATCTCAGCAACAGCAAATCAGAAATAAAGCATGTTGACAAAAGAACTGCCGATGTGAAAAGGCTTATTTGTGACAACAGCCTTGCAAAAAAGCTGTTTGGCTGGAAGCCAAAGATAAGCTTTGAAGAAGGGCTTAAGAAAAACATTGAGTGGGAAAAACAAAGACTCTAAGGTGCGATTAATGACTTTGACGTCTATAATAATTCTAAACTGGAACGGAATGGACTTTACAAGGCCATGCATTGAGTCAGTGCACAAGAACACAAAGAAAGCATTTGAAATAATTCTGGTAGACAACGGCAGCAAGAAAGAAGAAATTGAAGAACTCAAGGCTATGAAAAAGAGTGGACTTATACATAATCTTATATTAAACAATGAAAACAAGGGCTTTTCAGGCGCAAACAACCAGGCCCTGAGGGAAGCAAAGGGTGATTACATTGTTCTTTTGAACAATGACACACTTGTGCCTGAAAACTGGCTTCGGGACATTGTTGTTATTGCAGATTCCGATGAAAACAATGGCATTGTAGGAGTTAACCTTCCGGCAGACGAGAATGACAGGAATGTTTACGCAGACGCTGTTGTCACAATAAGCGGCCAGGTCAGTTTTACAGTAAAGCCAATGAAATCAGGAATGACAGAATATGAGGTTGACCAGGTTGGAGGGGCGGCATTGCTTTTCAAGAGAAGTGTTTTTGAAAAAATTGGAGAGCTTGACGAGGGATTTAACCCAATTTATTTTGAGGAAACAGATTACTGCGCAAGGGCAAGAAAGGTGGGGTTTAAGGTAATTTTTGCCCCGCAAATTTCTATAATTCACTTTGGCTCAAAGATAACAGAAAAGCAGCCTGGAAGATGGATGTATATTGTAATGAAGAAAAACAGGGTTAGATACATGCTTTTGCATTTTCCCTGGTGGAAATTGCTGCTTGCGGTCCCATTCGAGCTTGCAAGAGTCATTAAAAGCCTTTTTGAACTAAAGACACATTGGCTGTTTGCGGCTTACTGGATTAATCTCAAAAGTTTTGGAGAAATTCTGAAAAAGAGAATTAGATACAGGAAAGGAAATGTAAAAATTGACAATTGAGGAATTTAAAATGGCTGATTTGAAAAAACTCGAAAAGGACACAAAGAAATTTGCTGAATTTTTGTCAGACCCTGAGGCAAGGCTACTTCACGACTTTGCAAAAAATTGCACAGGCAAGGGAATCATTGTTGAAATTGGAAGCTGGAAAGGCCGTTCTACAATTTGGCTTGCAAAAGGAAGCAAGTCAGGCAACAAAGTCCAGGTTGTCGCAATCGACCCCCACACAGGCTCACCCGAACATGGAAAAGTAAACACTTTCAAGGAATTTAAGTCAAACATCAGCAGTGCAAGGGTCAACGATGTTGTAACCCCTGTTGTAAAGACATCAGAAGACGCAATTAAGGGATTTAAGGGAAAGGTTGAACTTTTGTTCATTGACGGCAATCACGATTATGAATTTGTAAAAAAAGACTTTGAGCTATGGTCACCAAAGCTTATTGAGGGGGGAATCATTGCATTCCACGACAGCCACCTTTGGAACGGCCCAAAAAGAGTTGTAAGAGAATCAATTTTTGGCTCAAGGCAGTTTAGAAATATTGGCTTTGTTGATTCAATAACCTTTGCGGAAAAGGTTTCAGAAAACAGTTTTGGAGAAAGGCTGGAGAACAGGCGTGTTCAGGTTCTTGAAGAGCTTTACACCCTTGGAAGAAAGGCAAGCCTAAGCCTCCCAATCCCACAATTTTTGAAAACAGGCATTAAGGGAATTTTTGGAAAAGCACAGTGATTGATTTGGCTAAAACAAAAATTAGCGTGGTTGTCCCAACTCATTTCAGGCCAGGCTATTTGAGAAAGACTTTGGAGGCAATTCTTGCACAGACCTATTCAAAAGAACTTTTTGAGGTTTTGGTTGTGGGCTTTGACAAGGACAAAAGCATGGCAGGCGTTGAAAAATATTTCAAGAACATGGGAATTAAATTTTACAGAATTTCGAGCCCTTTTGTTGACAAGAAAAGAAATTTTGGAATCAGCAAGGCAAAATTTGATATTGTTGCATTTACAGATGATGACTGCCTGCCTGAAAAACAGTGGCTTGCAGAAATTGCAAAGCTTTTTGAGAGAAAGAAGGAGATTGCAGGAGTAGAAGGCTTTACATGGAATGACAACAAGGCCCTTTACTGCCATGCACCGGAGAACAAGACAGGCAACAGGTTTCTTGCATGCAACTACGCCTTCAAAAAAAGTATACTTAATGAAATCGGCGGGTTTGACGAAGATTATCATTTAAATTACAGGGAGGACACAGACCTTGTCTTCAAAATGCTGGAGAAAGGATACAAAATTGAGTTTTCACAGAATGCAAAGGTATTCCATCCTCCATTAAAGCAAAAACTTAGGGCTCCGCTTCGCGACCTGATTGGAATCAGAAGCGATGTTCTCCTGTTTAAAAAATTTCCAAAGCTTTACAGGCAAAGATTTGGATGGCTTTGCAGAGGCCTTTTCAAACTAAGCATTTTTGCATGGGCTGCTTTGGCTGCAATAGCTTGGGGAATTATGAACGAGATTTTTGTAGTATCACTTACCGCAATTTTAGCGGTTGCCTTTGTAAAAATCTTTGTTGAAAAAAAGGGAAGAAAAGGAAATGTAGCAGAATGGATTTCATTCGTCTTCTTTTCATATTTTAGGGACCTTGTATTCCCCTTCTTTATAGCGTTTTACTGGGTTACAGTCAGGGCGCACAAAAGAGGCTAAAACCGCTTAAAAACCTTCGAGAAATGCACCAAAAGGGGTTTTATATCTTTTCAAAGTCTATATAGTATAGGGAACGAGAGTTATGGACAAACTTTTTAAGGAAAAAACAATTAGAATAACAGTATTACAGCAACTAAAACATAACATAGTTAACAAAGTAAACAAGACCACTGTTTTTTAAATTAAAAACAAATAAGAAGTTTAAAATAAAAACCAACGAAAAAAGGAGGCATGAAGGAAATGAGTAGAAAGTTTAAATTAAGACGCTTTTTAGGAAACCAAAACTTTTTAGATTATAATCCTAACGATTTTTGGAACTTAAGACATGATGGGCGTGGCGAGGACAATGCAAGTTGGTTTAACGATTTTATTCCTTTTTTGGAAAATAACAACAGTAAAAGCGTTTTAGAAATTGCCTGTGGTTCCGGTGTTAATCTTGGTTATGTTAAGTCAAAATTTCCCAAAGTTAAATGTGTTGGTTTTGACGTAAGCAAACACTGTATTAATTTGGGACTAAAACGTTATCCCGATATCAAAATTTATTTGGCAGATTTGGTTGAAGAACTTCCGTCTATTGAAACAAATAGCTTTGATTGTGTTTTGTGTGCAGGTATTTTAATGCATGTTTTGCCTAAAAAGATTAAGTTTGTTGTTAAGGAAATTAAACGTATTTCAGCATCTACAATTTTTTTATATGAACAGGACAAACATGTCGAATTTGGTTTACGGCACCCCAATAATTTTGTTTTTTTCCATGATTATCCTTCTTTGTTTGGCGACTTAAAAAAGGTTTTTTGGAAAGAATATAAGGATAATCATTTCGCAGAAGGTTTGATTTTTGAAGAAGAAAACAAAATAAAATGAGTTTCCAGTTACATTTGTTTTACTAAGGAGTTAAACTTTTTAACATGGGAAGGAAAAAAGCTTGTAAAATCAATGGTTAAATAGAAAACCCACTAGTTTTCGAGAAATGCACCAAAAGGGGTTTTATATCTTTTCAAAGTCTATATAGTATAGGGAATGAGAGTTATGGATGAACTTTTTAAGGAAAAAACAATTTTGATAACCGGCGGAACAGGCTTTTTGGGAAGAGCCCTGGTAAGCAGGCTGCTTAAGCTTGAGCCAAAGGCCATCAGGGTTTTCAGCAACAGCGAGGTTGAATATTACCAGGCCCAGGAATTGCTGCAAAACAATAGGATAAGGCACCTTTTTGGAGATGTCAGAGATCTTGACAGGCTAAAGACAGCATGTGAAGGCGTTGACATCGTTATTCACGCAGCCGCATTGAAGAGAATTGACCTAATTGAGTACAATGTAATGGACGCAATTAAGACAAATGTTGACGGAACAATGAATGTTGTAAAGGCCTGCCTTGCAAAAAACGTTCCAAAAGCAGTTTTTATTTCAACAGACAAAGCATGCAATCCAATTAACAGTTATGGCGCAACCAAAATGCTTGGCGAAAAAATCTTTATTGAATCAAACTTCAGCCGTGGTTTGAAAGAAACAGCCTTCACTGTTGTAAGATACGGAAACGTACTTGACAGCACTGGCTCAGTCATTCCATTTTTCCTAAAGAGACTGAATGAAGGAAAAGACCTGCCAATAACAGACAAGGCAATGACCCGCTTCATTATTACAGCAGACCTTGCAATAAAAATGATTTTCGAAGCACTCGAATATGGCGAAGGCGGCGAACTCTTTGTGCCAAATCTTGACTCAGTAAAGGTTACAGACCTTGCAGAAGTTTTAAGCGAAGAAATTAAGCCAGGCACAAAAACAAGGAATGTTGGAATAAGGCCAGGCGAAAAGATCCACGAAGAACTTTTGAACCAGGAAGAATGCAGAAGGGCATACTACCTAAATGACTGTATTGTCGTGCTTTCAGAAATAAACTATCCAATCGAAGAAGAAGATCCTCCAAAATACTTGAAGGGAAAGAAGCCATTTGAAAAGGACAGTTACTCCTCAAAGGATTACTTGATTGGCAAGGACAAAATAAAGGCCGTGCTAAAAGAGGAGAAAATACTCTAAGTTTGAAACCCGTTCCGGGAAAAGGAATAGGGATTTTTTTATGAAAAAAGTGTTAATCACAGGAGGCACAGGACTTCTGGGAGCAAACCTTTTGCTTGATTTTCAAAATAAGTTCTCCCTAAGCTCTATTCAACTTGAAGGCAGGGTAAATTTTCCTGTTGAAAAACAGGCCTCTTTAAATCTCTGCAACAAAGAAAAAACAAAACAGTTTGTGAAAGAGCTTAAGCCAGATGCAATCGTTCACACAGCCGCTTTGGTAAACATTGATTACTGCGAAAGCCATAGAGACGAAGCATTTAAAGTGAATGCAGAGGCAACAGCCAATATTGCAGAGGCGGCAGAAGAAGCCGGTGCCAAAATGATTTTTGTTTCAACAGACAGTGTCTTTAACGGAAAAACAGGCAATTACAGGGAAGAGGGCAGTACAAATCCAGCAAATGTTTACGCTGAATCCAAACTAGAGGGAGAAAAACTTGCCCTGGAAAAGAACAGCAATTGCGTTGTTGCAAGAACATCGATTTACGGCTGGAATGCCCAAGCAAAACAAAGCCTTTCCGAATGGATGTATAATGGTCTGAAGGAAGGCAAGGAAATAAAGTTCTTTGAAGACGTGTTCTTTTCACCGATTTTAGTAAACAATTTTGGAAGAGCAATTGCAGAGATCATTGAGAATGAGTTCACAGGCGTTTTAAATGTTGCAGGAAGCCAAAGAATCTCAAAACTTGAGTTTGGAAGAACTCTCGCAGATGTTTTCGGCTTTGGCAAGGAAAAAATTGTAGCCTCAAGCATTTTGGATTCAGAACTTGCGGCAAAAAGGCCGTTGGATGCCTCGCTTAACGTTGAAAAGGCAAAAAAAATACTTGAGACAGAACTGCTTGATGCAAAAGCAGGACTTGAGGAAAAGAAATTACTTTTAGAAAAAGGTTTTGTTGAAAAACTGAGGAGAGGTGTTGATTTATGAATATTCTTGGAATAAATTTCCTGTCAGAGGCAAGTGCAGCATTGGTACAGGACGGAAACATAGTAAGCGCAGCAAGCGAAGAAAGGTTTAACAGAATAAAACTGTTTGCAGGCTATCCTGAAAAGGCAATTGAATATGTGTTGAAAAGCGCAGGCCTAAAGATTACAGACATTGACATTATTTCAACAACAGGAAAAAGCCCCGGCAAGCCAAACCAAAAAGCCTACGACGAAAAAAAGGCAGCCATTAACGCCTCAACTATTCCACAGGACATAAAAGAACACCAGCTCAAAAAATTGCAGGAAAGATATGACAGGGAAGTCTATGTTTTGGGAGAAAGGACCCCTAACAACATCAAAAAGCTTGAGAAGCTTGGGCCAAAGGTAGAGGTTGTAGAGCATCACTCAGCCCATGTTGCAGCAACATACTATTGCAGCGGCTTTAAGGAAAGCCTTGTGATTACAGCAGACGGATGGGGAGAAAACGCCTCAAATGTTTTGTATCAGGCAAAGGACGGAGAGATAACAAAACTGAATTATTCAAACACTTTTGATTCATTAGGATATTATTATGGCAGCATGACCAAATTTTTGGGATACAGGCCGCACAGGCACGAGGGAAAAATCCTTGGACTTGCAGCAATGGGAGACCCGTCAAAGGTATCTCCAATAATGAGAAAAATGATTGGCTTTGACAAGGAAAATCAGCGCTTTGTAGGGAAAATGGAGGAAGGAATCTACCTGCCCTTCTTTGAAAATGACAATCTTTCAAGAGTGTTGAAGGTTGGAGCAAAAACAGATGTTGCAAAGGGAATTTTTACAAAGGAAGACATTAGCGCAGGACTACAAAATGTCCTGGAAGAAGTTGTAGTAGACTATGTGAAAAACCTGAACTTTGGTGAAACAAACATTGCGCTTGCAGGCGGAGTCTTTGCAAACGTTAAATTAAATCAAAGGATTAGGGAACTTCCAAACGTGAAAAATGTTTTCATTTATCCAAACATGGGAGACGGGGGCCTTGCAGCTGGTTCAGCATTGCAAGTTTACGCCGAAAAGGTTGGACTAAAGCCTTCAAGAATCAGAGATGTTTATCTTGGGCCAAGCTTTTCAAATGAGGAAATCCTTGAAGAAATAAAGAAACAAAGCATTGAATTTGAGGAACACAAGGATATCGAGGGAAGAGTTGCAGAAATCCTTTCCGAGAACAAGGTTGTTGCAAGATTTGATGGAAGAATGGAATGGGGCCCAAGGGCTTTGGGAAACAGAACCATTATGTACAGCCCGACTGACAAAACTGTTAATGACTGGCTTAACAAAAGGCTTAACAGAACAGAGTTCATGCCATTTGCACCTGTAAGCATTAAGGAAAATGCAAAGAAAAGTTATATTGGCTACAAGGACGAGCATCTTGCAGCAGACTTTATGACAATGACCTATGACTGCACTGACGAAATGAAGAAAACACAGCCTGCGGTTGTCCACGTTGATGGAACGGCAAGACCGCAGATCATTGAGGAAGCGGTAAACAAGTCTTATTACAATATTGTCAAAAACTTTTACAAGTTAACCGGACTTACTTCAACAATTAATACAAGCTTTAACATGCACGAAGAGCCAATTGTCTGCACGCCATTTGATGCAATAAGGTCTTTCAAGACAGGGCATTTGGATTACTTGGCAATAGGCAATTACTTGCTTGAAAACAAAAGCGTTTCAGACGTTCTTTAAGTAAGCCTTTTGAAACCAGGGTGAGCAATTGGGCCCTTGAGCCTTTTTTCAAGATCGCCTGCCTTCAAAGCAGATGAGATTGAGGCAAAAGCCTTGTCAACTGCTTTAATGTAAGAGTCAACATGCTCCTGCTTGTGGGCAAATGAAACATAGAAACCTGTTGTTGCAAGGAAACCTTGTTCAAGCATTTCCTGTACAAACAAGGTCTTCAAAGCAAGCGGATTCTTATGTTTAAACCCAAAGTGTCCAAGCGGTGCAATTCCTGAAACATTTACCTCAAGGCTGTTTTTTTCAGCCATTGCCTTCCAGCCCTCCTGAATTTGAAAGCCTGTTTTTACAAGATGCTCAGGAACCTTTTCCTTTGCAAGCTTGTCCAAAGTAGCAAGAGAAGCAGCAGGCCCGATTTTCTCAGTCCAGTAAGTGCTGCTGATAAAAGTGTCCTGGGCGACGTCCATTACATCGTCCTTTCCGATAATTGCCGCCATTGGATAACCATTGCTCATTGCCTTGCCAAAAACAGCTATGTCAGGCCTTACAGTAAAAGCAAGATGGGCTCCGCCCATGTTCTGCCTCCATGCGGCAGTTATTTCGTCAAAAATAAATACAATACCTTCTTTCTCTGTTGTCTTCCTGATTGTTTCCAAAAATTCCTTTGAGGGGGCAAAATTCCTGATTGGCTCCATTACAACAGCTGCAATCTTTCCTCTGTGTTTTTCAACGAGGTTCAAAAAAGATTCAGGGTCATTGTATGCAAACGGAATTGATGTTCCCTTCAGACCGCGTGGAACCCCCAAAGGGTTTAGGCCTGGAATAAGGTGCCCGTCAAGTGCCTTGTCGTCTGCAAGATTTGTTGAAAGATACCAGTCATGCCAGCCGTGATAACCGCAGAACAGGATAATGTCCTTTTCTGTCTTGGCCCTTGCAATCCTTACAGCAATTGCCACTGCTTCTCCACCTGTCCTTGCATAGCGAACCATTCCAGCCCAGGGGTGCAATTTTACCAAGCGCTCTGCAAGTTCAACTTCTTCAGGGCAGTTTAAGGTAGACATATTTCCCTTGTCAACGGCTTCCTTTACAGCCTTATTAACATCTTCGTCAGCGTAACCCAAAATGTTTGCGCCAATTCCCATATAACTTGTGTCAGTATATTTCTTGCCGTCAAGATCCCAGATTTCACAGCCTTTTGCCTTTTCATAATAGGCAGGCCATTGTTCCGGCAAAAACATTTCAGGCCTTTTTGAAAGAAGCTGGGTTCCGCCTGGAATAAGCTTTTTTGCCTTTTTGTAAAGTTCCTGGCCTTTTCCCATTATTCTTTGCCTCCCTTGACAGTATTGTCTTCCTTCAAAGACTTTGTATAGCCCTCGTTTCTGCCTGTCTTGCTGTTGATTTCTTCAAACTCAGGCTTTTTCTCAAGCAATTCAAGAACTTCCTTCATTCCAAAAAGGTTATTCTTAGAATAGAGTTCTGTGTAAATCTTTGTTATAAAGTCAAAATCGTTTTGCTCGTCAACAGTCCACCTTTTTGAGGAATAATCCTTGTCATTTTCCACATTTTCAAGCTTGAAGAGTTCAGGGTGCTTGTAAATGTAAGGAGTTACATGCTCTCTTTCGCTTGAAAGCTTTGCTTCAGTCCATGCTTTCTTCAAAGCATTAAATGTAAAGATTTCCATGTCAATGCCGTCAGGGTAAGTAACCTTTATTGTGTTGGATGTATAATCGGCCTTTGTTTCAACATGCCTTTCAATAATCTTGTCAATTACTTTTGGATCAGCAAGTGGGCAGTCGCACAATGTTCTAAGAACATGGTCTGGCTTGATTAGTTTTGCAGGCTGGTAAAACCTGTCAAGCACATCATTTTCCGAGCCGCAGAAAACGCTTACTCCCAGTTCGGCACATTTTTTTACAATTGCAAGATCCTGTTTCTTAATTGTGGTTACAACAATCAAGCCTGTAACATGCTTGCTTGCACTAACCCTGTTAATCGCGTGCTCAAGAATGCTTTTGCCCTCAATTTCCATCAAAACTTTTTCAGGAAGCCTTGTTGACCCCATTCTTGCCTGCAATAATGCCAAAACCTTCATTCAAATCACTTTTTCCATTTAAAGGGAAGCAAAATTTTTTCGTTGTCTTCCTTTAATCCCAATAATTTGGGTAAAACAAATTTAACTTTGTTTTGGTGCGATAATGCCTTTATATTCTCCTCAAGATTGCTAAGGGAGTCAACTCCTAAAACAACCTTGTCAATGTTTTCGTCCAATGCAACAAAATTAATGCAAACAGAAGCAATCGAAACCCCTATTTCTTCTGAGATTGCAATAAGTCCGGAAACCTTTTCTTTAATGCCTGCAAATTGCCCTTCTAGCTCTTCAGGCTTTTTGAACACAAGACCCTGCAGGAAAACAGACCTTGCGTGAACCTCAACATTCCTTTTCTTTAAAGCAGGAAGCAGTTCAAGAAAGCGCTGGTCAAAGACACTGAAAGGAATTTGCACAAGGTCGAATTCAAATCCCTGGTGGAAAAGCTCTTCAGCATGCTTTGGATGGTATAAAGAGAAGCCAATTTTTTCAACAAGCCCCTGTTTTTTCAATTCCTTCATTGCATCCCACAACCCAGGGTTTTTTTGAAATGAATCAAAGTCATGCAATAAATAAGCATAAATTTTCTCAAGGCCAAGTTTTTCAAGGGATTTCCTGAAAAAAACAGGAAGCTCTTCTGCACTGCATTTCGAAGCTTTTGAAACAACTTTCAGGCTGTTTTTTCCAGAAAATTTCCCTATTACAGCCTCGCTTTCACCGTAAGCAAAGGCAGTATCAACCACTGTTATACCGTTTTCAACGGCTTTTCCAAGTATTTCAAGGGCCTTTTCTGCTTTAATTTGGCCTGTTTTGTTGCTTATGCCGTAATCGAAGCCAAATTGAGCAGTTCCAAGTGCAAGTTTGCTTTCTTTTGCCATAAAAATCATTCCCTTGCATAATCGCCTTTTTTCAGGCACATATGGATGTCTTCAAAGTCTTGGCCTGTTGACGGCCTGTTTCTTTTCTCAGTTTTTTCAACCCTAAAACCAAGCTTTTTGTAAAGCCTTATTGCAACTGTGTTCTCTGAGTCAACTCCAAGAGTTATTTCCCCCAAGCCAAGTTCGCCAAAAGCATAATCAATTACAAGTTTTGAAAC
>JAFCCH010000064.1 GCA_017610265.1 Nitrososphaerota archaeon
ATTGAAGCAGACGACATTGCCCACATCCAAGAACACAGTCTTGAGGTACAGATTCCTTTTCTTCAGCACAAATTCAAAAATTTTAAGATTTTGCCAATAACAATAATGGAAGGCCGGCTTGCAGAACTTGAAAAAATGGGAAAGGCGCTTGCAAGCCTTGGAAAAAGTTTTTCAGTAATTGCCTCAGGAGACTTTACACACCAGGAACCGCTTGAAATCGCAAGCGAAAAAGACCATTCAGCCATAAAAAAAATTGAAGCAATGGATATAGAGGGCTTTAACAACGAAGTCAGAATCAAAAATTTGAGCATTTGCGGGGTCTCCCCCATAACAGTGGCTATGTACTATGGTCTTGAAACAGGCATAAAAAAAGGAAAATTGCTCAAATATGATACAAGCGCCACCTTCTCAAAAAATGAGGCAAGCGTAGTGGGATATGCCTCAATTACCCTAAAATGAGTAATTTCTTAACTGTATAGGGTAAATTTAAATATAGAAAAACGCCTATATATATAGAATAAATTGGGAAATGGGATTTTATGAACGGAAAAGAAATCAATGTTTTGCTTGAACAGCTTGGCTTAACAGAATACGAAAGCAAGACCCTAAGCACCCTTTTCAAAATGAGGGAAGCAGAAGCACCAGCAATCAGCAGGCTGGCTCAGGTTCCAAAAACAAGAGTTTACGATGTATTAGACAAGCTTGTTGAAAAAAATCTTGTTATAGAGATAAGAGGCAGGCCAAAAAGATACAGGGGAATTGAAGCCAAAAAGGCAATGGATTCCTTGCTTGACAAAAAGCAGGTTGAACTTAGCGGATTACAAGGACGTGTTTCAGATATTGCAAGCCTTTTTGTATCAGGAGCTCAAAAAGAAGAGCTTGGTGAAACAGTAATGAAAGTAAAGGACAGGCATGACTTTGAAAGAATTCTTGCACAGGAAATCGGAAAGGCAAAAACAAGCCTTGTTGGATTTTCTGAGGTTACAGGAAAAGAACAGGCTTTGAAGGACGCAATTGAACTTGCGAGAAACAACAAGATTGACATTAAGCTAATTAACTCATTCCAAAACGACTGGATGAAAAAAACAGCAGACACAAGACATTTTGAGCACGGCCTAAACGCATTTATTGTGGACGGCAAAAGAGTTGTGCTTGCATTGTCAGACTTCAAGCAGGAAAAGCCAGAATACCACTTTACAATATTCCACGAAAACAAGCCAATGGCAAACGCTTTGCAGCACTACTTTGACAACTGCTGGCAAAAGGCCAAGAAATAAAGGCATCCTGGGAAAACTAAGCTAATTCAAAAACATTGTTCTCAAAAGAAACAACTTCAAAAAGATCCAATGCAGTATTGCCTTGAATTTTAATTTCACCCATATAGCTGGCAGACTTGTTTTTCAAAACAGAAATAATAGCTTTGTTTGTGCCGGCATGGCCAACAAATACCACGGTGCCGGAAGGATACTCTGAAAAAGCCCTTTCCAAAACCAGCTTAACGCGAGCACACATAGCTTCTCTGGTTTCCACTTTCTTAGGCCTATTATTCCAATCAATAACAAGAAGTTTCTTCCTGGCAAAAGGCCCAAGGTCAACTTCCCTCAAGCCATCAACAAACACGATTTTTGAATTTGAATGAAAAACCATAATTTCATTGGCAGTGTCAGCAGACCTTTTCAAATCACTGCAGTAAATGCAATCAATTTTTTCATCCTTAAGTTTCAAAGCAAGGGTTTTAGCCTGCCGAATTCCCTTTTCAGTTAAAACGCCTGGCAAATGGCCTTGTAAAATCCCATTTACATTTTCAACGGTTTCCCCATGCCTTGTAAGAATAATCTTCATACTATCAAAAAAAAGAGGGTTCAACACCAATAAAAAATTATCTAACCATTAATTGAGTGTAATGAGCATTGAAGAAGACGCCTATAGATATGCCATAAAAAACGCGGCATTGCACGAAGGAAAAGCAGACATGGGCGCGCTAATTGGAAAATTAAAAGCGCTTTACTCTGACCTGTCCATAAAGAAAACAATGGAAATTTCTTTGGAGGCCGTTAAAAAAGTCAATGCAATGAAACTAGGAGACATAAAAAAAGAATTCTCCAAGTTTGACAAAGAGGGTTATGAACTAAAGCAAGTTGAAAAGGAAGAAAAGCTACCAGAACTTGAATGGGCAAAAAAGGAAGAAGTTGTAACAAGATATGCCCCAAACCCAAACGGGCCGTTTCATTTAGGAAATGCAAGAACAGCAATTTTAAGCAAAGAGTTTGCAAACAGGTACAATGGCAAGTTTATTCTTCGCTTTGATGACACAGATCCAAAGGTCAAAAAGCCAATTGAAAATGCCGAACAAATTTTTAAAGAGGACTTGCACTGGCTTGACTGCGACCCAGACGAAACATTTTTTGCATCAGACAGGCTCGAACTTTATCACAGTTATTTGAAAACCGCCCTGCAAAAAGGCTTTGCTTACATCTGCAAATGTGAATCAGAGGACTGGCGCGCAAAGATAAAGGAAAAGCAAGCCTGCCCTTGCAGATCAATTGATCCAAAAAAACAATTGAAAATGTTTGACCAAATGCTGAAAAATGAGATAAAGGAAGGGGAAGCCGTTATTAGAATTAAGACAGACTTGGAGCACAAGGACCCAAGTATAAGGGACTGGTGGGCTGCCAAGGTTGTTGATGCACCAAACCATACAAACCCAAAAACCTTGAAAAACCATGTCTGGCCCTCCTATAATTTTGCATCAGCAATTGACGACCATTTACTTAAGGTTACACTGATTATCAGGGGACAAGAGCATGAGCAAAACAAGACAAAGCAGGAATTTTTATACAAACACTTTGGATGGACCTATCCACACGGTTTTCATATAGGCCGGATCGCTCTCCCTAACGTTGCACTAAGCACAAGCAAGATAAAGGCAGGAATTGAAGCCGGAGAATTTTCAGGATGGGATGACCCAAGACTCGGCACAATTAAAGCATTTAGAAGGCGCGGATTTAAGCCAGAAGTTTTGAAACAGGCGATTTTTGACCTCGGAGTTAATACAAATGATTCAGTTGTCCAGTGGGAAAAATTAAACGATTTAAACAGGAAAATTGTTGAATCAGAATCAGAAAGGCTAACTTTTTTTGAGGAGCCACTGCAACTTGACATAGCCTATTCTCCAAAGATGAACAAAGTAATTGTTGACAAAAAAAGATTTGGAGCATTTAAAGCAGGAGATGTTGTAAGGTTAAGAAAACTCTTTAATGTAAAAATCACAAAAAAAGACCCTTTGCAGGTATTTGGGGATTTTGTAGGAGAAGCCAAGGTTAAAACACCTGTTGTTGGCTGGATGCAGGACGGCGTAGATATAGAGATTTTAATGGATGACAATTCAAGAAAAGCAGGGCTTGCAGAAGAAAAAATCCTGGAAAAAAAGCCAGGTGAAAGAGTTTATCTTGACAGATTTGGCTTCTGCATAATTGACAAAAAAGAGAAAGGAAAGGCCTTTCTGCGCTTTACACACAAGTGAAAAAACCTAATTTTAACCGTTGAAACAGCCAGTAAAAGCCCTGCCGAAGACTGTTTTTTGCAGGCTTTTGCCCCGGTAAAAGCCTTTTTAAACATTCCCAGGGGCAATTATTTTAGAAAATTCTTTTTTCTGCCGATGAAAAATGAAGCCCTTAAATAGGGTGGAGGAGGTGTAGCAGAAATGGCGAACTTAGTGAAATTTGAAGTATCAGACAAGCTAATAGCCGATCAGCTTGCTCTTGTTGAAAAGGCAAAAGGCAAGGGAAAAATTAAGATCGGAGTAAACGAAGTAACCAAGGCTGTCGAGAGAGGGGTTGCAAAGATTGTTTTCCTAGCAGAAGATACAAGCCCTGTTGAGATAGTTATGCACATACCGATTCTGTGCAAGGAGAAAAATGTTCCTTGTTCGGTTGTCAAAACAAAGAAAGACCTTGGCGAAAAAGTAGGCATTGCAGTCAGTACAGCCGCAGTGGCAATCATTGACGAAGGAGATGCCAAAAACGAATTGCAAGAGCTTGTGAAGAAACTCACGGCACTTGCAAAGTAGAGGTGTTTCAAAAATGAATCAGGGAACACCGGCCGAAGTTGTTGAGATCGTAAAAAAGACAGGCGTTCACGGAGAAGTATCGCAGGTCTTATGTAAGATTCTCGACGGCATGGAAAAAGGAAGGGTCAAAAGAAGAAATGTAAAAGGCAATGTCCAACTGGGCGACGTCTTGATTCTTTTGAATACCGAAAGAGAAGCTAAGGAGATTAAGTAGGTGAACTAAAATGGCAAAATGTTCTTTTTGTGAAGAAAAGCTGAAGCCAGGAACAGGCATTCTCTATGTCAAAAAAGACGGAACACCGTTCTTTTTCTGCAGCAGAAAATGTGAACAGAACCTGTTGAAGCTTAAGAGAAAGCCTATTGCAACAGATTGGACACAGACCAGCAAGATTGCAAAAGAGGCATCCAAAGCAGGCAAGAAAAAAACAAAGAAAGAAAAGCTTGTGAAGGAAAAGAAGGAAAAGCCAACAAAGGCAAAGAAGAAAAAGGTTAGGAGAAAAAAGAAAAGGTGATGGAATGCAGCAGACACTAGTAATAATAAAACCAGACGCGGTAAACAGATGCCTTGTCGGAGAGGTCGTCAAAAGATTTGAGAAAAAAGGCCTCCAGATAAAGGCAATGAAGATGGAAATGCTGCAGCCATATATCCTGAAAGAGCACTATGCTCATCTCAAAGACAAGGAATTTTACGAAGAACTAATAAAGTTCATGTCAAAAATTCCAAGTATTCTAATGGTACTGAAAGGCAAAGAAGCCGTTTCTGTTGTCCGAAAAATGGTTGGGCCAACAAAGGGAAGAGAAGCCCCGCCAGGCACCATAAGAGGAGACTATAGTGTAAGTAATCAGTCAAACGTAGTTCATGCTTCAGACAGTGAAGAGAACGCAAAAATAGAAATTGAAAGATTTTTCAAGAAAGAAGAAATCTACGATTTCAAGAAAATGAACTTTGACTGGATATACAGCAGGGACGAAACCTATATTGACAAGACAAAGAAGTGATTTCTATGGAGTTAAAAGTAAAGCAGATGAATGAAGATGCAAAAATTCCACA
>JAFCCH010000065.1 GCA_017610265.1 Nitrososphaerota archaeon
TGCAGTTATTGAAAGCAACAACGGGCAGACAATGGAGGCAGAACTCTCAATCAATGTAAAGAGCGGAACCTCACTTGTAAAAAGCTGCACAAGGCAGTTTAATTTAATTAGCAAGACAGTTGCATCATGTGAATTTACAGATTTAGCCGACGGCGAATACACAGTTGAAGCAAGCATTCAGCCAATTCTATGCGACGGATGCGAGAATAGCGATTCTTCAAACGACGAGATTGAAACAACCCTGTTAACTGGAAGCACAGGAATTGCCGAATGCGATCCATATACTACAGAGAGACTTCCAAACTTTATGCAGGCAAGCAATTACTCACAGCAGCAAATTGAAGAAGTGCAAAAAATTGTGAACTTCAATGCATACTTGATAAAGGACGCTTACACAAATGACTTCAGGGCAGACTTTGACGAGTTCTGCAAGAACAAGAGCTTCTTCGACTGCCCTAACTACTACCTTGAAGACAACGGTTTGAACAGGTTCTTTGCAGACAACGAAAGGTTCAACTTTGACTACAGCATGGCACCACACGCGCCAATTGACGCAGGAAAGTATGCAGTAACCCTAAACATTGTGTTTGACAACGGCAACTGGAACTTCTTTGAGAACGAAGTTGCAAACGCAACAATTAACATTGAAATGATTGAGCTAAGCATGCCAGAGCCAAACAACCCGTTCTATTATTTGCCATTTGACGGCCTTGTAGGAATAGACAGTCCAAACGGAAGGCAGGGCTACGGAGTAAATTTCAGGCAGACAACAGAGGACACAATAAAGATTAACAACACACTTGACCAGACAGTTGTGAGCACAAATATTGTGGGAAGCACCCCTGTCTTTAACGCATGGATTGACGCAGGCTTCAACGACGAATTTGCTGTTCTGAACCAGGCAAACAGGGGAATTCTCCTAGACGTTCAGTCAGGAACAGAGTCAACCAAGATGGTTCTTTCACCAAGTTATGCAACCCCGATTATGATGGAAGTTGAATATGCACAGGGGTCAGATGCCTTTGGATTCTACTCTGTTGAAATTGACAACAGCCCACAGACAGCATTTAGCAGAATGGTTCCATGGTCAGGAGTAGGAGTAACTTGCAGAGACTTCCAGGACAATGCAATTACAGAAGCATGGCAGGACACCTGGGATATGCATGGAGGAGTTTCAGGAAATCTCAGTTGTGCAATCGGCACAGACATAACAGATTATGGAGTAGAATGGTGCAACCCTAAGAGAATTGGATCAACCTACCTGCAAAGTGTCGTATTTACACCGCAAAACAAAAACAGCCTTATGAAGAGAACCGCCTACAGCGATGACATGACCCTCTACAATGCAGGGGACAGCGGCGGACAGATTGCCTTGAACGGAGTTCCAGGAATGCCAAACAACAGTTATGGCACAAGTGGAATTACAAGTGTTGAAGATGTGTTTGACCTGGTCAGGGAAAACAAAGTATGCCTTGTAGGCCAAGGAAACAGAATTAGCAACAAATTCTTTTGGAACCCAAAGGTTATATTAGAGGAACTCTCTAGTACTAGAAGCCTTGCAGAAGAAAATTGCATTCGCGGAAGCTAAAAAAAGGTAATATTTAAAATGGACCTTAAAGAAATTTACCATCAATGGGAAGACAAGTGGTATGACACACTTGACAAGATAGATGCCAAAGTGCCAATTTATCATGTAGTTGACCAAATAGACGCAGTTGTCCCAAGCTTTGCTGTCTTTCTTGCATTTATTGCATTAGCCATTGTTTTCTTTGCGGCTTTGCCATTTGTTCTTTCACCACAGTCAATGGTTACAATAGTGGTTGAAGACAGCGAAGGAAATCTGTTGCAAGGCGTTGAAGTGGATTACGCAATTGCAGGCATTGTTAATTCAGCAATAACAAATGAAAACGGTGAAATCGTCGTGCCTGTTTTAATGAACAGCACGCTTGAACTAAGAGTTAACGCAATCGAAATTGACGGAACTGCTTTTGAGGCCACTGAAAAAACCTTTTTTATTGAAAATGAATCAAGCTTTCTTGCAAAACTCATCCTAAGGGAAACAACCCCGGACTTTGTTGACAGAACAATCTTGTTCCAGAACGCGGCAGGGGAAGCAATTACAGGCAAGGCAATTAAAGTAAGGCTAAGCTGCCAAAACCCTTTGATTACTCCAAGCCCTCTTGAAGTTGTTGACCTAGACATGGACGGCAGAATTACAGTAAGGGAGCCAAAAGACTGCGGCATCTTCCAGGCAACAATAATTGAACCTGCAGAATTTGCACAAAAAAGTTACATTTTGAACAGGGACACACAGGAAATAAGGCTTGAAGGAAAGGCAGTTGCAAAAGGAAGTGTAAGAGTTAGAATAAAAGACATCTCAGGAAACATTATTGTCTCAAGCAATTTTACAGTAAAGCTGTTAGACAGTGACGGCCTGAAGGTTAATGAAAGATATACCCAGAGTTATGGGGAAGCAAGCTTTTCAGATGTTACAGCAGGCATTTATGGGGTAAGTATTGAGGATACCGCAGGCCAGTATGGAATGGCTGCACAGTCAGGCATTACAGTTACAGCAGATGAAAGCACGTCAGTGGAGGTCGTTGTTGCAAAAACAGTTAAGGCAACCCTGAATGTAAGCATTGTGGACAGGGACACAGGCACAGAGCTTGTTGGAGCAAAGGCAAGGCTTGTTAATGCCAACAATGAAACAATTGCAGAAAAAGAAACAAGCGAAACAGAAAGCTTTCTTGTATTCAGATTAACTGACACAGGCGACTACACAATTTATGCAAGCCACCCAGATTACCTTTACGAAATTGTTGAATTACAAGAAGTTTCAAGCCAGGACATTGTAATAGAGATGGAGGCACTAACAGAATTCAACAGTGGAAGGGTAAATGTAACAGTTGTGGACGAGGACGACGAGCCAGTCAAAAACGCAAAGGTAAAGATTAGGTTCCTTGAAACAGGAATGCTTGTTCCGGTCGAACCAAAAATGACTGACAATGAAGGAGTTGCAAAGTTTACAGGCCTGAAAGAAGACGGTTATTATGCTTACATTGAAAAATATCCAGCCTCAGGAGACAACAAGTCACAGGGTAAAGTAATTGACATAAGAGAAATTACAGAATTCACTGTCAAGATGATTATTGGAGACGCCATTGTAATGGTGAACGCCATTGACGAAGACTTACAATCAGTTCACGAAGCAGAGGCAGAATTCTTCTCAGAGAGAGGAGAAAGCCTTGGAAAGATTCCGTTAACAGATGGAACAGGCCAGTTTGAATTAAAGGCAGACAAGAAAGTCTATGTTGTAGTAGAACACGCAAATTACATGACTGTTTACACCATGCCAAAGCAGCTTTGGCCAGGGCAAAACATTCAGTTTGACGCTTTAATGGAGCCAAGAATGATTCTTGGAACTCCAAAGATAGAATTTGCAGGCATCTTAGGAGAGGGCGGAACTGTTGTCCAGGCACTAAGAGCAGGCAGCAGATATACAGTAATGTTCAAAGTAAGCGTTCCGGAAGAAGGAGACTATGAATCAGGCGGAGTCCACTTTAGAGTGGGAGACGAAAGATTGCTAATCAACGATCCACTTGTAATAAAGGACGCAGTTGTTGGAAACGCAGACGCTCCAGCAAAAAGCACTTCATTTACCCCTCCAACAGGCTATGACGAAGACAGCGAAAACGGAACAGAGGGAGACGCCAAATGGATTAATATAAGATGGCCAGACATGAGCCCAGGCAATTACTACCTTGGATTTGAAATAAGGGTCAAGACACAAATAACCCCTTACACCAGACTTCCATTGCATTACAGAACATGGGCAATAGACGGATCAGGCGATTACATTAGGACACCTGATGACTCAGAACTTGGAATTTCTGAAAGCGTTTCAGGAAAGCAAGCCCTTTATGCAAAAACACTTGACCTAACCTTCCTAGAAGGACAGGAATCAGAATGTCAGGAAGACTTCTGCTACAGTGGGGAAAGCATTCTCGACAAGGACAAAGGCCTTTACATTTATGCCCCTTACGAAATGAGAGCAGGAAGCCCGCACGAATTTACTTTCAGCATCTTAAACAACAGCGAAAGACAGTATGACAACAGCGAACTCTTCATAACAGCAGAGGGCCTTACAATAAGCGATTACACAATTCAAAATGCCGGAGCACAGGAAATTACAGCAAGCAATCTTGCAATCAAAACAATTGACGGAGTAAACCTTGGCCCTTTTACAAAAGGAAAAAGCATTTCAGGAGCAATTAATTTTACTCCAAACACAATCGGCCTTGGCTCAATAGAAGTAAAGGCAATAGCAGACGGCAGAGTTGTTTTCCTAAAGACAATTACAAGCTCAATCGTTTCAGAAAACGAAATGAGAATTTCACTTAATCCAGAAACAGTCTCGTCATATGTTGCAACCCCATTGATTGTTGCCCTCCACGAAACCGAATTAGGATTTGAAGTAGAGGAAGCATTGGTGAGGGTAAGTGTAAGAAACCCAGACAAGACAGAATTATTCTTTTCAGCCACAACAAACGGTTTTGGAACAACAACAATTAATCTGCCTGAACTAGAGCCAAGAACAGTTATAAGAGTCGAGGCAGAAAAGCCAGGCTATTACGCTGAAGCAGTTGAAAGCATTGTTGACTCAAATGTCCTGAAATTTAACCCGGCCAAGATAACACAGACAATGGAAACAAGGGGCGCAAGAGAAGAAACAATTCCAGTACAAATTACAAATACTACAGGCTTAGAAATTGAAATACAAAATGTTGAATTGTCAGGAAGGTTTAAGGGATTGCTTGACAGGACAACAATGGCAAATTTTTCAAAGCAATTTATCGGAACAAGGCTTCTTGCAAACAGCACTGAAAGCCTGCAGTTCTTTAAGATAAGGCTTTCAGAAAACATTCAGGACCTTGCGTTTGGAAACGAAACACTTGAAGGCGAGTTTATTGTAACAGCCACAAACACAGAGACAGGAGTAACCTGGAACATCCTTGTGCCAATCGAAGTAATGATTAAGGTAAGCGGCCTACCAGACAATTCACCATGCCTTGTAATAACAAAGCATGACTGGACAACCTCAACACAGGGAAATAGAGCT
>JAFCCH010000066.1 GCA_017610265.1 Nitrososphaerota archaeon
CCGCAGCATCCACCCCTTGTAGTGAGCTCCCGCCAATTCCATTAAGTTTCACCCTTGCGAGCGTACTTCCCTGGCAGTGGACTTAACGGCTTCCCTACGGCACCCCTGCACCACTTAGGTGCTAGGACACCAAGTCCACATCGTTTACGGCTGGGACTAACCGGGTATCTAATCCGGGTCGCTCCCCCAGCTTTCGTCCCTCACTGTCAGAACTGTCCTGGTTAGGCGCCTTCGCTACTGGTGGTCTTTCAAGGATCATAACATTTCACCGCTACCCCTGAAATTCCCCTAACCTCTTCCAGTCTCTAGTCTAGTAGTTTCCTTGGCAATTCAATTGGTTAAGCCAGTTGCTTTCACCAAGGACTTTCTGAACGAGCTACGGACGTTTTAGGCCCAATATAAATGGATACCACTTATGGAGTACGTGTTACCGCGGCGGCTGGCACGTATCTTGCCCCCCATTTATTCGCCAAGTGTTTTGGACTTGGCAAAAGCAAGCAAAGCTTGCACTCGAAATCCCCCTATCACACTTTCGTGCATTGTAAAGGTTTCGCGACTGCTGCACCCCGTAGGGCTAGGACCCTTATCTCAGTGTCCTTCTCCGGGCTACCTCTCTCAAGGCCCGTATGGATCAACGGCTTGGTGGGCATTTACCCCGCCAACTACCTAATCCACCGCAGGCTCATCCTTGAGCGCTTGCTTGCATGGTGCAAGAGCTTTGGGCAAAAGGACATTCCAGTACCTGTTGCCTATTAGGCATTATCCCCAGTTTCCCGGGATTTACCAATCTCAAGGGTAGATTACCCACGTGTTACTGAGCCGTTCGCTAAAGACGCCATTACGTCTTTAAAACTTGCATGTCTAAATCGAATTTCGATAGCAGTATCCTCCAGCAGGATCAGCTGGAATTACATCTGACAATTCATTTCACCAGATTTGGGATGAATCGCCTCTGGCAAATTGCAAATTAAATTCGCACCGCGTGAGTGTTGTAAGATGCTTTGGAAACTTATCTAGAATTGGATTCTTTGCGTTTGTTGAAATTTTAACTCAATTCAACACAAGCCTACATCATTCCACAAAAAACTGTGGAACTCATCTTGTGTTCATCGAGCCTGCATGCTGACAACACGAAAAGTGCAACCAACAAATTCCCCTGCTACCAACAGAGTTGGTAAAAAATCGCATGTCTGTGGAAAACTATTGTTTTGCAACAATAGTTAGGCTCTCACTATTACTATTATCTACTGCACTCCTTTAAATACCTTTCTGTCAGCTTACCTCCTGAGAGTGCCAAAAAAATTTCTCTTTTTGAAACCTAATTTTATGTATAAGAAAGACCGTTAAAAACCTTTGAATTTTTTTAAATTAATTAGGGTAATGTTTTTATTTGCAAAAAATGCATAGTTATTATGGCTGAAACAAAACCTCTTTGGGGCGTTTACATTAAGAAAAAAAAGCTTCATACAATGGGTGTTGGAGACAAACAAAAGCTTAGTTATGAACTAATAATTGGCAAGTTCAAAAAGGGTTCGAAGCAAATTTTTGTTTCAAATCACGCTGTTAAGCAAAGGCTTTCAGAGCTTGCTGCAAAGCAAAAAATAAATGGAAAATTTCTTGGCCACATTTCTTTTGCAATAATGCCTTCAAAAAAGGGCATTGCAATTGGAGCCTATTGTCCTTTTTCCAGAAGGAGTACCCTTCCAAGGGATGATGTTAAAAGCCTTAGGGGATTGGGTCTTGCGTCCCTTGCCGAAATAAAAGTTTTGAAAGATTTGAGAACAAGCTTTCCTAAGTACACTATTGTGCCTGCAAATAGCACTGCAACTTTGCTGAGGCAAGTTCAACTTAAAAAAAGAAATTCAAAAATTAATCAGCTTGTTTCCCTAACAAGTGAAATTGGCAGAATAAAACAGTACCTGGGCAAGCATCTTAAGTCAAGAAGACTGTGAAGGTAAACTATTTATTAGTTAACGCATTTACTCTAGTATGCTTAAATTTGTCTATGGTTTGATTCAGTTAATGCGGCCTGCCGAGTGGTCTAAAAGTTTTGGAAACATGGCAAATTGCCGCTGTAACAGTTGGCCTTCTTTACGGCATTGAACTTGAGCCGACAAGATTTCTGCTTGGATTTGTTTCCCTTGCCTTTTTGTGGTCATGCCTTTATGCCCTGAACGATTATACTGACAGACACGCTGATGCATTGCATGATGTGAAGAAAAAGAGGGCAATTCCTGCAGGAAAAGTTCCTGAAAAGATTGCATTGCTTTTTTCTGTTTTGTTGGTTTCAGCGTCGATTGCAACAGCTTTTTATGTCAACGGCTTTGGCCTGCTTATGGTTTGTGTTTTGATAATGCTTGCTAACCAGATTCTGTACACAATGAAACCTTTTAATCTGAAGAAAAGGCCTGTTGTAGATTTGATAAGCGGTTCGTTGATTAATCCAATTTTCAGATTTTATGCCGGTTGGGTTTTGTTCATCCCTTCTTTTAACGCACCAATTGCGGTTTTGCTTTTTATTCTTGGATTTCAATTTGGTGGCTACAATCTTTACAGGACGTCATCTAAGGACCATGAGGAAAAGCTTGGCTTAAAAAGTTCAGTTGTTTTATTTGGTGAAAAGAATATGAAACTTGTTGCCTATGCTGCACTTACAATTGGCGCTTTGTCTTACATTATTGCAAGCCTTACAATTTTGCCAATAACTTATCTTGGCCTTGGTTTTCTAATGCTTTTAGCAACCCCGTTTTATTTGTCTGCCTTAAAGGATCCGCAGGCAATTGACATGAAAAAAATGTATTGGCTTATTTATATTCAATACGCGGTTTTCATTGCAGGCTTTGTTTTGCTTTACTACTTTCCCCTAATTTAAATTAGGGGCAGTTTTCGCTGGCCACGTAAACACACATAAAAAATTCGTCTATGTTGGTTGCTGCTTCGCCGGTTCTTTGTTCAGCACAACAAACCCCTTCCGCAGAAGGCTTTGCTTCTTTGGGATTTGCATCAAAACAGGAATTAAACTGAATCTTTGAACTACAGTAGGTCGTTCCGGCAATCGAACCTGTTGGGGTTTCAGTTACTGCCATCATAACACTTGTTACAAAAAACAGCACAAACAAGATGGCAAGCCCTATCAAGAGAATGCTTAACACACTGTGATGTGTGTCGTCTTGCCTTATTGCTTTCATAGCATTATCTAGGCAAAACTTGTTTATTATTCTTTTCATAAGAGACTTTGAGCGAAAAAAATAGGCTTTAGCTTTTAGCTCTCTTTCTCAGGTACTTCTTCTTTGTCTGCTTTTCACGCATCTTTTTCTTCTTCCACTTCCAGCGTTGCCTGGCGTGCGTCTTCTTGAAGCGTGATGTATCTTTCTTTCTAGTACCCATAATAACCCACTAAAAAAGTAGCTAATTGAATTAAAAGAAAAAGGGTTTAAAAAGCTTCTCCCTCGCCTGATTCAGCTCTACTTAACCACTTTACCAAGCAACACTTAGTGAAAATCCCGGAGAGTAGTACTGCACGTCGTAATCATAGTTTGAATAGTATGGGGCGTGGTAGTATACTGTTGAAGGATAGTAGTAATAGTGTTGATTGTATCCAGGGAAGTAATTCGGGCTTCCGTATCCATAGTTTCTGTAACTGTTGTAGTTCCCGTAGTTTCCATAGTTTCCGTAGTAGTTGTAGTTGCTGTAGTATGATGGCCCGTAGTAACTGTAGTACCTTCCGCTTGAAGTATATGTTTCATGGTAGACATAATTATTCCAGTACTCGCTGCTTTGATAAACAGGGTATTCTGGAGCGCCTCCATAATAGTATCCATAGGCACTTGCATTAACTGCAAACAGCACTATTGAAACCAGCAATACTAAAATTTTTGCCTTCATATACAGATTGCAGCAAAGGAACTATATAAAGGTAACTATTTCACTCAAAAGGGTTAATTTTAGGGCTTTTGTTAACAGATAAACCTAAAAAAAGACTGTTACCCCTTTCTATTGATTAGAATGAGAATTGCAATACTTGTACCGTTTTACAAAACAATGCCTGCTGCAACCTGTAAATGCCTGCTTGACCTTGCAACCCAGCTTGGCAAATTTGACATTGAAAGTGAATTTATTTCTGTAAGCAATACCTACCTGCACGACGCAAGGGAAACCCTTTTTGAAAGGCTTGAAAAAGCACACAAGAAAAAATCATTTAACTGGGTCCTGCATATTGATTCAGATCAGACCTTTGCAACAAAACAAGTTGTTGCTCTTTTGAAACACGCCGAGGAAAAAGATTTTCCAATTCTTTCAGGAATATATTTTAGTAGCAAAACAGGTGGAATCATGCCTGTTCTAATGCGAAAGTTTAATGATGAAAGAAGGCGGAAGATGGCTGACTTTCGAAAATGCAAGGTCTCAGAAATTAAAGGCGATTATTACAGAATCGCAAATGTGCCAAAGGAAGCCTTCTTTGAAATTGATGTAATTGGCTTTGGCTTTTTTGTCTGCAAGCCAAAGGTTTACGCCGATATTAAGGCAAAGTTTGGAAGACCTATTTTTGCTCCCGAAATGGATAAATCCCTTAACAGGATCAGGGGAGAAGACGCCGTCTGGTGCAATCGCGCTCAAGAATGTGGCTACAAAATAATGGTTGACCGCTCAATAATGGTTGGTCACATGGGCGGCGACGTTGGCTTTAGAGAACACAAGGGATGGCTTCTTGAAAAACTGGAAGAAAGCCAGCGAAAAAAGCTGCAAAAGTAACTATTTAATTCAAAGCTTTGGCGCAATCTTTTTCACTGCATACTTTGGCGCAAGCGTCAAGAAACTGTAGATTAGAATCAAGGCAGGAACATAGTAGAATGCGGTTGGCAACTGAACCAATGCATAATTTTGGAAAAAGGTTAATTCCAAAAGAAATCCAATTACCACTGATGAAACAATAAGCTTTCCCTTGTCCCAGTTTCTGTCGTAAATTAAGTATGCATAAAGCCATGGCCATGCAATGTAAAATAGTAAAATAAACGGCATGTAAGAAGCCCATTCTCCAAGCCCTCGCTCAGCCCAAACAGTAACATATTCAGTAACAACCCAGGCAATGAATCCAAGGGCAATATACAAGAGTTTTATCTTAAGGTTTTTCATTGATTCAACCAATGTTTAAACAGCTATTTTATTGTTTGTTTTTCCTCAAAAGCAGGGCAAGATAGAACAGCCATACAAGGAAGAATGCCACAACAATTTTTTGGCAGACCGGGCCAAAGCCAAGCAGTAAACAGATCAATTCAGTTAAGGCAAATGCAAAACAAAGCAAGGAAAATTTTTTGGAAAAGCGCTTTGCCAAAAGATTGTCAATTCCCAGAGTTATTGCTGAAAATCCCATTAGCAAAAACATTAGAACTGCAAAGATTCCATGCCATGGCTTTACTCCAAGTGGGAAGATCCCAACAGCAATCATTGCCATGCCTGAAAACGCAAACAAGATTGAACCAGCTTGCCCTGTAAGAGGTTTTCCAAAAACCTTTCTAAGTTTTAAGGCAAAAACAAAGAAAATAATGCCTCCCCCCATCAATGCAATTGTCAGAAACACAAATGGCAATGGCTTTAGCGCAAGCTCGCTTAAAAACTGCCCCAAAAATTTATAGTCTGGATAGGAAACAATTGCTGCCAATGTTGACAAAACAAAAAGGGTTATTCCTGCAAAGGCTAAATTGCTGCTGTTTAGTTTCATCTAATTTACTAAATAGGTTCTCTTATTTTATTGTTTCGGAAAAGCAAATTTTGTCCCAACTGAACTTTGAGTCTGATTGAAAATTATTTTGCAGGCGTTACTTTTTCCAATTTTGTTACTACTAAGTATTTGCCAAAAGAGTTGTCTTCAAAGCTGAATTTTTTTAGCTCGCCATGCACTTCTACAAATTCGCCTACTCTGGCTTTGCCTGCTTGTTCGCCTGACAAAAAACACAAAGTTTTCTTTTTTCCTTCTTCAATGGTTATCCTTTGCACTTCTATTCCGTCTTCAATGTGTTTTTCGTTGCTTCGTATAATAAGGCCTTTTATAGAAATCATGTGTTTTATCCCCTCTTCTTTTTCTTAGTTAAAATAGTCTTGCTGCAGTCTTTGTGGTTATCGCAGTGAACCTAAACAATTGGTAGTCAAATCATCTTATATACTGCAGAATTTTATTTTTATACAATTTTTTTTCCAAAAAGAAAAAGATTGCCCCGACCGGGATTTGAACCCAGGCTACGAGCTTGAAAGGCTCGAGTGCTTAACCGGACTACACTATCGGGGCATTTAATTAGCTTAATTAATAAAGAAATTATTAAGGGGCAAATTATTTAAATGTAAACATTTGATTAGAGCAAATCCCCTGCCTTTAGAACCTTTTAAAAAAAGTCTTTTTTGGCCTTTTTTTCAACTGTTTAAAAAGAAGGATTCTAATTCAAATTTTTCAACTCTCTAATTTTTAATAGCTAGAAAAAAGGTTTTCTTTTGGCTATTACAACGCTTATTTATACTACTTTAACGTTATTTTTGCTTGGTTGGACGAAAAATCTGCGCAAAAATACAGATGCGGCGCTCGACTTAGATAGTCATTGGGAGGTGACAAGAAAGCATGAGGAATTCCAAAGAAACAGGAATTATCGCAAAAGCAACAACCCTACTTAGAAAAGTGGTTCCTCAAGAAACAAGCTCAAACGAGGTCTCCCAAAAAGAAGCAAAGCTCCCCTGTAAAACAAATAGTAACAGAGTTGAGTTATGTAGCAGTCACACCTTTGCTTTTGCCTGCCTTGCACTTCTCCTCCTAGCTGTTCTTCCAACGGCGTTTGCAATTTCCGAGGAAATCACACTGCAGGGAAAGCTTACCAACAGCAGTGGCCAGGCTTTGAGTGGCGATTACACATTCCTATTCGAACTTTTTGACAGCAACAGCAGTGGAACTGCCCTTTGGACGGAAACACATGGCTTGACAGTAACCAATGGTGTCTTTGCAGCAAACCTCGGAAGCAACAACAGCACACAATACCTAACAACCTCTGACTTCAATGCAGAGAGATGGGTGCAAATAACAGTT
>JAFCCH010000067.1 GCA_017610265.1 Nitrososphaerota archaeon
GTAAGAATAGCATCAGGACCAGGGGGTTGGAATGGTGTAACAGGAGGAATCAATTATGGTGGAGCTGGTGGACCAATTGAATTAATAACAGGAAAAGGTGGGACAGTCCGAGACGCACAAAATAGTTACGGAGGAAACGGAGGATTGTTTAGTATTACAACCGGAATTGGAGGAGATGCTTTTATTGGAATGGAAAGCCTTGGAGGCGATGGAGGAAACTTTGAATTAACGACTGGAGCAGGTGGAATTTCAACTATAGGTGTAGGTTTTCCAAGTGACGGAGGAGACGGTGGAGACATTAGCCTAACAACAGGACCAGGTGGTATAGGAAACAATGCAAATGGTTCTTTCGGAAACATCTTACTAGCCAAAAGCGGCGGCTTTGTTGGAATAGGTTTAGGTATAAGTTCCTCTCCAACAGTAGCATTAGACATAAACGGCAGCTTGCAAGCCACAGGTGACTCAAATTTCCTCGGAGACCTGATGATAACAGGCAAATCATTTGCATCAAGCCATGTAGACCACACACCAGGATGGGAAGGAAGCAGCCAGGAAGCATTAGAACAATTACTGCAAGTGGAAACAGGTCCAGACGGAGAAATTGATCACTCAACCCTACCGGAATTCACAAGAGTAAAACTGCCTTACACAAAACATGAAAAAGAAAAGACGGCTGTGCAGAAACCAAATGGAATGAGGTCAATGCAGGCAACAGCAATGACAACAGAGGTGGCAATTGAGGAAATAGACGAAGCCACAACAGGAAGAGACCTTGGAGCAACAATAACAATGCTAACAGAAGCAGTCAAGGCATTGGATGAACAAAATGAGTCCTTGGAAGAAGAAAACAATGCCTTGAAAGAACAACTTGAAGAACTTTGTGGCATTGGAGAATTTAGCTGGTGCAATAACGAAACAGGGCCAGAAAAGCCAGTTGAAGAAAAACCGCCTGTGAAAGAACCTTTGGCAGAAGAACCTGTTGAAGAAGAACCTCCTGTAGAAGAGGATTCTGCCGAGAATCCTCCTGTAGAAGAGCCAGCTGCCGAAAATTTACCCGTGGAAGAATGCACAATAGCCTGTTCAAGTGACGGAGAATGCGACGACGCAGACGGCAACACTTTGGACGTCTGCAACAATGATGGAACATGCGACAGCAGCTGTACAAACCTGCCGGTTGTGTTCAATGCAAGGGCTATCTGGAATAGTTGGTTTGGTTTAATTGGGTAGAAATTAATCTATTATCGCCAACGACAGGATTTGAACCTGCGTGCCCTCTCGGACTCTCGCTCTCAAGGCGAGCGCGTTTGACCACTCCGCCACGTTGGCATTAATAAAATATTTAGCTGCTGGAATGTATTTAAAGCTATTTATACTTGAAGTAAACTTTACTACCTGTTAAGCAGACGGGATTTCAAACCATTTTTGAAAAAGAAGCTTTACTTCATTACTGTTACTTTGTCATTTCTTTGCATACTGCTTGCGAAATTTGCTGAAAAGTCAAGTAAATCTTGCCAAGAAATTACAAGCGTTATGTTATTTGGACCTGCGGCGGTGGTTGTTATTGACCTTGTTGTAGGAGTCCATGTGCCGCTTACAGTTACAACCCCGTTACCAAAAGAAGTTGAAGTTTTTGTGACCCCGTTTATTTTGATAAATATGACTGGAGTAAAACCTGTTACAGAGTAGGTTACTTTAGGAAGTTTGACAAAATTAAAACCCTTAGTTGTAGTTCCAATAATTGACCTACTTCCCGCCCCTGAAAAACAACAATAACTAATAGTCAAATTTCCCACTTGGGTCATGTTTGTCCACTGCACGTCTCCACTTAGGTCTCGCTTGATTTGGTATTTTAGTTGTTTTGCTTCAAGCGTTGCCTGCACGTCAACGTTCTTTTTGATTGTTACTGTCATGTCAATTCTCCCATTAAATAAAGAGGATTCACCTATTTTATTGTTTCGGATGATTCATTTGACAGGGTTGACTAAAATTAGTGGATAGTAATATTTACTACAAGTAACAAATCTTTAAAGGTAATTAAGGGCTGTTTAAAATGCAATTAAAGGAAAAATTACTTGAATTCAATTGTCGTTCCTGGAAACAGGCCTTCTTTGCTTATTCCGGGCAAATTTAATGCCACTTCTTCACCTTGCTTTGCAACTGAAACCATCTTAAAGTTTACTCCAAGGTCACCAATTTTGGTTTTCTTGCCGTTAATTGTTGCCTGCTGACCCTTTCTAAGTTCACCTTCTACAACAGTGCCGAGAACAGCAACGCCCATTTGCTTCATAAAATGACGTGTTTTAATGTTCTTTATTAGTTCTTCATTTACTGCTTCTTCAACTTGTTTTACTTCTTTTACTTTTAGAAATCCGGGTTTTTTTTCGTGAAAAAAGTCAATGTTAAACATCCTGTTTTTTCACCTTTAAAAAAAGTTTAAGATAAATGTAAAGAGGCAAGCCAGGGAACCATTTAAATGGTGTGACTCGCCTCCTTAACTCCCAACACGTATTCAAATACTGGTTTTCTTCTTAAATACCTTTCGTGGATTTGCTACATAAAAAAAAGCTTGGCTTAAAAGTCTTTTCCACTCCTTTTTTCTTATGGAAAACAAAAACAAAATACTTGTTGTTGACTTTGGAGCACAGTATGCCCACCTTATTGCAAGAAGAGTAAGGCAATTAGGTGTCTATTCAGAGATTGTGCTGCCAGAAACTTCCTTGGAGAAACTTAAAGACTGCTCCGGGATAATTCTCAGTGGGGGCCCAAGTTCTGTCTACGAAGAGGGAGTGCCGAGAGTTTCAAAGAAAATTTTTGAGCTAGGAAAGCCAGTCCTTGGACTATGCTACGGCCACCAGTTAATGTCTTTTCTTCTGGAAGGCAAGGTTGAACAGGGACAAGTAAAAGAATTTGGAACAGCCCAACTTGAAATTTTAAAACAAGAGGGATTGTTTGAGGGCCTGCAAGAAAAGGAAACTGTTTGGATGTCCCACGGTGACAGTGTAAAAGAATTACCAGCCGGCTTTGAGGTAATTGGAAAAACAAGGGATTGTGAAAAAGCAGCAATCGCAAATCTCGACAAGAAATTTTTTGGATTGCAGTTTCATCCAGAAGTAACTCACACGCCAAATGGTTTGAAGATTTTTGAAAACTTTGTTTTAAATATTTGCAACTGCAAAAAAGACTGGTCTATAAAAAATTACATCGAACTCAAGTGCAGGGAAATAAAAGAGCAAGTTGGAAACAAAAATGTTTTTTTGCTTGCCTCAGGCGGAGTTGACAGTACAGTTGCTTTGGCTTTGTTGCATAAGACTCTTGGAGAAAAAAGGGTTTATGCCCTGCATGTTGACATTGGATTTATGAGGCAGGATGAAAGTGCTTGGGTTGGCAGGCAACTTGAAAAACTTGGGTTTGGAAATTTTCATGTTATAAATGCCGAAAAAGAGTTTTTTGATTGTGTTAAGGGCCTTGTTGACCCAGAGGAAAAAAGAAAGGCAATTGGCCAAAAGTTTATTGATATTCAAAACAGGGAACTTAAAAATCTTGACCTCAACCCTGAAAAATGGTTATTGGGCCAGGGCACTATTTATCCCGATACTATTGAAACAGCAGGAACCAAACATTCAGCCACAATAAAGACCCATCACAACAGGGTTGATTCAATTAAGAAATTGGTTGAAGCAGGTCTTGTGGTAGAACCATTAAACCTTCTTTACAAGGACGAGGTTCGTGCACTTGGAAAAGAACTTGGCTTGTCTGAAAAACTTGTTTGGAGACACCCTTTTCCAGGCCCTGGCTTGGCAATTAGGTGCCTTTGTTCAAATGGAATTTTAGAAGATGTAAGCGATATTCAAAAAAGGGCAGAGTCTGTTGCCAAAGAATTTGGCTTGCAGGCAGAGATTTTGCCAATTAAAAGTGTTGGAGTTCAGGGAGATGCAAGAACTTACGCCCACCCCTGTATTTTAATAGGAGAAACTGATTGGAAAACCTTTGAAAAGGCAAGTACCAGGATTACTAATGAAATAAAGGAAATCAATCGTGTTCTCAGGCTTCTTGCACCTGATGCAATTGACTCAATTGAATTGATTAAAGCTACGTTAACAAGGGAAAGAATAGCTCTTTTACAGCAGGCAGATGCTATTGTGATGAGGGCAATTGCAGATGCTGGTTTAATGCGGGATATTTGGCAGTTTCCAACAGTAATGATCCCACTAATGGTTAATGGCGGTGGAGAGTCAATTGTTTTAAGGCCTGTTGATAGCATGGAGGCAATGACTGCCAAGTTTTATCCATTGGATGAAGAAGTTTTGAAGAAGATAACAGATGAAGTGTTGGCTTTGAATGGAATTGGAGCAGTCTTCTTTGACCTTACTCACAAGCCACCCGGAACTATTGAGTGGGAATGATTTTTAAGAAGAATGAGGATAAATTTTGAAGGTGATTTAATGAATGTTGAAGGAAAGCATTTTAGAACAATTTGGATAAAGGACGGAGATTATAAAGTTGTTCAAATCATTGACCAAAGGACTTTGCCGCACAAATTTGTAATTGAGAATTTAAAGACTGTTGACGAGGTTGCTGCAGCGATTAAGGAAATGCATGTAAGGGGCGCTGGCTTGATTGGTGCAACCGCCGGCTTTGGAATGTATATTGCTGCATTGGAAGCTTCTGAAGAGAGCTTTGACGATTTTGTAAAGAAAGCAGGTGAAAAATTAAAGGCAACAAGGCCTACCGCTGTAAACCTTGCCTGGGGTGTTGAAAGGCAGTTAAAGGCAATGGAGAAAGGAAAAGACAGGGAAGAAAAGGTTAAGATTGCTTTTGAGGAAGCCAAAAAAATTGCTGACGAGGACTCTGATTTTTGCAAAAGGCTTGGAGAGCATGGTCTAAAAATAATTGAGGAACTTGCTGAAAAGAAAAAAGGCGAAACAGTTAACATTTTGACCCATTGCAATGCAGGATGGCTTGCATTTGTAGATTATGGTTCGGCAACAGCCCCAATTTATGCTGCTTTTGACAAAGGCAATTCATGTTTGGGTTGACGAAACCAGGCCAAGAAACCAGGGGGCAAGACTTACTGCATGGGAACTTGGACAACATGGGGTCCCTCATACAATAATTCCTGACAATGTTGGCGGTCACTTAATGCAACACGACCTTGTTGACATGTGCATTGTTGGAACAGACAGAACAACCTACACTGGAGATGTTGCAAACAAAATTGGAACTTACCTTAAAGCACTTGCTGCAAAGGACAACAATGTCCCGTTTTACGTTGCATTGCCTTCTTCAACCTTTGACTGGACTATGAGAGACGGCATTAAAGAAATTCCTGTAGAGCAAAGGGGTGGCGAAGAAGTAAAATATATTCAGGGCATGTGCGATGGTGAAATGAAAAAGGTTTTGCTAACGCCTGAAAAAAGCCCTGCTGCAAACTACGCTTTTGATGTAACACCTGCAAGGCTTGTAACAGGCCTTATTTGCGAAAGGGGAATTTGCAAGGCAAATGAAAAAGGCGTTCTGGAATTGTTTCCAGAAAAAAAGTGATTGTATGCCGGAAGAAGGGTATGTAAAATTTAATTGCGACTGGATTAAAGCAGATTCTGTTTCTGAAAGCCTGTTAAGTGAAATAAACGCTTGGCGAGCTAAAATGTTTAAGCTTGGCTTAATTGGAATGTTTGAAAACGGAGTTGGCTTTGGAAATATTAGTGTGAGAGGACCTGAAAAAAACCAATTTATTATTTCAGGCACTGCAACAGGAGGCATTGCTTCTTTGGAACCGGAACATTACACTATTGTAACAGATTATAGTATTGAAAAAAATTGGGTTGAATGCAAAGGGCCAATTAAAGCTTCTTCAGAGGCCATGACCCATGCAGTTATCTATCAGTCGGATAAAAGCATTAATGCAGTAATTCACGTTCACAATCTTGCTTTTTGGAAAAAATTGCTGGAAAAAGTTCCGACAACTAAAAAAGATGCAGAATATGGCACGCCGGAAATGGCTGAAGAGGTAATCAGACTTTTCAAAGAAACAGATGTTAAAGAAAAAAAAATAATGGTAATGGCTGGCCATAAAGAAGGCATTGTCTCTTTTGGAAAAAGCCTGGATGACGCTGGCAGTATACTTTTAAGCTATTTTGAAAAAGAAAAATAAGCACAGGGCTTATGCCCTGGCGTTTGCAATGTCTTTTGTTTTAAATTGTCCTGTTTTGAGGAGAATTCCCCAAAAAACTACTGTTCCCAAAGTCATTAGAACTCCAAGGAAAAGGTCTGAAGCAAGCCCGTCTCCTAAAAGGAAAAGTTCCTGATTCCACCAATGGTCTATTACAAGCATTACTGAACCAGCTGCAAGCAAAAGATTCAATAGTTTCAATGAGTAACTGTTGTTTCCCAAAACTTTTCTTGCCGCAAAAAGAACTATTGCTACAGTTACTGGAACTGAATAACAAGTCATATTTGCACCCCCTTTTTTCTTTTAAAAGAAGGAAAAGAATAAGAAGCTTGTGTGAAAAAAATTCGCAAAACCCATAGGTTAATATTTTTCAAACGCCTTTAATTATATGGTTTTAGGGGTCATGCACACCAGTGTCAAAAGCGCTTATGAGATTGCCTACAATGACTTGAGGCACTGCTATACTGACAAGGGAATTGTTGCAGGAAGAAAAAGCAAGCGGCTTCACCAGTACTGGGCAAGGCATGGTTTCTTTGCTTCACTTGGATCACTTCACTTAAACGATTTTAGAGTTGTTAAAAACAACCTTGAGCTTTTTGCATCCAATCAAAGGCCAAGTGGAATTATTCCAAACCAAATAAGCCTTGGATTGAAGCCAAGGTACAGGCTTTTAGCCGGCTCTGTAATTGACTCAACAGCATTGTTTGTTGTAACACTTGCAGCCTATGTAAAAAAATCAAAGGACCTGGAATTTGCCAAAAAAATGTTTCCAAAGGCAACAAAGGCAGTTGAATTTCTTTTAAGCAAGGACAGAGACAACGATTCTTTGATTGAGGAAAGGGTTTTTGCAAACTGGGCTGAAACAGTTTTGAAGTTTGGAAACGTGCTTTACACAAACTGCTGTTTTTACAAGGCCTTGAATGATTTTGCCTGGATGGCTGAACTTTTGGAAAAGCCCTCTGTTCAAAAAAGGTTTGAGAACCTTGCCCTGCGCACAAAGGAAAGAATTAACCACCAGTTTTGGGAGGGCAATTATTACATTGACTGGATTGATTTTAGGCGACACGACTTTTTTGCAACAGACGGAAACCTTCTTGCAATAGACTTTGGAGTTGCAGACAAGGCCCAAAGCCAGATGATTTTAAACAAGATAAAACAGCATCAGATGAACAAGGTTCCTTTGAAAACAAATTATCCTTTGTATCCTTTGTGGAGAATTCCTCCAACCCTTTTGCCATTACAGGAATACAATTACCATAATGGCTTTAGCTGGCCCTGGCTTGGCTGCCTTAATGCAATAACCCTCTACAAGGTGGGATGGAAAAAGGAGGCAAAGCAAACCCTAAGAAGTGTTGCCGAATTAATTAACCAGAACGGCATTGTGCACGAGGTTTTTGACGAAAAGGGAAAGCCTGTAAACGGCTTGTTCCTGAAAAGTGAGCGTCCTTTTGCCTGGAGCGCTGGTTTCTTTGTAAGGGCGGTTAATGAAGTTAGGAAAAATGCCTAATTGATGCTGTTTGAGCCTGTTGGATAACAATCCTTGCCCTGTTACTAAGCTATTTAAATGAGTTTAATCCTCTTAATAGCGAATGCCCTGTATTGTTTTGGAAAATGTTTTCAAGTCTTATGCAAGCACTGATGCTGTAAACGGTGTTAATTTCAAGATTGATTACGGTGAAATATTTGGCTTGCTTGGCCCAAATGGAGCAGGAAAGAGCACTATTATCAGAATGCTTCTGGATTTTATTAAGCCAGACAAGGGCAAAATTGACATTCTTGAAAAACCATTTTCCGAGGAAACAAAAGGGCTTGTTGGATATTTGCCAGAGGAACGCGGTTTGTACGACAATATCTCCGTAATGGAGAACATGCTTTACCTTGCCTCCTTAAAGGGGATAAACAAAAAAACAGCAAGTGAAAACGCATTAAAGCTGTTGAAAAGAGTTGGCTTAACAAATAAGCTAAAAAGCAAGGTAAAAGATTTGAGCAAGGGGCAAAGGCAATTAGTTCAGCTTTGCACAACATTGATTCACAATCCCAAACTATTAATTCTTGACGAGCCGTTTGCAGGCCTTGACCCAAGCAATAGGCAGGTTGTAAAAAAGATTATTATGGAGGAAAGGAGAGGTGGCAAAACCGTTATTCTTAGCACCCACATGATGAATGAAGTAGAAGAATTATGCGACCGTGTATTGATGATTAATCACGGGCGAAGGGTCCTTTATGGAAGGGTTGACGACATAAAGGAAAGTTATGCAAGCCACAGCATTTTTGTGGAATTTGAAGGAGAGCTTCCTGAACTTGAAGGGCTTGAGAACGCGGAAATCAGAAACAATTCGGCAGAATTATTTTTAAGGGTTGACTCAACACCGCAGGGAATCCTAAAACAACTGGTTGACAAGGAAACGATTATCAACAGATTTGATGTTAAAGAACTGTCACTTAACCAAATTTTTATCAAAGTTGCGGAGGCAGAAAAATGGATAAATCCCTGAAGGTAGCAAAGCAAGAATTCCTAATGAACTTTGCCAGAAGGGAATACAAGTTCTTTGCTTTTGCACTTCCAGCTCTCTTGCTTATTGGTGGGATTCTTATGAGTTTTAGCGGCAGGCAAATAAGCCTTGCTGAATTCAGCCTGATGCAGAAAAGCTATTACTTTTTTGCATTCCCTTCAACAATTGCAATGGTTTTCTCTCTTGCAATTTTCCTTTCGGCAAACTTTATGCTTCAGGGAATTGCAAAAGAAAAGGAAAACAAGATTTTGGAAATCCTCGTTTCATCTGTTTCCTTTACACAACTTTTAACAGGAAAAATTGTCGGTCTTGCAATGCTTGGCTTAATCCAGTTTTTTGGATGGGTAATTGTGGGAACAACAGTAATCTTTCTCATGGCTCCGGAAATATTTGCAGACGCATTTAGTTCTGCCTTTGCATTTCAAACAATTGGATTGTATTTCCTGTTCTTCTTTCTTGGATACTTGCTTTATGCTTCACTTCTTGCAGCAATTGGAGTTCTGACAGAAACAAGAGGAGAGGCACAACAGATTGGAAGCATTCTGACAGGCTTTGCTTTAGTGCCTGCAATGAGCACAATGTTTATGACAGGCAATTCAACAGGGCTTTTTGCAACTGCAATAACCCTTTTTCCTTTGACTGCGCCAATAACGGCGATGATCAGAATTTTCCTTGGGACAATAACCCCTACAGAAATAATTCTTAGCCTTTTGCTTTTGCTGCTTTCAACTGCCGCAATAATTTTTATAACTGCAAAGCTGTTCAGGGCAGAAACCTTAATGTATGGAAAGAAATTTTCAGCAAGGCAACTAATAAAGTTTGTTTTAACAGGCTAATTATTTTTTGGCTTTCCTTGTTTTGACAGCAGTGCCATAGGCAAGAATTTCGGCAGCTCCTTCCATTACTGTAGAGGTAGTAAACTTCATGTCAACAACGGCGTTGGCTCCAAGATGCTTTGCTTCCGCAACCATTCTTTGAACTGCTTCCTCCCTTGTTTCGGAGAGCATGTCAGTATATTCGACCAGTTCGCCTCCGACAATCTGCCTAATGCCTGAAACAATGTCCTTGCCAATCCACTTTGAATTAATCATATTTCCCATTACA
>JAFCCH010000012.1 GCA_017610265.1 Nitrososphaerota archaeon
TCAAGAAAAACAGGCATTAGCTGATTTTGAATAATTGGGTTTAAGGTTGTTGGAAATGTTGTTGCAACAGTTATTACCTCGTCTCCCTGTTTCAAATGCCCTTCTAATTTTTTGTTCATTAATGCTGTTACTGCCAAAAGGTTTGCACTGCTTCCGCTGTTTGTAACAATTGAGCCATATGTTCCAATGGTTTTTGCAAGCTTTTCCTCAAATTGAAAGGCTTTTTTGCTTACTCCAAACCATCCGTCAAGAACGCTGTCAACAATTGCCGAAACCTCTCTTTCGTCGTAAACTGCGCCGCTGTACTGTACCTTGCTCTTGCCTGGCACAAATTTCTTTTCATTTTGCTGCAATGTAACAAATTGCTTGATTTTTTCCCTTATTTCAGCCCTGATTGCGTCTTTTTCCATTCTAATGGCTCCTTAAAATAGCTTTCTAAGAAAGAATAACTCTCAAAAGGTTAAAAAAGCTTTAGAGGCAGATTATTCTACGAATGTCCGACACATATTCTCTTGAAAAAATGCAGGGCAAGAAAGCAATTGTTTTCGGAGGCCTTGGATTTCTTGGAAGCACAATGGCCCACAAGCTAGTTGGCCTTGGCGCAGAAGTAACTGTTTTTGACGGCATGCTGCCAGACCTTGGCGCAAACATGGCAAATGTTACTGAAATTAAAAACAAAATTTCAATTGTTAAAAAGAAGATGTCTGACTCAAAGGCTGTTGAAGCAGCGGTAAAAGGACAGGACTTTGTAATGAACTGTGCAGGGCAAAGCACTCACGGTCAGTCAATGGTTGACCCATTTAACGACATTGAAGCAAATCTTCTTGCTTCCTTGAATGTTCTTGAGGCATGCAGAAAGTATAATGACACTGCAAAGATTGTTTTTGCAGGCACAAGGGCAGAAATAGGGGCTCCCAAAACTTTGCCTGTTGACGAGGAAACAACTCCGCATCCAATGGACATTTACAGTGTTAACAAATGGGCTGCAAGCCAGTATCACATTCTTTACAACAGTTATTACGGCCTAAATTCTTGTGCAATTCGTGTTTCAAACTGTTATGGTCCAAGAAGCCAGATGCAGCATCCAAAATTTGGGATAATGAACTGGTTTATTAGGCTGGCGCTTGAAGGCAAGGCAATAAAGGTTTTTGGCGACGGAAAGCAGATAAGGGATTACAATTTTGGAGAGGACGCGGTTGACGCAATGGTTCTTGCAGTGCAAAGTTCCAAAAGCAATGGCAAGCTTTACTCAATTGGTTCAGGTGAAAAGATTGCATTTATTGACTTTATTAAAAAGATTGTTGAAATTGCAGGTTCTGGTTCCTACGAGCTTGTGGAATGGCCTGATGAAAAGAAAAAGATTGACATAGGCGACTTTTACGCAGACTTTAGCCTGATAAAGAAAGAGCTTGGTTGGCAGCCAAAAACTTCTTTGGACACTGGTTTAAGGAAGACCATTGACTTTTATAGGAAAAGGCTTCCTGAATACCTTTAAGGTGATTTTTTTATGCCGGAAGAAACAGTTGCAGTAATAAGCGCCTCAGGCTTTCTTGGAACAAAGGTCTCCAGGCTTTTCAAGGAAAAGGGTTTCAAAGTAGTTGACACTTTTTTCCCAAAGCCAGAGGGTATTGAGGAATTTGAGCTTGACATAACAGACCTTGACGCAATACGCACATTCTTTGAAAAGGTTTCTCCTGCAATTGTGATAAACTGCAGTGCGGTTACGGCTGTTGACTGGTGCGAGGAACACAGGGAAGAATGTTTCAAGGTAAATGTTTCAGGCGTTGAAAACCTTGCAGAGGCCTGCAAAGAAAACAATGCAAAGCTTGTCCACTTTTCTTCAGCCTTTGTGTTCTCCGGCAGGACTGAAAAGCCTTACACCGAGGAAGACGAACTGAAACCAGTAAACACTTATTCCAAAAGCAAGGCTGAGGCTGAAAAAGTCGTTTCAAAACTTGAAAATTTTATTATAATCAGGACAACAGACCTTTACGGCTTCAACAAGCCAGGTGAAAAGAATTTTGTGACCTGGGTTTTGCAAAATCTCAAAGAAGGAAAGAGATTTGGAGTTGTAAACGACCAATTTTCACAGCCTGCACTAATTGACGATGTTGCAAAGGCAGCATTTGAACTTGTTGATCTTTATGAAAAAGGAATCTTCCACATATTTGGCACAGACTATTTGAGCAAGTATGATTTTGCTGTAAAGATTGCGTTGGCCTTTGGTTTTGACCCAAAACTTATCAAGCCAATTTCAACGGCCGAATCTCCTTTGAAGGCAACAAGGCCAATGAAACTGCCAATGAATCTTGAAAAGGCTACAAGGCTTGGCATTAAAACAGTTGGAATTGACGCAGGCCTTGCCTTGCTCAAAAAGCAGATGCAGGCCTAAAACAGTTGCAGGCCTAAAACAGTTGCAGGCCTAAAGCAGATGCATTTTTATTGCAGATGCAATTCTAAACAGATGCGAGCTTAGGCTTTTTCAAGAAAGTCCCTTATTTTTGCAATAAGCAAATCCTTGTTGCTTGCAAGCCTTGGCCTAAAACTTTTTGTTCTTTCAATTGTAGCTTCAAGGTCGGAAATGTTTTCCAAAGCAATTGCTTTTCCCTCTGCCTCAAATGCCCTTGCAAGGTCAAGCTGATGATCATTTGTGTGCTCGCCAAACTTTTCAAGCCTTGGCACAACCAAAAGAGGTTTTTTTTCAAGCAAGGCATTAATCATTGTGCCTGCTCCGCCATGGCTTATCACAAGCCCTGCTTCTCTTATCCTTGCCTTGTATTCGCCTTCGTCCAAAAACTTCTTTGACTTGAAGTTTTTTGGCTGGAACGAAGAATTTCCTGTTTGTGCAAAGAAAATATCCTTTCCACTTGCAGCAATCCTGTCCAGTTCCTTCAAAAGCCTGTCAAATGGCTGTGGATGGGTTCCAACACTTACAAAAATCTTCATTTAAAACACGCTCCCTGAAAAGACAGCGTTTGGAAAAAATTCCTTGTTCTGCTCCCATTGCACTAGGAAAAGGTCAGCGATTTTGTACATTATCTTTCCGCTGAGGCTTGGCTCCTTTATTCTGCAGAATGACTCAATGAAAACAACCTTTTTTCCAAAAAGCTTTGCAATAAGACAGGTTGGAATCGCGGTGTCTGCCCCTGTGCTTACAACAATTGAAGGCCTTTCTTTTAGAAAAACTGAGAGTGATTGCCCAACATTCCACAAAAGTTTTAGTGGATTTCTCCTTGGGCAGGTGATAAAATAAACTTTTTCCCTTTTGCCAAGGTCTATTGCATTAAGCCTTTTGTCTGAAACAAAATAATGAGGAAAAGTCTTCCATGCACTTTCAAGCTGAATCAGTTCTGTTAAATGGCCGCCTGCACTGCATGCAAGGCAAACTTTTTTTCCATTCATAAAAGTCACTTAGAAAAGCCCTAAGTATGAAACTGAGAACACAGTGATGCTTATTGCCACTTGTGCCAGCAGAATTATTCCAACAACCTGTTTTTCGGTAAATTTTCCAAGATTCATTACTACATGGGTAACGCTGCTTGTGTAATGTGGCGCTCTTAGGAATCCCTTCTTTGTTGGAATGCCAAATCCTTCCTTTTGCATTTTAAATCTTCCCTTTAAGAAAAGTTCAATAAAGTAAATTGCCATTAACAGGACACCAATCTTTTCCATGTCTCCCAATATTGACGCTGTTGCAATTGTTGCCCCAATCATCAAAGTTAGACCGTCTCCCCCAAAGACCTTTGCAGGGAACCAGTTAAAGCGAAGGAATGCAAGCAGTGCCCCAAGCATTGTTACTGTAAGAACGGCGGTTTCAATCTGGCCTTGTGCAACCGCAATTACAAGCATTGTTGCAAGAATTATTGAACCAAGTCCTGCCTCAAGTCCGTTTAGGCCTGCAAGCATGTTTGCTGCGTTACTTGCCCCGGTAACTCCTATTGGCACAAGAATTAAACTGTAAATTAGCCCAAAGCTAACCACTCCAAAGAATGGGATAAAATATTCTGCCGGAACAAATCCAATGAATGGAAGGAAAAGAGGCGGGTTGCTTATCTTTATTGCCATTAGTGGAAGGGCTGCAAAGATTGGAATCAATGCATGCTGCCATTGCCTTATGCCGTTCTTCCATCCAACAAGGTCATCTACAACTCCCAGAAAGCCAACCATTGCAATTGTGCTAAGCCCAGCTAAGAGAAAAGTCAGATTTATGTCAATCCATTTTAAGTAAGAGAAAATAAAAATGCTTGCAATAATGCCTGTGCTGAAGCCAAGCCAGATGCAAATGCCTCCCATTTCGGAAACCTTTGGCTTGTCAATCTTGTTTAGGTCAATGCCCACAATTCCCCGTTTCTTCATTCTTGAAATTAAGAACGGCAAAAAGTAGTTTGTTACCGCGAAAGCGGATCCAAAACAGGCCAAAAGCGTTATAATTAACAGCTGCATATGCATCATTAAGAGGCTTTAAGGATTTAAAACAGAACCATTTTATTATTGTAACAATTCAACGGCTTCCTTATTTACCTTAAATATTCTCATTCCCTGCTTGCTGTAAACTTCTTCGAAATACTGCATTACCTCGTCATTCTTGAACCAAAGCTTGCCAAGCATACTCTCGTTGATTGCAGGGTTTGTGATGTAAAGCTCGCTGTTGTCCTCAGCCCTGTAAATGTAAAGCGGAATTGTTACTCCTTGGCCATTGTCATACATCTGATTTGAGGTAGTTGTCCACTTTGCAGGAATGTTTGCCATGCTGGCTGCATCAAGGTTGTTCGGCCCGCAGATATAGTACCCTGTGCTTTCCTCACTGCACTGTGTTGCCGCATGCGGTGCAATTAAGAATTTGACAATTCTTGGGTCATTGCTGTTAATTGTGTCATAACCATAATTTCCAAGAGAGCCGACCTTTAGGAACATGCTGCTGTCAAAAATGATGTAGTCAAAATTGTGGATTCTCACAATGTTCAATGCCTCATCTAAATCAGAGGTAACCACAAACAATCCAAAGTCACGATTGGCTTCAAAGCTCGCGTTTCTGTTATCAGCGCTCACTGCCCTTTCTCCAACAAAGCTAATCCAGTGGCCTTCATCCCACCAATTGAACATCTTTGCGTCAGTCGGAATGTTTGCAGGGTCCTGCATCCAAAGCAATGCAGACTTCCAGTCAGGATAGCCTTCCTCGATATGAGGTATTTTGTCAGGTACAAAGATGGTTGCAGATGCAATTCCAACAAGTAACATAAATCCAAGCGCAAGAACAACTGCCTTTCTTTCGGCATGGCTTCTGTCTTTAAGATAATAAAAGATTTCCACGGTAATCAGGCCTGCGGCTGCAGCAATCGGCAGTCCAAAAGTGTAAGTGAATTTTAATTTGTACCAAGCCATAAACCAGGTAATCATAATCCAGAAAAAAATCATCAGGCTAAGATGCTCGTTTTTGTTTCGGTAAAGCCTGATTGGAATAAGCAAAAGTGCCAAAGCCGGCAAAATAATCAATGCATTGTACTTAATTCCAAAGAATTGCTTGCCTGTGTTTTCCTCTCCGACTGTCTGGCCCAAAACACTTGTTTCCTGGAACAAAGCAGGAATTGAAAGGAATGTTACTGCCATTGCAATTATTGAACAGTAAAGCAAAATTATCACAATAATATTAATTGTCTTGGCACCGGACTTTCTCTTTTCCTCTGTCCTATTTGTGTAAGCAATGTAAATTACAAATGATCCAAGAAGAACAATGGCTGAAAACACAAGGCCAACTCCTGCACTTTCAGGAAGGCCCAAAGCAAGAGCTATCTTTGTCATTGACTGGGATGCGTATCCAATTGCTTTCTCATACCAGCCTGTTCCATAATTTAGGCTTGCCATTATTGCAAAAATTCCAAACGAAATCAAGAACAGTTTAACAAAGTCAATTGCCTTCTGCCATCCCTTTTTTGTGTAAATCAGGGTTGTGCCAAGCACAAAGTATGCTCCTAGTACAAGTGGGATCAAAAGGAACATTTCCCAGGTCCAGGCCATGATTGCAAAGAAGACTCCTGCAAGCACTGCATTGATTATTCCCTTTCTGTTGAAGACAGGATCTTTCACTGCCCTTACAAAGAACACAAGTCCGATAATAAGCCAAAGGAACCCAAGTGAATCCTCTTCAAAGAATCCTGCAAGAGTTCTGTAAACAAAACTTGGCACAACGGCTGCAATAAGTGCCATTGAATAGCCTGCTTTTCGGCCATACATCTCTTTTCCCAAAAAGTACATTGCGGCCGCAGTCAATGCCCCGAATAACGCGGGCAGAACCTTGACAAACATTATCCACAATTCTTTGTTGTACGCTCCTCCAAGGGTGGCGACATTGTAAAGCAGTGCAGAAAACTGCCAGAAAAAAACATTTTGTGGAGGGCCCATTCCTCCCTCAACAGAATAGTATGCAAGCGGGTCAACTGTTGGAATTTCACCTGTTTCAATCAGAATGCCTGTCATTCTTGCGTGAAAATAGCTGTCAAATCCAAAAAGATAATCATACTTTAGCAGGTGGCTCCTTACTCCAAAGGCCAGCATAAACAGCATTAGGATAAAGAAAAGCTGTTGCTTGTCAATGCTTTTGATTCTCCCGATTATTTCGTCTTTTTTCGGCAATTCTGGCATCCAATCCCCAAAGATAAAAACTGCAATAGATTTAAATAAGAAACTAAGAAGGCGCTTACTTCATTATTGTTGCTTTTTGGTTTCTTTGAGCTTGTGAAACCATTGTAGCCCATACAGAGGTAATCGTGTTTTTTGTTATAACAAGAGTTAGTATGTTTGGAGATGCACCTGCTAATGTTACTGTTGGGGTTGTTGGTGTAACGGTAGTGGTGGTTGTTGTATAAGTTACTCCTGTTAATCTGCTTGATAATTTTGTTACTCCATTTGCTTTAAACTTAAAACTACCCGTTGCTAATGTTGAACTGCTGTACACTTTAAGTCTTACTTTGGGTATTTTGAAAAAATTAAATCCTGCAGTTGTTCCTGTAGAAACTGTTACGTCTGTTCCGCCTCCTCCGGTAGACTGGCAGTTTAAAATTCCAACATTTGTACAGTTTGTAAATTGCACGTCTCCAGACAAGTCTCGTTTTACCTGATATTTTAATTGGGTTGCTTCAACTGTTGCTTGAACGTCAACGTTTTTCTTAATTGTAACGGTCATTTCCTTCCAACCTTGTAATACTAGTTCTAAGAGAAATATAAAGTTGTGCCAAGGCCGTAAATTGGTTTAAATAAGAAACTAAGAAGGCAAGGACAATGCAATAATCATCTATTTCTTGCCAAGAAGTCTTCTTCCAAATGAAAGCAGTAATTCCTTGTCATTAATTTGAATCACAAGAATTATCATTGAAAGAACCAACAAAACAACCAGGATTGCTGCAGCAGTTGGTTTTGCGCCAGTTTCTCTAGTAATAACAACAGTGGACAGCGTTTTTTCTTCAACACATTCTCCTTCAATGCATTCCATTTTGTCTCCGCACTCTGTTTTCTCAGGCTCCTGTTCAAACACACATTCTCCCTGCAGGCAATAGTCATTTGTGCAGGGATCAAGGTCGTCGCATTCGGTTGGACACAGTACTTCTGGTGTGCCAATCATTACGTCGGAAACAACTACTTCTGCACTGGCATTTATTGAAATCAGTAAAATAAACAAAGTTGCCAGAAATCCTCCTTTTAGATTCATTTCTAAATTAATAGATTTAATCTACTATATAATGCTTTTTTTTAAGGGAGTATACAATAAACAGCTATTTCTTTTGCCTATGGCTTAGGTTGTGGGTTTGATAAATTTAAACAATTAGAAAATTGGAAAACGATTAGCAGCATCTAGATCGCTCCAAGCAACAACTCAGTGCGAATCTTTTCCCTACGGGGCTTAACTTCCGGGTTCGAGATGGGACCGGGTGGTTCCCTCGTGGCATGGCCGCTAATCAGACATATTTCTGTTTGCGAGACTTTAAAAAGCTTACTTTCAAGCCGTTTGCTTTGTTATTGCTATTATAGGGTTAAAAGTAACTTGAAGAGAATATCCAAATACTTTGCCGGAATCTTCCCAGTCACTTCTTTGCCTTTTTAGCTGGCTTTTTTGCGGCTTTTTTCTTTTTGCCAATAACCAATTCTTCAGCAACCTTCAGTCCTTTTCTCAAAAGGCTTTCCTTCTTTGCTCCTGCGCAAATCATTTTTCCGTTTTTGAACAAAAGCAATGTAAGCTTTGGGTCTGCAATTCTCAGGATTGCTCCCGGAAACTGCTCTGGCTCATACTCAACATTGTCAAGGCTCATTGCGGTCTGGAACAAGTCAAGATTCTGGTTCAGGTTTGCTGTTGCAACAAGGTTTACAACTTGGTACTTTACAATTCTCTGAACTTTTACTTGCTTTTGAATTCCGTGAATAAGTTTACTTGCTTTTCTGATTGCTTGGGCAATCTGCTTTTCGCTGCTTGCACCGCTGCAAATTACTTTTCCGTTTTTGAACAAAAGCATGCTGACCTTTGGCTCCTGTAATTTTAGGATTGCCCCAGGGAACTGCTCTGGCTCGTACTCAATGTTTGGAATGCTCACTGCAAGATTGTATAGGTCAAGCGTGGCATTTAGATTAGAAGAAGCTACTAAATTTACAATAGTATATTTCAAAAGGCATCAACTCCAAGTTTTTGGCCCTTTAAATACTTTAAAAAGCCTATATAAAAAACCTTAGTAACCATTTAAAAAGCCCTAACAGATGGGCTTTTTGGTTTACTTTGAAGATAAAAGGTCTACTTTATTTGCAAAGCCTTTGACTTATTTTTTTGTCTCGAGTTCTTTTATTCTATCTATCATCCAAATAATGTCTTTGTAAACAGGATTATTTTCAAAACCTACATTATGTGCAACACTGCCCTGCAACTTTTCTAAACGTTCTTCAATATTTTTTATTTTTTTAGCATCGGTTTCAAATGCATTGATATATCTCTTAGCGGACCTTTTAATTTTATTTAAAGAAGTGCGCCAGTTTGATTTACTAGTTACTTGGTGAACAAAAAGGTCTTTGTTCCTGTTTTTGATTGTGTTAGTTAAACGGGAGTGAAAATTATTTAGGTTTTTTTTTACATTCATTTCTAAAGCGTTTAATTCCCTTGCTTCAATAACAAATATATTGCTTTGCCGCTGGTACAGTTTTTCAATAATTCTTTTTTTCCGTTCGTTTACTGTAAAAACAATTTGTGTTTTTTTCTTAATCGAAGTTCTTCTTTCAGGATTAGAATGCCTTTTCTTAACCATAAAAGAATAATGTGAAAACCACTATTTTATTGTATTGTTAGGTGTAAAATCACTGAATTTTAAAGTTTATGTCTAAAATTACTTTTTTTTGCGCAAACCTTGCTTGGTGTGCGTTGTTTTTCATTTACTATCCGACAGATAATTTTAAAAGTGGTTCTTGTTCTTATTCTTGCATGGACTTTTTGGGAAAAGCAAAGTATCTTTTGAAAATTCCTTTTGTTTACGTGAACAGCTGGCAAGGATATCTTGCAATTTTTGGGCTGCTTAACCAGGCCAAAGAATACAAATACAAAATGTGGAACGGCCTTCGCTTTTACACTACAGGTTCCAAGTGGGACTTTTTTATTCTGAATGAAATTTTTGTAATCAGGGAATATGATGTCAAGCTCAAAAAGGATCCTGCTGTTATTGTTGACGTTGGGGCAAACATCGGCTCTGCCTCTTTGTTTTTTGCAAAAAAATATCCAAAGGCAAAGGTTTACTCCATTGAGCCATTTGAGTTGAATTTTAACAGGCTTGAAAAAAACATTTATTCAAACAAGTTGGATGACAGAATTAAGGCATTCAACATTGCCATTGGCGGCAAGCGAGCAAAAATGCCTCTTTACATTTGTGAAGACAACAACGGCTGCCACACAATTGTGAAATCTTTGAATCCAAACGCAAGGCGTGTTGAAGTTGATGTTGAGTCTTTTGAGCCATTCCTGAAAAGAAACAACATTTCGCGAGTTGGCCTGCTAAAGCTTGACTGCGAGGGAGCCGAGCTTCCAATTCTAAATTCAATTAAGGACTTTTCAAAAATTGACAATATTGTGATGGAAGTTACCGTGGGCCAGATGGAGGAAGCAAAACTTCTTCTTGAAATAAAGGGCTTTACTGTTTCGCAGGTTGAGGGAAGGCCTCTTTTGTTTGCAAACCGCGATTAAACATGTTTTAAATAGGTTTTGATTTTTTTAGCCTTTCAAATTGCTTTTGATTCTTCAGGCTTTCAAATAGGTTCCGATTCTTTTCAGGCCCTCTTCAATTTTTTCCTGATCAAGGGCGTAACTCAATCTTATTCTTTCAGGTGCGCCGAACCAATCTCCTAGATAGGTTATAACCTTGTGTTTTTTGAAAAGGTCCCAAACTGTTTTCCTTGGATTAGGTACTTTTGGCAAAACATAGAATGCGCCTTCAGGATTCCATAAGTCAAGTCCTAGGTCAAGCAATCCTTGATAGATTAGGTCGCGCCTTTTTTTCCAAATTGTGAGTTGTTCTTGTTGGTAGGAGTGGGGTGCCTTGGTTGCTTCAAAGGCCATTTCTTGTGCAATGATGCTTGTGTTCATGCTTGTATGTGTCTTCAGTGCAATGGTTTTTTTGACAATGTTTTTGTCCTTGCTGTAAAGGTAACCGACGCGAAATCCGCACATTGCAAATGTTTTTGAAAAAGAATTAATTGTTACAACATGGTCACCGTGCAACATGTAATTTTTCCTTTCGTAAATTAAGTCTTTGTAGACTTCGTCTGAAACAATTGTAATGTCTTGTTCTGCGCAGGTTTTCTCAATTTTTTTCAGGATTGAAATTTCTTGAATTCTTCCTGTTGGATTTGAAGGCGAGTTAATTAAGACTGCTTTGCAGCCTTTTGCCTTTTCTTCAAAGTCATTAAAGTCAATTTTTCCATTAATTGTTTCGGTAAAAACAGGCTTCAAATGGTTTTTTTCAAGCAGTGGAACATAACTGTAGTAGTAGGGCTTGTGAACAAGAACTTTGTCTCCTGGTTGACATATTGACCTAAAAGTTAAGTCAAGTGCTTCTGATGCTCCGTTTGTTATTACAAAATTTGCTTTATTGCTTTTTTCATATTGTTTGCTTAATGCTTCTCTTAAATTTTCCTGCCCTTGAATTAGCCCGTATTTGAATTGCTTGTATTTTGGCAGGATTTTGAAAACTTGTTCTGGCGGGGCAAGATCTGGCTGACCTGAGCCAAATGAGATAAGGTTTTTTCCCTGTAGGCCTATGAAAATTGACGGATCTTTTAATTGGTCTTCCATTTCAATCAACTTTTCAGATAATTAATTACAAGAATGTTTAAATTTGCGTTTGCTTGCCTTCTATTGGCGGTTGTGGCCTTTATGGAACCTATTTAAAGCTTTCTTTGTCCTATTATTTAAGTTCTGAATTAATTTACTTAGTTATATTCATCAAAGGTGGTTTTAAGTGGTAAACAAGAAAGCAAAAGGAAAGAGAGCAAAGACCAGGCATAAGCTTAAGAGAAAGACTGGAAAAGCAACAATCACAGAGCTTTTGAGACCTTTCACAATTGGCGCAAAGGTTCAGGTAAACATCAGGCCAGAAATGCATGGCGGAATGCCTCCTGCAGTATACCAGGGAAGCTTCGGTATTGTAAAGGAAAAACAGGGAAGCGCTTACAAAGTTGATTTGAAAAAAGGAAAACTTTCTAAGACAGTTATTGTTCAAGGAATCCACCTTAAAGAACAGGGGGTCTTGAAATGATTGGTGAAAAGATTATCGAACAGAAGCCCATAAACTTGGCACAGGTAAAGCAATTGCTTTCAGATAGGAAGAAGGAAAAGGACCTTACCTACGAACAGGATATAACCTTCAAATATGCCAAAAAGTTCAGTAAGCTTAGTCTTGCACAGGCTAAAAAGCTTGAAACAGATTTGACCAAAGAAGAGGGCTTGAGCAAGGAAACAATTGTAAAGATTGTTGACGTGCTTCCAACAAAAAAGGAAAAGCTGCAGCTTTTGATTCCAAAGGACACGGTCCTGAATGACGCAAGCCTGCAGAAAGTCCTGGACTTGTGCAAGAAGTACAGTAAATAAAACTCCACTTAGGAGGGACTACTATGCCAAATGAAGAAGAGGCTCTCGTACTGGACTACTTGCCAAAAGGAAGACCGAATAGCTTTAAATCAGAGCCAATAGCTCAAATTATCGGAAAACAATTTTTCTCATTGCTTGAAGTTGTTCCAAAGGCAGATGCAGACCTGAAAGTAATGGAAACTGTTTACGTTGGCAAAGACGAAAGGGCAAAAATTGATTTTATCAAAAGACGGGTAAAGTATGAGCAGCTTACAAGCACAGCAGTTGCTGAACTAGAAAAGGCAATTGAAAAAATTGTAGTTGAAGACACTCCAAGATTCCTTGATTTTTTTAATAGCGCTGGTCCAATTACTCTCAGAAGGCACCAGCTTGAGTTATTGCCCGGTATGGGAAAAAAGCACATGCAGGACATTCTTAAAGAAAGGCTGAAGAAACCCTTTGAATCATTTGATGATCTTGTTTCAAGAATAAAGCTTTTGCCTGCCCCTCTCAAGACCCTTGTCAAAAGGATTATGCTTGAACTGGAAGATGACACTCTAAACCACTATCTTTTTGCAAGGCCCCCTGTAAAGGAAAGGCATTTTCAGCAGAAAAGGTACTGAGTTTCATGACTCTATTCAACGAATTGCAAAACCTAATGATAAAATATAGGTTCAGGCCAAACAAAAAAATCGCACAGCACTTTCTTACAAACGATTCTCTTGTGGAAAAACTTGTTGTCCTTGCAGACCTCTCTGAAAAAGACACTGTTTTAGAAATAGGACCAGGCACCGGTTTCCTGACAAGAGCTCTGCTTGAAAAATGCAAAGTTGTTGCAGTTGAAATAGACGAAGACCTCTGCAATTTGCTTGAACAAGAGCTTCCAAAGGAAAAACTCAATCTTATTTGTGAGGATTTTCTAAAAGCAGAACTGCCCTCCTTTAACAAGGTTGTTTCTCTTCCACCCTATTTCCAAAGTGCTGTAATTATTTACAAGCTTCTTGAACACGATTTTGATTTGGGCGTTCTTGTTTTTCAAAGGGAGTTTGCAGAAAAGCTTGTTTCAATTCCCGGTTTTGAAAATTACTGCGCTTTAACAGTTCTTGCACAGTATGCATTTGAAACAAAGATTGTGCAGACTGTTTCGCCAAGCTCTTTTTTCCCAAAGCCAAACGGGGAAAGCGCCGTTGTTGTTCTCAAGGCAAATAAACAGTTTGGAGAAGTAAAGAATCAAAAAGCCTTTGCTGTTTTTGCAAAAAATGTTTTCAGATTCAGGAATAAGAACCTTGCAAATGCCCTAGACAAAAGCATGCAGTTTATTCTCCCCTCCCTTAACATTTCCAAAGAAGAATTTGACAAAAAAGTCGTGTCTCTTGAGATGCTGAATGAAAAAGTTGGCTTAATCCCTGTTGAGGGTTTTGTTCAGGCATTCAACCATTTCTACAAATAGTTAAGGCAGTTTTTCAATTACTGTTTGCTCTGTTTTTACAACCCGTTCTCTGTTTGCTTTATTTGTTGCAAGCTTGAGCTTTCTTTTGTTGTTTGAGTAAATTTTGAACAATGGCTGCTTTTTCTTAATGATGTCACCCTCTTTCACAAACAAATACAATCCGGCCATCTTGTCCCCCGGGGCTCCTGCAACCCTTGCAATCTGGTTGCATTTCTTAACATTAATTGAATCGATTCTGCCTGATTCCTTTGAAAGAACCTCTTTTCCCATTTGGGGATCAATCATTTCAGAGCTCTTAAAGCATTTTCCTCCCTGTGCCTTAATAATTTCCTTCATCTTCTTCAGGGCCTGTCCACTTTCCAAAATTTCTTTTGCCATTGCATAGCCTTTTCCTTCCTTTGCCTTTCCACCCAATTCGAGCAATACTGCAGCCAGTTCACAGCTTTTTTGGGCAAGGTTGTCAAAGAATTCCCCTTCAAGAATTTGCATTACATACTTTGCTTCAAGGAGTGGGCCAAACGCCCTTCCACTTGGCTGTGTTCCATCGGTCAAAAGAACCTCTGTCTTAATTCCAAGGTTTTTTCCAACCTCAATAAACTTTCTTGCCATTTCCTCCGCCTTATCAAGCGAATGGATTTTTACGTCCGGGCCAACAGGCATGTCAATTACCAAAAACTTGCTTCCAACGCTTGCCTTTTTGGCCATTACTGACGCAATAATTTGTCCAGGGGGATCCAGTGAAAAAGGATGTTCTATCTTGATGATTTCGTCATCAACAGGCGCAAGGTCAAGGGCGCCTCCCCAAATAATCACTCCTCCGATTTTTTCGGTAATTTTCTTTATTCTATCCATTGGAATTGAAACATTTGCAAGAACTTCCATAACATCAGCTGTTCCAGCTGCAGATGTAATGCTTCTGCTGCTGGTCTTTGGAATGTAACAGCCTGCCGAGGCAACTATTGGAACAACAATCATTGTTGTTCTTCCGTTTGTTCCGCCAATACAGTGTTTGTCAACAACAGGTCTTTTTGAAATCTTTAGCATTTTTCCATTTTCTGCAAGGGCTCTTGTCATTGCAACACATTCGTCAAGAGTATAACCATGAATATAAACCCCTGCAATGAATGCACTTGCTTCTATCTCGCTCAATGCATTTTTGTTAATGTCTTCAACAATCTGCCTCATTTCCTTGTCTGTGAGCTCGTGGCCGTCAAGCTTTTTCTTGATGTATTTCAGGGAAGCAGGCTTTGGAACAGGCGTAACCTGCACCTGGCTGCCTTTTTTTAATGAAAGCTCTTTTGTTAAATCCTTAAAAACACCGAGCTCGTTTGGTCTGACCATTGTCTTGGTTACATCAACAACTGTTACACTGCTTTTTTTTCCGCCGACAACTTTTAATTCAACCCTGTCAAGCGGAAAAATACCGAGCTCTATTGCGTCAACTTGGTTCATGACACAGACCATTTTTCTGGCCTCGATGTCAAATTGCTTTATAGCCATTATTTGGCTGTAAGCACTGTCCATTTTCTTCATAATCAGTAATGAATAGTGAAAAGGGCTATTTAATTCTTTGCTGTTTCCTCAGAATCTATTTCAGGTGCTTTCTCTTTTTTTCCATACTTTTGCTGTAGCCTGAAAACAAATTCCCTTGAAAAGCCCTTCCAGTTTGACAAAAATCTTTTGATTAAAAGTGGGTTTAGCATATACTGCCATTTAACCTTTAGCTGCCCGTGGCGATAATTGCATTTCTTGTATTCTTCCCTTATCAATGGAGCCATTTTTTCGTTGAAGAATTCCCTGTCCATTGCCTCATTTAGCCATGGCAGGTCCGGATTTCCAACATAGGCCTTCATTCTGTCCCAATCCATGTCGTCTTTAACAAGCCCTCTTTTCATTGCATAATCCCAGATGGCTGAGCTTGGAAAAGGAGTCAATTGAAAGACCATTGAACTTTTTATTGCAGGATTTCTCATTAGCTCAAATGTTTTTTTGATGTCTGCCTCTGTCTCTCCAGGCGCGCCAAAAATAAAGCTTGCGTCAACCTTCAAATCGTTTTTTGCACACAATGCCAGTGCATTTCTGTGTTGGTCAACGGTTACACTGTCATTTTTCAAATAATTGAGAATTCTTTCACTGCCGCTTTCAAGGCCAAAATTAATGTAATTGACATTCATTTGCTTTAGGTATTTGCACATTTCCTCGTTTACAAGATTGGTTCTGCCAAACACGTGCAATTCAACTTTGTCGGTAATTCCTTCTTTTTTCATGAGCTCGGCAATCTTTGCAACCCTTTTCTTGTTGACAGCAAAAAGGTCGTCCATTATTCTAAGCATATCAATTTTGTAGTTGTCGGTTATTTCCTTCATTTCTTCAACAACATATTCTGGGGAAAAGAATCGCATGCTCCCCCGCCAGAACCCTGTCTGGCTGCAAAAAACACAGTTGTATATACAGCCCCGTGTTGTAATAATGCTTGTGCCGATTGAAAGCTTGTCAAAAGTGTGCCTTGCAGGTTTTAGATACCATTCCTTCATCTTGAAGAGCTTTCTGTCAGGGAAAGGAATTTTGTCAAGGGGCTGAATATTGCTTCGCCTTTCAGTCTGCTTGAGCTTGTCGCCGTCCCTGTAGACAAGGCTTTTAATTTTTGCAAGGTCTGCTGCCTCAAAACTTCCCTTTTTTTCAAAGTTGTCAATTAGGTCGATTAAAACCGCTTCTCCTTCTCCCAAAATGCCAACGTCAAATTCTTTTGGCATTATGTTGGGTTGGGCGCTGAGATGAAAGCCGCCAAACAGGATTGGAACATCCATTTCCTGCTTGACCTTTTTGGCAATGTCCCATGCCTTTGCAAAGTCAACGGTTGTAGCGCTAATTCCAACAAGGTCTGGCTTTTCCTTCCTTAACCTTTTAACCTGGTCTTCTTTGTCTACAATTACTGTGTTCTCAAAGTTGGCATATTTTTTGAGATAACTTGCCAGATATCCCAGGCCAAGAGGTGGGAGATTCTCTATATTGTCAACACTAACTAATGCAAGCTTCAAGCACAACCACTGTCAAAATAAATGTTGAACACTTATTTAAACTGGTTTTTCCCAGCTAAAGTTTGCTTGTGAG
>JAFCCH010000068.1 GCA_017610265.1 Nitrososphaerota archaeon
TGCAGAGGTTTACAGTGACAGTTTTCCTCCAACAGTTCATACAAAGGATGGAATTGTGGAATTAATTACCGATCAAATTTATCACTTTAAGACAAGAGGCCAAGACTTCCTGTTCCTTGCTGGCCCTGTTCAGCCAAGCCTTGATTTTAGGTCTGGAAGCGCTCCGGAACACTATGATTTTGCAGAGGTTATTGTTGAGTCAATGAAAAAGCTTGGGGCAAAGCAGATTTTTACCCTTGCAGGAATAAATATTGGCACCAAGAGAATGGAAGTTCAGCCAAAGGTTGTTGTGGCTGCTTCAAACAAAAAGCTTTTGTTAGAGTTTAAGAAACTTGGAGCAAAAACTGACCAGCAAGAAGGGCTGATCAGCGGTGCTGCTGGCTTAATTCTTGGAATAGGTGCCCACCACAATATTGAGGGTGCATGCCTTATGGGTGAAACAAATACAAAGCTTGTTTACGGAGACCATGGTGCGGCCAAAAAACTTATTGAATTAATTGTCAAGAAATTTAACTTCAAGGTCAATATGAAGAGCATTGAAAAGGAATCAAAGAACATTGAAGATGCATTCAAAAAGCTCACAAAACAGTTTGAAGAAGTTGAAGAAAAGATGCCTGTTGGCGGACCAAGTTACGTACGTTAAAAGAATCAGTTTCAGAATTCGGTCAGGTTTTTTTGGCCGTTGAAGCTGTTTTTTTCTTTTTCTTCCAGCTCAAGCTGTTTCTTTGTTTTTTCAAACTCTTCCTTTGAATCGCAGATTACAGGCTTGCCATAGTTCCCGCCGCCGCCCGGGATATAATAAACAAATCCTTTTCTGAACGAAACAATCTTTTGTCCCACTTTTGGATTAACCTCTTTTAACTCTTCCTCTGAAGCGTCAACCAATATATTTATTTCTGTTCCAAATCTTTCAATAAAATCGCGCCACATGCTTTGCACACTTTTTGTATTAATTCCCTTAACATCTAAGGCAAGTTGAATTATTTCGGCAAGAGGGACAGTATGAATATACTTTGGCCTAAAATCAGGGTGCTCGTTCTTGCCATCGCTTAACATTTCGATTCTGTCCTTTACTCCTCTCTTGATTGCGCCCCTGCATTGAGGGCACCTCCAGTTAAGTTTTTTTGCGTCCTCAAAAGAAAATTTCAAGTAACAGGAATTGCATGCGCTCAAATGGTATTTGCCTTCTCTTGGATCAAGGCCAACGTTGAGCTTAAGTTTTTTATCTTCCTTTTTCTCAAGGGCTTTCTTTAATTCTTTAAACGATGGCTCTTTCATTTCAATTTTCTCAAGGGCTTTCTTTAATTCTTTAAACGATGGCTCTTTCATTTCAATTTGTGTGAACTCGCGGCCTATTCTGTAAGGCCAGGGACTGTGTGAATCTGAATTTGTCAGAAACTGATACTGCCTGTTCTCCGGAATCTTGTCTGCTGTTACAGTGTCAGCGCTTAACCCAAGTTCGAGAAAGCTTATTTCCTTGCCCATGCTTCCGTAAGCTTTTTGGATGCTGTCAAAGTGAGCGTAAACTGAAAAGTATGGGGTGAAAGCGTGTGCCGGCCCTATAATGCCGCCAACGTCTTTTACTTTTCCTGCAATTTCTTCTGGACTAAGCCTTATTACCGGTCTGCCGCATCCCCATGAATCAAAAACAGCTTTTCCTTCAAGGCTTTTTTTGAGATTTTCAGCTGAAGCAAAGTCTGGCAGGAAAACAAGGTGGTGTAGTCTTCTGTTGCACTGGATCTCAACCTGCGGGATGAAATAAACCTGTTCTTTTTTGTCAACAAAAACTCCGTTTTCTTTTTCCACAATGTTTTCTTTGAGGTGCTTGAACCATGTCCCTTGCAGCATGTCGGCCATGCCACAAACATGCAGTCCCTTTAACTTCGACTGCTCTGCTATTATCGGAATCAGCATGTTCTTGCTTACGCCTGTACTGTAGGGTCCATGAAAATGCAAGTCACAATTAAATTCTGGCATAAAATCAGCTTACTTATTTTTTGTTAAGCCACAACCTTAGCACACCATTGGTTTCCTGCAGTTCTACTGCAATCTTTAAGCTTCCAAATTTCACCATTTTTGCAAGGTCGTCCAATGGAATTTTTCTTTTTCTTCCACCGCTGTCTTTCCAATAGGCATGCTTGTGTTCTGTTTCAAGTTGTTTTATTTTTGTATTGTAATTTTTTGAAAGCTTTCCATTAGCTTGTTCAAATGCAAGTTTTTCAAGGTTTTTGAGCAATGCCCTTGTTTTTCCGTTGGCAAGCCTTTCGAAAACACGCCTTGTTTTGTTTGCTACGGCATCATTTGTGCCTTTAACATTTAATCCAGCTCTAGTAAGTTTCATTAGCCTGATTCCGTTTGCAAGCTGCCTTGCGGTAATTGTTTGCCCTGGTTTTGTATTTATGGCGTGTGCGTAAAGATTTAGCAATGCTTCAGACATTGCGTTCACTGCCTTTGTTGGCGCTTCGTGCTTTGCAGTCGACTTCCAATGGTATTCGGCATAAATTTGTTTTGCAATGCTGTGCACTCTTTGAGTTGAAAGAGGCCTGCTTCTCAACACTTTTGCAAACCTTTGTTCAGTTTTTGGCTTAACCTTTGTTAGGTTGGTGCTTGGCCTGTGGCTTTCGCCTTTTTTTTTGGCTGCTCCATGACTTGGCTTTTTTGGTGGCATATAAATATATAGTTAATTACTTCCTATAAAAGAATAGTAGTATGGTTGAATTGCATGAAGCCTCTTTTTACAGAAAGCTAAAGAACAAGGAAGTAAAGTGCAATCTTTGCATGAGAACCTGTTCTATCAAAGATGGGTGCCGGGGCCAGTGTGGCGTAAGGAAGAACATCGGCGGAAAGCTTTACTCTTTAATTTACGGCAAGACTGTTTCAATGGAAATCGATCCAATTGAAAAAAAGCCCTTGTTTAATTTTAAGCCAGGCACTCGCTGTATGAGCATCTCAACTTTTGGCTGCAATTTTATGTGCAAACACTGCCAGAATTGGACAACTTCTCAGGAGAGAAGGGAGGACGTAATTGCAAAAGTTCCTAATGTTTCTCCAAAAGAAATTGTTGAGCAAACTTTGGATGCAGGCATTGAAGGAATTGCCTACACTTATACTGAGCCAACAATCTTTGCAGAGTATGCTTTGGACACAATGAAGATTGCTAAGAAAAAAGGCCTGTACACTGTCTGGGTCAGCAATGGTTATATGACAAGAGAATGCATTGATGCAATTGCCCCCTTCCTTGACGCAATCAATATCGACTTGAAAGGAGACGCCAGATTCTACAAGGAAATTGTTGGCAATGCAAATCTTGAATTTGTAAAGGACAATATTGTTTACTTGCACAATAAAAAAGTCCACATCGAAGTTACAAACTTAATTGTGCCAACTTTCAACGATTCTGACAAGGACTTCAAAGAGGTCAGTGAATTCATTGCTTCAATCGACAAGGCAATACCATTACACTTCACTAGATTCTGGCCACAGTACAAGCTTACTAATTTGCCTCCGACCGATGTTGAGAGTTTGCATCGCGCAAAAGAGTTTGGTGATAAGGCTGGCATTGACTATGTCTATGTTGGAAATGTTGCGGAAGAGCTTTCAACAAATTGCCCAAAGTGCAATGCTGTTCTTGTAAAAAGAATTGGCTTTTCTGCGCAGCCAACAGGCCTTGCCAAAGGCGGCAAATGCAAGAGCTGCGGTTTCAAAACAGGCTTTGTTGTTTAGCTTGTTTAAAACAGACCCGATCTTTAGAACAGTCCAAAAAATTTCATTACAAGCATTGCGCCTATTCCTGCAAGGCCGAAGATAATGCTGATTGCAAGGCTTGGTATAAATGGCAGCTCTATCTGAAAAACAAATGTCAGGATTAACCAGGCGGCTACTCCAAGTACGCTGTTTATTACAATCTTTTTCAAAAAGTAAAAAATTACAATTGCTGCAATTACAAGTACAATTCCTAAAATGAGAATTGTTGGATCGCCCACAAGGTTCATTGCTGCATTGCCTGCCTGGTTTGCTGCTTCGCCTGCCACCTGGCTTGCTTCTTCTCCAAGACCGTTCAATGCTTCGTCCGGAATTGGAATGTTTGGAAATGGAACAAAAACCATATCTTAATTATTGTTCAAACTAATTTTAATTGCTTCGCCTGCCGGCTTTTTTCTTCTGCAAAAGGATTTTTTTCCAAAAAAGCCATTGGGTTGAGTTTAAAAGTTTTTGCAGGCTTTTGTTTTTAGTATGCCAAGGTTTACTGAGGAGCAGAAGAGAATTGCACTGCTTTTAATTCACGGGCCAAAGACGGCTGAGGACCTTAACAGCCAGTTGAATATTCCGTTCAATAAGCTGACTGACGAGCTTAAGGCAATGATAAAGCTTGGTGTAATTGAAAAGCAGGGTTTTCCAACAAAATATGCCTTGAAGAAGAACATTGCTTCAGAGGTCCAGAAAAGGAAGAAAATTGCCGAAACAGACCTTAACAAGCTGAGGATTCGTGCTTTTATTGAAATGCAGGCAATTGAGGAAGAATTGTTGAAAAAGCAGCTTGACAAGCTTGAAGATGCCATGAAGAAGGACAAAAGCTTTACTTTGTACAGCCTTGACAGGGCAAAAATTGACAAGCAGGGCGAGTATTACAGCACTTATTTTGAGATAAATTTCAGTGTAAAGGACTTTGTTTCCCTGGTTAAATTCATGTTCTTTTACGGTCCAACCAGTGTGGAAGTTGTAAAACCCTCAAAAATAGAGTTTTCTGCACAGGACTTACAAGACGGTCTTATTGAAATGTCTGATATGGTGCAAAAATACAGCCAAACAATCCACAAAATGCTGAGCAAACAAGAGCTTGATAAGTTCACAGCAGACCTTTACAAATAGGTGAAATAATTTCGGCAAATGTCCTCTAATTAGCTTGTTTTTTCGACAATTGCAGAAAAAAACTTGTTTCGACAATTGTACGATAGCCTTTCCTCAAAAGGGGTAAATTTGCCCTTATTGGGTGAGAAAAGCCTTTTTTAACCTTCTTTGCAATGGAAAGGTATTTAAATGTGCTCAGGCTATTAGGTTATGAGTCTAGCGCTAGAATAGACCGTGCCTTCATGAAAAAAAATCGCGATATCATGTGTGGCATTTCTAGACTTTTTTTTCGTAAAAGTGAGGTGAAATAAACTATGAAAGGTTTGAATATAAAGAAGCTTGCTGCTATTGCAGTAGGTGGAGCTTTGGTTGGTTCAGCCTTGGCACCGCTTGCAGCGGCAATTGACGTCAGTAGAGCTGATGTTGTTGGCGCTTCAGGTGCACCTGTAGTTGACGTTGTTGCAGGAAACAACGCACAGGCTGGGGACTTTGTTTGGGCAGGTAATATTGCCGCAAAGATTGCTCAGTTAGCTACAGTAGATGCATCATTGGCTGGTGGCGAGGGCTCAGCTACCCCTACAGGCTTGTCTGTTGACTTGGCTGTTGGCGGAAGCTCATCCTATAGCACAGAGTATGCAAAAACATATGATGGAACAAGCTATGCATTGAACAACGATGCAAGTACAACAGCTGAGTTCCTAAAGAACGCAACACACGGACAGTTGCCGTTCTTGACAAATGAGACACAGAGTTACAGACACGCTGGGTCAACTTACAACATTTCTGTAAAGGAAACTGTTGGAATTGAAGTTGATGCAGACTTTGTCCACGACGTAACAGCTGTAAAGGATCTAGTAGCATATGTGAAATCAGGAGATTTCAACTATGTGTTGGACCTTGGAGATGGAATTCCATGTTCAGGTACATCAGCTACAGGGTCTTTCACAGACGGAGATAGTGACAATGTTGTTATCCCATTCCTTGGAGAGGAATACACTGTCCAAGAATGTGACAGCAACAGCACTACTAAAGAGTTGAAGCTCATTAAAGAATCAGCTAAGACCAACTACAACGAAGGGGACACTATCCCTGGAATTGTTGGAAAAGGCGATTATGCTGGCCAAGAAATGTCAGTAAAAGTCGCTGCTGTAACACAGACAAGTAGCCAGGCAACATACCAGGGCAGATTTGAACTGTATGATGCTGAAGGTAATCTTGTTGACAGCCAAACAGTCGGTTCAGGAGTCTACCTTAACGAGACTTTCCTAGATGCTGAAGGTGCATATGCTCTGGAAACAGTTGTGTATGTTTCAACAGTGAACGTTGAGCCAACAACCAGAACAGACACTGACAGCTCAAACGACTATTGGAAGGCAACAATGACGACATCAGACACGTCTAGTTCAGCTCCAAAGGTCAAAAAGTTGACAAAAGTCACAATAACAAACAACGTCCAGATTTGGGACAGCACAGATCCTCTATGGAGTTCTTCTGACAGTCTGACTCAAGCAGGTGCAGACGCAGCTGACGCAGGTGGAGATACAGCTCACTTCCTGCAAGGTGAAGAATCAGGCCTTGGATACGACTTTGTTAAGTTAAAGTTCGATGGTTTCAAGTACGACCAGGACAAAGGCGTAATCAAGATCGGAGACGGTGCAATAGTCTACACAGATTCAGGCGGAGAGAAGAGGACAGTCCCATTCTACATCAGAATTCCGGGAACCCCTTCAGGAAGCGCTACAGAACAGACGTTCAACATCGACGACGCAGACTTCTATGCAAAATGCTACAAAGACGCAGCATTCACTATTGATGTCCACGACGGAAACGGACATAAACGGTGTGCAATATCTGATAAGCAATGTTGCATCATCAGATAACAACGCTGTAAGGTTGACTGTAGACGGAAACTGTAGTTACACCAGGACAACCGACGGAACGGACTATGTTAACGCACTTGCTTCAACAACTCCTAACCAGCTCGGAACAACGTCTCAGGTTGTAAACACAGTTTACTTCGACGATGACAATGTCAACAGGCACCCTGGAGATATCCCGATTCACTTTGCTGAAGATGGTGTATTGCAGGATACATACAAATACAGGCAGTACTACAGTAGTAGAGACGACGCAGTCTATCTGCTATTGGACGCATCAACTGCATTCAGCAATGATTTCACAAATATGGATGTCAACCTTGTTGCTACAGATATTTTAGAGCAAGGAAGCACTGGAGCAAACATGGTGCTATCAGAAGAGCCTGGAATAAAGGGCAACTACCTGCCGTTTTACTGGCCTGACCTATATGGTTTCGGAAACACAGATGGTACAGGAAACGACCAGAGTGACACAGCCTACTATGTCGCAAGTTTTGCGGTTCAGGCTGACAGTGCCACAGCAGGGGCAGACTTTATTGTCCACATAAATACATCAACAGACGACCTAATACAGTATCCAAATAACGACTTGAGCAACTACACTACGGATGTTAACGGCGTTGCTGCTAATAATCCTAACTGGAATTTGACATCAAGAACTGATGTTGAGTCAGCGTTGCACTCAGGTTACTTGGAATACGGTACTTTGGCTGAGTTGACAGACGATCTGACAACAGCTACCATCACAGCTCCAGAAGCACAGGTTTATTTGAGCCTAAGTCTTTTGGGTGAAGGTGCTACTCAGACCGTTGAAGGCGGAGAAACCTCTGAAGGTGTTCAGGAAGGCGAAACAGTTGTTATTGCCGGAAAGGACATTACAGTTGGCGCTATCAACTACACTGAAGGAACCTGTACTGTAGAAGGTTCAACATATCCAAAGATAGTCTCAGTTGGGCAATTGGTCTACACAGACTCTCCAGCTCCGGCCGGA
>JAFCCH010000013.1 GCA_017610265.1 Nitrososphaerota archaeon
GGAAGAAAAAGATTGAGCCCTACAAAGGCTCAAAGAAGAAGCCTTCACGCAACCCTTGAAAAGGTTGTGGGATACAAAATTCCAAAATTAAGCCAACAGGTTGGAAACCCAAGCAGATACAAAATTAAGAGAAGGGTAACACAATACAGAGTTGACCAAAAGGGAACAAAAGGAAAATACGAATACAATAGAAGATGGGGTATGGAACAATGGGTTCCGGGAACACCTGCAAGAAAAACAGCAATTGGCGAAACTCTTATTGTTAAAAAAGTTACAAAAGGCGGTTCAGGAAAGGGAAGCGCGGGCGGCAAAGACAGGGGCATAAGCCACAAGACAGGAAGCGCAGCGGCAAGGGTTAGCATGGCAAAGGTTGGTAAAGGAAAGTCCAAGCGCAAAGCAAGCAAGGGCCAAAAAGCCAGAAAAGAAGCCAGAAAAAAGAAAAAATAGCGCTATCTTATACATAACCTTTTTCTCAAAAAAGAGCCCGTAAAAAAACCTATTTCCCAACAAGCTTTTCAAGCTGTTTTCCGTCAAAGAATTTGTCTTTAACTGTTCTAACAAGGTCTGATGCAGCCTGCTTTCTTTTGTCAGAACTGTTTCTTTCCTTTTGAATTGCTTCCAAAACCTTGACATCGATTTTTGCAACTTTCAAATCCTTTTCAAGCCTTGAAATCATTGAGTCAAGCTTTTTCTTGTTCTTAACAGTGTTCTTTTTTGAATTGGTCCAAATAAAGCGCCGCATGTGCTTGTATTTTTTTATCCTTCCAGGATTTGATTCAACAGTGTTGCGAACAGATGTTGCATGATAAGATTTTACTCCATTTTTGTTAATTGACAAAAGAACCTGAGCAGCACTCAAACGCGTTCTGCCAGAAATCTTTCTAACCAAGTCCATTTGGGCCGCGTGCCCTTTGTTGGCTGGATCCCATCTGTAAAGTTTTCTTAGAGCAGGCCAGTTGCCTTGGCTAAATGTTCTTGCCCTTCTTCTAAGAACAGGAGCACATCCTGCAACAGTTAATAGGCTACCTCCCAAAGCAATTTTTCCCGTTGTCTTTGCAGCATTCTTCAAAAAAGTTCTTCTTGAAATCTTTTTAGGCATTTAGACAGAACCCCATATCTTTATTCTTTTGGCCTCCTTTACTGCCTTCAAGACCTTGCCAATATCCTGCAAGACCTTTACCTCTGCCTTGGTTGAAACAGCAAAATCTGCTTCCTTGTTTCTAAGTTTGTCCCTGCAGTTTATTTCAAGCAATTCGGCTCTTCTCATAAGACCTTCAAGGTCTCGCGGAACTCCCATTTTAACCAAAACATTGTACAAATTGTCAATTTTTGCCCTGTGCAAATTGTTGGTCTGTACACCTTTAATTAAACGAATAACCTTGTGCAAATCACCTATTCCTTTCTTTAGGGCACGGTGTTCAATAACAAGTCTGCTGCGCTTTCTTTCAAGCCCTCTGACTCCACTTGCAGGAACCCGCTTTTTCCCAGTTGGTTTCTTGCCGGGCTTTTTCTTTTTTGGATTTTTTCCAAAAGGCATATAGTAATTAGCTCATTAAGAGAATAAAAAGATTGGGCTTTGGTTATTTCCAAATCTTTGCTTTCTTGGCTCTATGCAATGCCGACAGAAAAACAGTCAATTCGGTCGACAAAGTTTTTTGGTCCTTTTCCAAGCCAGGATATTTTTCACGCTTTTCAGCTCCAGGCATACGAAGTGTTTTTACAAGAGCATCTGCGTCCCTGAAAAGATTTTCAACAGGTCTTTTGACACCAGACCTTTTTAGAAAGACCCTCAAGGTTGCCAATCGCTCCTTTCCCAAAGCACCATTTTGACCCTTTGCAATTATCTTAATTAAAGAGTCTCTTGCAGAATTTAAAATTTCGAGATCTTTAATGGCTTTGCCGTTTTTGCCAGACGTGATATTCAAAGGCTTTACAGTTCTCACGCGCCCACCGTTTTTTTCCCTGCGACGTCCGTTGCCCCCACGTTTCTTCATATAAGAAATGTAGAGCTCTCCGGATTATTAAGGTTTATCAAAATTAAATTTCAAAAGGAAAGAATATTTTTCCTTAAGTAAAAGATTGTTGCAAGAGGTTTTAGGGAGGATGAGGCGAATTTCAAACCGAATCTATATAGGCCAGACCATGTTATGTAGTTAGTTGCTACATAAGGTATGTTGTTTTTACTGTTTTTTGCCCCTCTTTTACCTAGGGAGAACAATGGCTAAAATTAGTGTAAAAATTGGGAATTTGGAGCTTTTTGCTGAAACTACTTCTGAGAACCCAAAAACTGTCGATGCTATTTTAGAAAGACTTCCAATCGAGGGAGAAGTCGAAATATGGGGTGAGGAAATTTACTTCCTTTTGTCCTTTGATCTATTCAAAGAAGTGGGCCGGGACGAGTGTGAACCAGGGGAAATCGCCTTCTGGTCTGACGGCCCTGCAATTGCCATTTTTTTCGGAAAAACCCCTATGAGCACTGGAGACAAGCCAAAGGCCTTTTCTGCCTGTAATTTCTTTGCGCGGCTTTCAAAACCCCTTGATAAGAAAGCCCTGAATGCAGTCAGAACAGGCGAAAAAATAGTGCTCAGCAAGGCCTAATCCACATTGGCTTCTACATAACCTTTTTCTGTTTGCGCCGCCTTTGTGAAAGTATTCCACCACCCTGACTTCCACCATTCAAATTATTGGGGTCAAAAATGAGCACTTTTGCAAAAGTTCTAGACGTGGAGATACCGTATAAATGCAATTATACTGTATCTCGAGGGTTATTGACTCTTTTTAGCCCCTAGAAGCAGTATACGAGTAGTACAGGCGAAAAAGACCCTCAATTCCCCTATTAGAAACGGCGCAAAAACCGCATTCAAGGCCCTTATCACCCTTAGCTGCTTCCTGTTCGGGATTCTCATTGGAATAATTCCAGGGGTTGCGCGAAAAAAGCGGTTTGGAAACTTAAGCCAAAACCAGGGAGCAGTGAAATCGCCCTTTCCTCACAGGACTCTAAACAGTTTTTTGTTATGTAGCAGTTGGACTGTTTTTCAGTAGTTGCTTTATCTTAGAAAGTTTTATATAGTTTAAGATACACGATAATTATTACAGGGGTCTTATGGTTAATGCCATTTGGTTCCTCGAAGGGGAAACCTTCCAATAGAGTTTAGGGTTTGCTAATCTGCTTCGCAGGTCTGCCCTAAGCGATGAGGGGCATTGCCCATTATTTTTCTAACTTTTTTTATATTCTTTTTTTTGTCTAATCTAAATGCTTTGTTTGCTTCCCTATATTGTATTTTGTTTTTGACTATTTCAAAATACTCTAATTTATCCAAATCTTTTTTGTTCACTTTTCTACAAGCGGCGGCCGCATAGTCTGCGAATTTAATCATTTGGGAATACTTCGCTCTTGTTTTGTTAAACGAAACATTAATCCGCCCTCCTTTACATAATCTAATACAAGTGTCTATTAAAGGATCCATAGCGATATTTGTTTCTTCATCTAAAGAAATTTCATAAATCTGTTCTTCTTTCTTTAATCCCCTAAAACAAGCCGCCTTGATTAATTTGTAATACATTATTGCATGTATCCTTTCATTGAAAAGAGACTTGCCTTTAAATTCTTCTCTGTATTTTTTCCAATCCTTATTTGAAAAACTGGTTGTATAGATATGGATTTTATATTTATCAAAGAATTTCATCAATTTTAACAATTGTGTGGGACCTAACTTAGTTCCTTTCCACCTAGAACGTCTAAGTATTGGGAATGTAGAATAAAAATCAGCAACCATTTTTGGTCTTTTTTGAGAGGCTACAGAAAACAATCCAAAAAAGTTGTCTTCTTTAGGAGAACCACTGACGTCAATGGCCATATCAATTGCAAACATATGAAAAATGGTCTCCAAAACCTTTTTAGCGGTTGCCAAAAGCATACTTGCCTGCTTTTCACTTCCTCTTCCTTTCCTTCTGCATAACAAACATTACCGGCCTGGCGTATTCGTCTTTGGAAGAGAGTATTTCCAGGTCTAAGAGGGATTCTAGTATTTTGTCAGTGCTTTTGGAGGCTTTGTTAAGGCGCCTATAGTGATTGAGCATTTTTTCCCTTTTCCTTTTGGAGGATCTGTCCCTCATTGCCCCTGACTTTGATGCCTTTAACTCTGCGTCGGAAAAATTAAACATTTTGGACCGCATTTTGAGGTTTTTTGCAGCTTTAAAAATCCAGGTTAGGTCTGATTTGTCCTGAATTAAGACAAGGCGTCCGTCTGGTTTTAGGGCGCGCTTTGCTGCCTTGAGAAATTTTGTTGCTGTTTCGTGAGCAAGATTGTTCAGCAGATAGCTTTCAAGCACAACATTCTGGCTTCTGAGCTTTAAGCTGTTCAAAACATGCAATGCGTTTCCTCTTTTCAACTCGAGAACGCCTGGCATTTTGAGCTTGCCTGCCGCAAGCAATGCAAGCGGCTTTGGCGCAAGATTTAAGTCAACCCCAATAAACCTGCGTTCTTTTCCTCTGACCTCACTTTTTGCAGCCTTTCTAATCAAGGCAGTTGGAAAAACTCCTACGCCGGCCTCAAAGACAGAAAAAGGAGTTTTCTTGCCCAGCTTGGATTTCTTAGCAGGTTTTTTTGCAGGCATTAAACAATTAGGGTTTTCAATCTTTAAAAGAAATATGTTATGTAGCAGTTAGGCTTGTTTTATTAGTTAATTTCGAAGGATTGCAAAATTTTTTCAATCTGGGATAAAGATTCTTGACCTGAATCTATTGATATTGCAGCTGTTGAACTATAAGCACTAGTGTTATTTTTTATAGTAAAATAATCTACAAAATGCATAGACTGACCGTTCTGGAGTGGCGCGATAAATTCTATTCTCTTTCCAGGCAATCCTGATATAGTAATATCTGTTAGATTAATCAGTTCTGCGCCAGGAAATTTTGAAGGTAAAAATTCTACATATACATTAGAGTGGTCTTCTAAAGTCGTTGGGCTACCAGTTTGAATAATAAAACAGGCATTATCTCCATTAAGCTTGTTTACAACAGCAACCGTACAACCAGACATTGTAAGAAGTGGCTCTTCAACCATACTCCAATCAGAAGGATATTCAAATTTAATTCGCTGATCTGCATAAACTAAAAAGCCTTCATTTTTAGGTTCAAGACCCCAAACTGATTGTTGGTTTGAAGTATTTGGCACCTCTTGCATACACCCGCTTAGTGCTATAATCAACACCAATAAACCTATTGTAAAAAAGACTACTTTCATTGGTCAATATTGAGTCCCTTTCTCCTATTTTAGGCTTTGCTTGAAAGCGTTTTCTTATTTTTTCAAATTCTCTAATTGCCTGCTTTTTCTGGAAATCTTTTTACCTGCCTTGGCGAATTGTTTAAATAGGAATTAAACGTTAGTATAGTAAATGAGGAAAGCTCTTTTGATAATCATGTTTCTAGTACTGTTTACAGTATTAAGCGGTTTTGCCACATATACATCACAAGAAGCAAACTTTGAGCAGAAGCCGGTGTCACCATTGATTGGAAGATGGGAAAGTAAAGTTGGGGCTATTCCTATAGAACTGGTTTTCTGGGATACTGGAGTCGGCTACTTTGGAAGTTGGTGGTTTGATTATGACTTAAGTGGAGAAAACAAAATGGAGTGGGATTTTACCAGTCAAGCAGAAGTGTCCAATGTTAGCTTTGAGATGCCTGACAATGACACACTTATTACAACAGCCACCTATGTAAGAGACTCGGCCTCGAGGAAGTTTACTTGGAAAAGAAAAAAGGTGTGATAATTTCGTGAATGAAAAGATTTTGTTTTTTGCATTGTTGTTTTCAGTTTTCTTATTGAGTGGTTGCACTTTCCCTAATGAAAGCGAGTTTGTTCCAGATTTGATTCCTGTTAATAGTTATTCTGAATTGGAGGCGTGTATAGAACTTGAAGAAAACCCGGCTGATTTTTCAGATTGTATAGTTAATCTTATAGAAAATCCTTCAGACGAAAATCTTTGTGAGATGATGGTCGAACATCAAAGTACTAGTGTTAAATCTTATGGAGTGCCTTGCTACAAACAGTATGCAATAGCGAATGAGGATTTAGCGCTATGTGATAATATATCGCAAGGAGGAGAATATCGTGACAAATATTACGGAGAGTGCGTTCGAGAAATAATTATAAAGAAAGGAGATGCAAGCCTTTGTAGGAATTTTGAACGAGTTTTGTCAAAAGATCGGTGCATTTTGCTTGTTGCAACAAGAAGCACAAATAAAAACATGGACCTTTGCGACACAATAGTCTACCAGCCAACCAAAGACGAATGTTTTATGTACTTCTTTATTGAAAGCGGTGATTTGGATAAATGCTCAGAATTGGGAACCGCAGAATCGGCTGAACGCTGTCACTATACACTAAGTTCGGTAGAAAAATACGCAGATGAATCTATTTACTACCCGGAAAATATGGGGTACCACCCACAACAGCTTAGAGAGGTTAAATTAGTGGAAGACACTTGGCATGCTCAGTGGGCAATAAGAGAAAATGATACAAGTTATTGCCAGTATATTGAAAACCAAGAAATAAAACAAACTTGTTACGAAAATGTTGAGATAGTTGATGCCTTTTGCAGTTCATTTGATGAAGCTTATTTAAAAGAATGGTGCTATGTCTGGAACTCTAAAACAGGTTATAAGGCAAAGGGGATTGGTTATGGTGTCAAATCAGTTCCTTGTGAAAGATTAAGTAATGTTACTGTTTCCTCAGATAAATGTGCTGAAGAGATAGAGAAAATGCGGTGGGAAGGAAATTTATGCACTGTCTCTTTGAATAAGATAACGTGCAACTGATGCATGGAAACCAGGGCCAGCAAAATATAGACATAGAATAATTCTAATTTAAGGGCATTAAAGCAGTTTCTTATTTTTTCTTCTTTTTCTTGCCAAAAATCTTGCCCAGTATTGCTTCAGCAATGCTTGTTTGGCAACAACCTTATTCATATAATTTATAATACTTAAATTGCATTATGACATAATGAAGAAACTTGCAGTGGTAGTCTGTTTGCATGGAAATGAGCCAGTTAGCCTTAAAGTGGTTAAAATGCTTAAGGAAACACCCTGTTTTGTGGGAAATCCAATGGCTTTGAAGCAAAAAAAGCGCTTTATTGACAGTGATTTGAACAGGTCTTTTCCGGGAAAAAAAGACGGAAACTATGAGGAAAAGCTTGCCTTTGACCTGCTTGAAAAACTCAAAGAATTTGAGTTTGTTGTAGACCTTCACTCAACCTCTGGAAACAGCGAATTGTTTGGAATAATCTCAAAACCAACCAGGGCCAAAATCAAATTGGCAAAAAAACTTAACTTGGAAAAGCTTGTTGTGATCCACCCAGAATTTGAAAAAGGACACTCACTAATAGACAATTTGAATTGTGCAATCAGCTTTGAAGCAGGGCCACATGACAAAAGAGGGTTGGCAGAAGAAATGGCTTCTTTGATAAAGAGCTTTTTGGAAAGCAAGGATTTTGGAAAAAAGATGGGAATTTTTTCCTGCTTTAAGGCAGTTGAGGGAGAAGACAAAGCCAAACTCTTTTTGGAAAATTTCAAAAAGGTTGAGAAAGGTTCCCTTATTGCAAAAGGAAAGAAAAAGTATTTTGCAGAGGAAGACTTTGTTCCAATCTTTGTTGGAGAAAAATCCTACAAGAACACAATTTGTTTAGCTGCAAAGGAAACAACAGAAGAAAAAATTCTTGCAAAAGTTTGAGAAAGGAATCCAAAAAATTGTTTAAGATTGAATTTTATTATTTCAGATAAAAAAAACTGTTTCCCGATTTGGGATCAAGCTCGAAACCCATTGAAGCATAATATTCTTCAAGTGCCTTGTTTTGGGCAAAAAGAGAAATTTTTTTGAGGTGTTTTTCTTTTGCAAAAGCAATTGCTTCGTTTAGCACAAGCCTAAAGAGCCTGAAACCGGTTTTCTGCTTGGCAAAAAAAGTCATCTTACCAAGTTTTGGGTTGTTTTTAGAATAGGTCTTTTTTGGCAGAACAGTAAGTGATCCAATGTCAATAAATGTCTTTGACGGGGAAAGCCCTGCCTTCAAAACTCTGCTGAACCTTTTCTTTTTTGGATCAAATTTGATGATAACAACATGTCGATAACTTGTTTGGGTTGGAGTGCTTGCAACAGCAAAAATTGTTTTGTTAGCAGAATAAAATTTTGGCTTTGCAGTGCCAAAAAATCTCTTAAGGGAATTATGCCTTGAAATGGCGGGAATCTTTGCCCTGGCAACCCTCTTGAGTTTTGGCATTGGTTTTCTAGGCATAAAAGATAATAATCGGCTTTCATCTTTTTTAGGCTTTGCCTAAAGCAGATTATTTTGCAGGCCGTATTTTGCTTCTTTTTTTTAGTGTTGCTATTTCACGTTCTTCCAGTTCAAGAAACCTTTGCTCTGCTTCAATGGCTTTTGGCAGGTTTTTAATTTGGGGATCGTGTGATAGATAGTCTGCGTTTGTTTCAAGGTATTTTAAAAAATTCAGGCTGTTGGAATGCATTTCGTGTTTTTTTTCATGTAATGAAATTGAGAGCCTGAAAATAAGTTTCCTGTTTGGCTTCTTTTGCTTTGACTCCAACTCAATCTTTTGCTTGATTTTTTCAATGTTGCGGGTAAATGAGGTTATCATCTTTTGGTGATTGTTTATTGCAGGAGGTTTTTTTTGAGGAAATTTGATTATTCTTGGCTTTGAACCTGTTCCCTTCTTTGGTGGTTTTTTCATTCAATTACCTTTTTTTGTTCCTGTTATTACTATAAAGTTTCCAAAAGAAGGAAAAAGCCTTTGCCCAGCTTTTTCAATTGCTTTTGCCCTGTTTACAAAAATACCTTTTTTGCTTTCAGGCAAATGCCCAACAGTTTTCCATTCAATATTAATTACCCCGTTTCTTGAAAGCATTTTGGCCAGGTCCCTTGCAGAAAAAAATCTGGCATTGTTGTAAATTGATTCCTTAAACTTTCCTTTCATTCGCCTCTGCAAAGCAGTCAGGCTCTTTTTGTTAAGTGCCCCGAAAACAAGCCTTCCGCCAGGCTTTAAAACCCTTAATGCATCTTTGACAGCCTTTTCAGGATTTGAAGCAAGCTCTAAAACATTTATTCCAACAACCAGTTCAAAGCTATTTGGCTTAAAAGGCAGTTTTTCAGCGGTTGCATTTTTGAACAGGACACTGGTCTTTGCCTGCTTTGCCCTTTGTTTTGCAATTTTGAGCATTTCGGGAGCAGGATCAACACCTGTAACAATACCCCCTTTTGAAGCAAGCTCAACAGAGTAACGGCCTGTCCCACAACCAATATCCAAAACAGGCATGCCTTTTTTTACAAAGATCATAGAAAAAACGGCTTTTCTCTGCAGCGAATCAGAAAAGGCACCGTATTTACTTTTAAACCAGCCATCATACTGCTTTGCCCTTTTTTTGTTAAAAACTATTTTTCGTTTAACAGGTTTTTTTGGAGGCATTAAAAAATTAGGGGTTTTAATCTTTAAAAGAAATAAGGTTATGTAGCAGTTAGACTTTGTTTTTCATTGTTTCTGCAAATTTCTTTGCGTTTTCAAAATCTGTTTGGTTTGGACGGCCTTTGTTTCGGCCGCCAAAGAGCTTGAATGGCCCCCATGTTGTAAGGCCTTTGCAGGCAAATTGGCCAATTGGGTTGAAACCCTTTTTGGAAAGCGCGTCCATCAGTTTCCAATTGTTTTTTTCTTCACCACCGCCACTTGTGGAAAAAACAAATGCATTTACATCATTGACTTTTTGAAGTGCATTAACAAATGTAAATAGATCTTTATCCAAACTGGCACCGTAAACACCTGAGCCAAAGCCTATTAAGTCAAAACCTTGCAAATTAGATGGTTTTACTTCAGAAAGCTTTGACAATTTTGCTTGGAGTACAAAACCAATTGCGTTTGCAATTTTCTCAGTGTTGTTGTGATGAATTGACTTGAAAATAATCAAAGATTTCATAGGATTAATTTGAGGCCTTTCATATATTTTAGGGTTTGCTTCGGCATTAAACAAGTAGGTTTTCAGGATTTAAGAGAAATGAGATTATGTAGCAATTTCTTGCTTTTTTGCAGAAATGTTGTTATTCTTTTCCGTACATAATTTTTTTTTAATGTTAGAAAACGTTGGAAAAACCAACCCTTATTCTAACACCTATTTTTTAATTGCAAAAAAAAGTCTAAACAACGGGCTTGACTTAAAAGCCCAAAACAGGGGGGTTGACTTAAAATGCCAAAAATTGACGGAATAGACAAGGTACTGATAATTGGCTCAGGGCCAATAATTATAGGGCAAGCATGCGAATTTGATTATTCAGGAACGCAGGCCTGCAAGGCGCTGAGGGCAGCAGGATACAAAATAGTGTTGGTTAATTCCAACCCTGCAACAATAATGACCGACCCAAGCATGGCAGATGCAACATATATCGAGCCATTAAATGTTAAAACAATTCAAAAAATCATTGAAAAAGAAAAGCCTGACGCATTGCTGCCAAATTTGGGAGGGCAGACAGCACTAAACCTTGCAGCAGAACTTCACAAAAGCGGGTTTCTCAAAGAACAAAAAGTAAAAATTATCGGAGTTCAAGCAGACGCTATTGAAAGAGGAGAGGACAGAATCGAATTTAAAAAAGCCATGAACAAGCTTGGAATAGAGCTTCCAAAAAGCGATCCGGCATACTCTGTTGAAGAGGCATTAAAAATTGCAAAAAAATTAGGTTTTCCTGTAGTCGTAAGGCCTGCTTACACAATGGGAGGCACAGGCGGAGGTATAGCACACGATGAAAAAGAGCTTGAAACAATTGCAAGCAGGGGAATTGCTGTTTCAATGGTTGGACAGGTTTTGATAGAGGAAGCAATTATTGGCTGGGAAGAACTTGAGTTAGAAGTTGTAAGAGATGCAGACAATAAGAAAATTACAGTATGCTTTATTGAAAACGTTGACGCTTTGGGAATTCACACAGGAGACTCCTATTGTACTGCGCCAATGCTTACAATTTCAAAAGAACTGCAGAAAAAAATGCAGGATTACTCTTACAAAATTGTTGAAGCCATAGGAGTAATAGGCGGAACAAATGTGCAATTTGCACACAATCCAAAAGACGGCAGACTTGTCGTAATTGAAATTAACCCAAGAACGTCAAGAAGCTCTGCCCTGGCATCAAAGGCAACCGGCTTTCCAATAGCATTAATTTCAGCAAAACTTGCAGGGGGAGAAACACTCAAAGACATTCCATACTGGAGAAAGGGAACCCTTGACCAATACACACCATGGGGAGATTACGTTGTGGTAAAGTTTGCAAGATGGGCTTTTGAAAAATTCAGTGAAGCAGAAGATACACTAGGCACACAAATGAAGGCAGTGGGAGAAGTAATGAGCATTGGCAAAAATTACAAGGAAGCCTTTCAAAAAGCAATAAGGTCTTTGGAGAAAAAAAGATGGGGATTAGGATTTGTAAAAAATTTCAATGACCTTGCCCTTGAAGGTTTGAAAAAATTGCTTGCAAAACCGTCAAGTGAAAGGCAGTTTATAATGTACGAAGCCATTAGAAAAGGGGCAACAGTTAACGAGCTTTTTGAGCTTACAAAAATAAAAAGATGGTTTATTGAACAAATGAAAGAATTAGTAGAACTTGAAGAAAAAATAATAAAATTTAGGGGGAAAGAACTTCCAAACGAATTGCTAATCAAAGCAAAAGAAGACGGTTTCTCTGACAGGTATCTTGCCCAGATTCTTGGAGTAAAGGAACAGGAAATCAGGGAAAAAAGAATAAAGCTTGGAAAAGTTGAAGCATGGCAAGCTGTTTCAGTAAGCGGAGCAGACGCAGCATATTATTACTCAACATACAATGGCAAAAACGAGGTAAAAGTAAGCGATAAGAAAAAAATAATGATTTTGGGTGGAGGGCCAAACAGAATAGGACAAGGAATAGAATTTGATTACACCTGCGTTCACGCAGCCTTAACCCTAAGAAACGAGGGATATGAATCAATAATGGTAAACTGCAATCCTGAAACAGTGTCAACAGACTATGACACCTCTGACAAGCTCTATTTTGAGCCGCTTACAGTGGAAGACGTGCTAAGCATTTACAAAAATGAAAAGCCAATCGGGGCAATAGTGCAGTTTGGAGGACAAACTCCTTTGAATATAGCAAAAGAGCTTGAAGAAGCAGGAGTAAAAATTCTTGGCACAAGCCCTGAAAGCATTGATTTGGCAGAGGACAGGAAAAGGTTTAGTGAAATTATGCAAAAGCTTGGAATTCCACAACCAGAAAGCGGAACAGCAAGTACGTTGGATGAAGCATTAAAAATCGCAAAAAAAATCAAATACCCGCTAATGGTAAGACCCTCATATGTTTTGGGTGGAAGGGGAATGAAAGTTGTTTTTGACGAAGAAATGTTAAGCAATTATGTAAAAGCCGCTGTGGAAATTTCTCCGGAAAAACCAATTCTTGTTGACAAATTTCTCGAAAACGCAATAGAAACAGAGGTTGACGCAATTTCTGACGGAGACGAAGTAATTATTCCAAGTGTAATGGAACACATTGAGCTGGCAGGAGTCCACTCGGGAGACAGCGCTTGTTCCATTCCGCCAAAAACAATTTCAGAAAAACACATTAAAACAATGGAAGAATACACTCAAAAGATTGCAAAAGAACTGAAAATTGTAGGATTAATGAACATACAATATGCAATAGCAGACGACAAAGTATACATTCTTGAAGCAAATCCAAGAGCATCAAGAACTGTTCCACTGGTGTCAAAAATAACAGGGGTTTCAATGGCAAGAATGGCAACAAAGGCAGTGCTTGGAAAAAAATTAAAGGACATGAATTTTACAAAAAAGAAATACAAACATGTTGGCATAAAAGAAGCAGTTTTTCCATTCAACATGTTTCCGGCAGTTGATCCTGTACTCGGGCCGGAAATGAGGTCAACAGGAGAAGTTTTGGGAATTGCAGACTCGTTTGGACTTGCATTCTTTAAAGCACAGGAAGCAGCAAAACAGGCATTGCCAACCAAGGGAACAGCCTTGATTACAATTGCACAAAAAGACAGAAAATACATCCTTAAAGCTGCAAAAATCTTAGTAGAAATTGGATTCAAGCTAAGGGCAACAGAAGGAACCCAAAAATTTCTTGAAGAAAACGGAATAAAATCAGAATTTATTAAAAAAATGCATGAAGGAAATCCAAACATTATTGACGCAGTAAACAACAAAGAAATAGACCTGATAATAAATACTCCTATTGGAAAAGAAAGCAAACACGATGATTCATACATCAGAAAAGCTGCAATCAAGCACAGAATCCCATATATTACAACCCCTGCAGCAGCAAAAGCAGCTGCTGAAGGAATAAAAGAATACATCAACGACAAAGGAACAGTAAAATCACTGCAGGAGTACCATAAGGAAATCTATTAGGGGAAAAAATTGTCAAAGCCCAGGACTGTATTCTTTGTTAAATTTGTATATGTTTCTGAGGGCCTTGCTTTCGCTGGGTTTTGGGATAAAAATAAAAAAATAGAAATAGTTTTTAAAGAAATTTAAATCAATTACTGGAATTAGTAATTGTCTCTTGGTTTCTTATGCTTCATATAACAGTCTTTGCAATAAACAGGTCTTGTTCCGTCTGGCTTGAAAGGAACTTCTGTTTCCTTTCCACATTCAGAACATGTTACCTTATGCATTTCTCTGTTGTACTGGTCTGCCATGTTTTAGATTCACCTTTTTTTTTGTTTTAGTACTTAAACTAATTTTAAAAAAATTAGTCAAATAATAAAAATATTCTACTAGCAGGGGTTTAAAAACCGCTTTGAAAGCCCAAAAACCCCTTTTTACGGGTTATTTCTTGTTTTGAAACAATAAAATAGTGGAAGCAACTTGAATAAAGCAATGAATAAGAAAAATCCGGCTTTTTGCTTACTGGTTTTGAACTAGTTTATTTTTTCTTGTCTGCCTTAAAGACAAAGTTGATGATTGCGCAGGAGACAAAATACCCCCAAAGCATATTCAGGGTTTTAATTATTGTGACTGTAAAAAAGTATCCTAAATCCACTGGATCTGGCGCATCACCAAGCAGCAAGTTTGCCATTGTGGAAAAAGGGCTTAGTATTGCCTGAGCAGTTGTGAGACAATCGTTACCAAAAAACAAAAGTTCAAAAACAAGAAATCCGACAAAACTTAATACAAAGTATAAGGCGACAAAGACCGTAAATTTTTTCCAGGTCGGCTCAAAAAACTGTTTCAAATCCATAGCCATTAATTTACTTCTTTGCGCTTTTTATTTGTTCTGTTTTTGAAAAAGAATAAAAAAGAAGAATGCCTTAGTTAAAGCACATGATTGAATTACTTCAATATGTTTCAATTGGTATAGAGGCATTGATTGTCTTGTTTGCCCTGCTTATTGGTTATAAAAAGGGCAAAAAATATGGATATGGAATAGCCTTAACCTTTGCAATATACGTGTTTTATGACTTGACAAAAGTCATTCCATTAACCATACCAAACGAGGTCCTATACCCCATATTCTTTGTTGGAACACTTTCAATTCTGTGGGCAGTTTGGACAATGTATAAGGAATAAAACTTGCTTTTCTTAGCCTAAGGCTTTGGAATTATTTTTTAATTGACCAGATTGGCAAAACTTCTTTTTTGTGAGTTTCGTTTATGACCTCTGCCATTGCAAGATAGACTGCTGAAAGCCCGCAGATTATGCCTTCAAAGCCTGCTATTTGCGTTATAAATGCTATTCCTGTGAAGTCTCCCAATGCAAGAAGGAAGAAGAGTACAACAAGGGAAGCAAACACAAATTGCAGCACCCTGTTTGTCTGAAGGGTTCCAAAAAACATGAACAAAGTAAAAATTCCCCAAAGCAGGAGATAGAATCCCATTGCAGTCTTGGAGGGAGCTGCTGCAAAGCCCATTGCAGGAAGCAGAAGCAGGCCAACAAGGCTCAGCCAAAAAAACCCGTAAGAAATAAAGGCAGTTGTGCCAAAAGTGTTGTTGTTCTTGAACTCCATTATTCCGGCAATTATTTGGGCAATTCCGCCATAAAAAATTCCCATTGAAAGAATCATTGCACCCAAACCAAAAAAGCCGGCATTGTGCAGGTTGAGCAAAATCGTTGTTAAACCAAAACCCATTAGGCCCAATGGCGCAGGGTTTGCTTTCTTTGAAACCATTTAAAAAAAATTCCCAATTTTCCAAACAATAGGAAGTTGGAAAGACCATCAATTTAAAAGAGTTAGAGTTACTTGCCTGCAGGAAGAGCCCTGCAAAGGCTTAATAAGAAGGAAATCCTTTCGCTTTCAGGAGGTTTTGTATATGGAATCGGTTCAAGTTCAAATAACACCCGGTGGCCCAGCAAGCAGACTCGAAGTAATTATCAGGCTATTCTACACAATAATTGCAGGCATAATCTTGTATGTCTTCATAATGGTAGTTTACGTCATAACAGCTATTAATTTCTGGACTTGCTTAATTTTGGGAAAGAGAATTGGCGTCGGATTTGTTGCAAACGTAATAGCACAAGTCACAAAGCTTATGGCATATGCGTTATATGTAACAGATGAAAGACCGCCATTAATACCGGAAATTTAAAAGGATGGGACAAAGGTCCCCTTCTTTCTTTTTCTTTCAAAAAATCTTGCCCTGCTTTGATTGAGCAGAGGGAAATGCATGGCAAAAAAACTTAAAGCGGAATATTAAAATAAAAGTTTAGACCAAATATAGTGAATGAAAAAAGTGTTTTTGCCAGCTGTGCTTATTTTAATTGTTTTATTTAGCGGATGCATACAGTCTATTGAACCCTACAAATTTGGTTGGGGAGAGTGGCCTGAGATGGAATGCGAAATTATTGAAATTCCGGACAATTTTGAATTAGAATGCAGCAGCATTGAACGCCGTGATAAATTTGTTGTAACAAACAGTGAAAGCCTGCCTTTGGATGATTTTGAATTTGTCAAAAGCCCGGCAATGGAAAACCCGCTAAGCGATGAGATCTACTGGCTAAACACCCAAAAATGGAGCAGGATAGAGGGTGAAGAAAACGCATATGTCATGTGGAGGCCAAGCTTTTATTTAGAGTACGGAACATACGAACTAAAAATAAACGACGAATATATCATTGCCTTTGAAGTAATAAGATGAAAAAACCGGATTGTTGCCTCCTTTACACGCATAATGAAGAAAATTGTGTTGGCAGGAGCTTTGCTTCTTATACCCCTATTTATTTTAATGATGGCAGGAACTGCAATAGCAGAATGTGGCTGTGGAAAAGGCATTGAATGCAAGGGAGGGGTAGAATGTGTTTTTGGGGTTTGCCTTGGAGCATGTATGTCTGGTTCCGGAGAACGCTGCGGCGGGTCTCCTGTTGCATACTGCAAATCAGGGCTTGATTGTGTTAGCGGCAAATGCAAGACAAAGGGCTCTCTGGGAACCGGTTGTGCAACAAATTCCAATTGCAATTCAGGATTATATTGTGACTTATTCAAATGCAAGAATAAAAAAGGCGAGGGAGGAAGCTGTTCCGCAGACTGGGTTTGCAAATCAGGCTTGGAATGTATGACGTTTACCTGCCAAAATCCAGGAGCAGAAGGCAGTAGTTGCACAACAAATGCAGAATGCGACTCAGGACTATACTGCGAACTATTCAAATGCGAAAAGAAAAAAGACGCTGGAGAATACTGCGGAATCGCAGACTACGAATGCAAAACAGATTTGGTGTGCGTAGATTTTTATTGTGAGAAAAAAGGCGATTCCAAAGACAGGTGTATTGGCATCGGGCAAGGCAGCTGCAAATCAGGCCTTGTATGCGACTTTTACGGGGAATGCCGCCATGACCCTCCCCTGGTTGGCGAAGTGTGCGACAAAAAAAATCCCATTGTTCCTGTTTGCGCAGAAGGCCTTTTTTGCAATATACTGAGGTGTGATGAAGGCAGGAAAGCCGGAGAACAGTGTTTTGCATCAGGAGATTGTGTAAGCGGGCTTGAGTGCAAAATGTGTTTATCTGAAAATTGCAATTATGCATCACAGTGCTTTCCCCAGCCAGGCCACGAAATTATAGACAAGACAGCATGCCTTGCGGTTTATAGCAAATCAACCCACAAAACAGCAAAGGATGGAGAAATTACAATGAATTTTGGCGCAGGAAGTGCCGCTACTGTGGGAGTGGGTGCAACAGACGAAATAGGAACAGTATATGGGCAGGATGGAAGGTATGGATGTTATTTGTCTTATTGCACAGGAGGAGAAATAAGTGTGGGAATTTCTGACTTTGCCACAGTTGGAATTTACAATTCTTACGACGCATTTACTAACGGAGCAACCTATACAACTCAATCAGCAGGAGTTGGCGAATTTGTATCAATTTCAACTTCACAGGTTTTTGACAGAGCCGGAAATCTGGCAGGAACACAGGACAACCTCAGCTTTGGCGCAGGTGTAGCACCCCCTCTTACCGCAGGATATTACAGCTGCAACACTGTTGTGCGTACAGTTATAGATTCATCTGATTCAACGCCAGACGATGAAGAGCCTGATTCAACAAGCCCAACAACACCTAATACAACGCCTGGCCTTGGAGATCCGCCAATTGCTCCACCAACCCTGGGCATTCCACCAATTGCTCCACCAACACTTGGAGACCCTCTAACTGCTCCACCCTTATTAGGCGACCCTCTTACAAACCCCCAGATTAGCACAATGACAGACGCCAATCCTCCAGCGCCTGTAACCGGCGGCCCGCTCACAAGCCCTCCCACCACAGGCGAACCATTAATCAACCAGCCAACCCTGGGAAACTCGCCAATTGCTCAGCCCTCATTAGGTGATCCTCTTACAAACCCCCAGATTAGCACAATGACAGACCCTAACCCGCAGGCACCAACAAGCAGCCCTCTAACAAGCCCGCAGGCAAGTCAGCCGGCAAGCCAACCAGCCAGCATCAGCCCGCCAACTGTTGCGGAAGAAAACGTAATATCGGCAGTAATTAACTGGCTGAAAAATATCGATTGGCTGAAAAACATTATTAATTAGAAAATGATTTTTTCCTAAAAAGAAAGAAATTTCTTAATTTATGTTATGTAGCAGTAAACCTTAATTTGTGTCTTTGGGGCAGAAATAAATAAGAGTTTGACTCTAATTTTGCGACATGCCTGATAAGAAAGTTGTCCTGATAGCAGTTGCTGTTGTTGTTTTCCTAATGGCAGGCTATTATTTGTTTGGAGCCTGGTCACTTTACAACCACTATAGCCAACAGGTTGCAGAAATAGAGAAAATGACTGTTTTAGACGCTCAAACAGGCTTGAGTTTGACTGCAAAGAAAGCCATTATAACAGGCAGTGAAGAAGGAGTTTTTCAGGGAGAAGAAGATGATGTTTTTTCAAACAACTACATTAAATTTTCACTTAGCCCGGCGTTTAATGTTGAAGAAGACTATTTGCCAGAATACGATTTTGGAACAATAAAAAAAGGCCTTGAACACAATATAGAAGTAAATTTTGAATGTGGGCCGTTTGAACGAGTTGATGAAACAAGATGCCGTATAGAGGAAAGGTTCGAAGCCAAAGTAGACTGCAGTTCGACAGAACTTGATCCTGTTCTGCAAACCAACAACTACAACTGCGATGTTTCATTTAAAAAAACAACCAAACCCTTGACAAACATTAAGGAAAATGCAGACCCTCAGCAAAAGCTCATAGATGAAATCACAGAAACATATCCTGCGTTTATTTCAAAAATGAAAAAGGTTTCATTTACAGACTTTCTTTTTGAAGACACGGACAATTATTTTGTTAAATTAATGGTAAAGCCTGTGTCTGACTTGACTATTTTAAGCAACCTTGGAGTAATGAGATATAATGTTCCGGTGGAAGCAATCAAAAACGGAAACGTGATGTTTTTTTCAAGCGGGGCAAAAACAGTTGAAGAAGAGCTGCAAACTTGCCTTTCTGAAGTGGTTGAGCCAAAAGATTATCCAACTGAAAACTTTTACAACGGCCCGTTTGGTCCGAACTATTTTGGAGCAGAGGTCTATGGCGGAGATATTGGTTTCTTTTTGACAAACCAGGAGGCAGAATTAAAACAAAGCCCGGAACAAAGCCAAGCAGCATTTGAAGAATACTTTAAGGAATGGTATAGTGACTGGCACCAAAAGCTAATGCAGGAAAAAGATTCTGAGAAAGAAAAAGCCGTTTACAGGTGCAAAACAATGTCAGAAGCCTGGGCAATAGGAGTGCTTGAATACCAAGAAAAATGTGAAAAATACAAAAAGGCACCGACTTATGAAATAGCAAACATGCTAAAGTTTTCAGAAGGAAAAGAAGCAGATTTTGCACTAATTAACACCGTTGAAATTTGTGAAACGCCAAACAGTGAAATAAACCTGGAAGAAATAGAGGAAGCGACAGGAATTGTTTTGGAAAAAGAATCTGTAAATTTAAGCGACTTATTTGATGCAGGAGACTTAAGCCTTGTGGAAACAACAAACGGCTTCCTGATAAGAAACCCTCAAGACAGAAGAGGAATAACCATTACCCTTGAAAAAGAAGACGGCGAATACAGGGTAGAAATTGGAAGAGACTAGCTAGGCATATTCCCAAAAATATCTTTCCCCTTTCTAAAAAATTAAATAGATTAAAAGCGTAAAATTATTATGCCTTCTGCCAAAAAAAAAGCCGTTAGAAAGCCAGCTGTAAGAAAAGGAACCAGCTTAAAGCAGTATAAAGCAAAAAAGGTTAAGCCAGACTATGTCAAAAAGTTTTGGCGAGAATGGAAAAGCCCTGAAAAAGTAGGAAAACACCTTCTTCCAAAAACTTGTTGGGGAAGAAAAGTCTGGGCACTTTCTCTAACTACCCTCGTAACAGTAAGAAGGTTTAGCAACAAAACCAATGCCAAAATTTATGTCAAAAAATCCAAAGCAATTGAAAGAAAGATAATGAAGGCAAATCCTCAACATTTTGTTCTGCAGCCAATTCAATTTTTTGGCATTAGACGCGGCCAGGTTCTTGAAAGGGTTTATCCAGGCTCAAACTACATGCATTTGAACGCTGCAAGAAAAGATATTGTAAGATACAAAAATTTATTGCAAAGAAAACTCAAAAGAAAGGGCACAAGCATACAAAAAGCCGACAAAATGATTGGAGTGGCCGTAAAAGAGCTTCAAAAAATTCAGCAAGAAAACAACATTCTTCCGGCATACAAAAGCAACATACTAGTTCTAGACTTTGATCCAAAAACAGGAAAAACAATGCTTGCAATAATAGACCACGAAAGAATAAAGAAAATGCCGGAATCACTTAAGGAATAAGGGCAATCTGGCAGGGAGCAGGGTGATTGGTTTTTTTTCAAAAAACTCTAAAAGAAATTTAAGTTATGTAGCAGTTAAACTAGTTGTTTGGAGTTTAGGTAGAAATAAATAAGAGTTTGAAGTTTGTTTAATTAAATGCGGAAAGAAATTTTGCCAATAAGTGGGTTGCTGATTATAATTGTTTTAAGCGGTTGCCTTGGCCCTGATCCAAACGACGACTTAAAGCTATACAAAAGCATTCCAACGGCAGAAATGTCACCTGAATGCATTGAAAACGGCAATGATGTATGCGCCTTGTTCGACTGCATGGTGGACCTATGCTGGTGTGATAGTGGAAACTTTCCAAGCCCTGTTTTGGTCGAGGGAACAACAACCATTTCAAGCGAACAGGAAGCAATCAACCTTGTAAAAGACTATGTGCAAACCACTGATTCAGAATACAGTGACGTGAGAAGGGCAGTAAATTTGGGCGACGACGTCCATAGGGTTTTCTTCAATGTGTTTGCATACAATGACGCAAATGACGAAAAGGTTTTCACTGTTGCCGCAGACGGCACGATAATTAAGACCATATGCGGCGTTTAAGGCTGGAAGCGATTTTTTCTCAAAAAAAGCCTAAAAGAAATTTATATTATGTAGCAGTCTTTGGCTTTTTGAATGCCTGTGCTAAAAGCCAGCCACCTGCAATTACAACAATTGCACCTATTAAGATTAAAAGATTGCCAAGATCATTGAATGCCGACATTGGGCTTACAATTGATAAGCCTATTAGAAGTAAAAAAAGCCCTGTTGGAATTAGTGCAATTCCAGTTATTTTTTTACCAAATTTATTTCTTAATGCAAAGAGGATAAAGACAGCGAGCAACAAAGCCAAAATTAGCAAGTCCACAGGATTAGTTGGAAAAACTACTGGAACAGAACTAAAAACAACAAAGAGAGCAATTATTGCCAAAACCAGCAAAAGAATCAATTCTTTTCCAAACTTCATATAACACTAATAGCAAGGCCCCTATTTTATTGTTTCTATTAAGAAACTACCTTGCCTTTTCCCAAAAGCCCTCAATTTCTTTTCCCAATTCCTGGTTGTTCCTAACAACCTTTATGTATGGCTTGAGGTAATCCGGAATTATTTCGTAGTAAAAGCCCTGCAGGAAGAAGTCATTCTTGTAGCGCCTGTCTGCAAGAATTAGAACCTTTGGGTTCTTCAAATCTCTTGTAATCCTCCCCATTAACTGTACTGCAAGGTCAACTGCTTTCCTGTTAATCAGCTTTCCTGCGTGCTTTTTTCCGTATTTTTTTTCAAGATATTTCTTTCTTTGCTCAAAGTAAAAATCTGAATAATCCGGCAGTGGAAGACCTATTACAATGCAGTTTCTCACTTTGCTTGCTTTGTTTGTGCTTCTGGCATGCTTTGTCCTGATGTTTATTGCATAGGGAATGTCTTCAACAAGGTTTTCGTTGTCCTGCCCGTTTTCCATTGAGGGAATTGACTTAATCATTTGGTCTGTTTCAAACTGGTTGCAGCAGCTTACAAGAAGAGAGGAATCTTCTCTTAGCAAAAGCTTTACTTTTTCCGCATACTTTGGCGCATTCTCCATCCTTTTCTTAAAGGTTGAATCAAGTTCTGTGTCAATTATCAGCATTAGGTTTTCGTGAGGCATCCTGCTTAGCTTGAATACCTTTGTTTGCTTTTTGTCCAAGCCAAATTCTTCTATGAAAAGGTTTTCGTCTCCAATCGTTGCAGAGAACAAAATTGTTGAGTGAAACTGTTTCAGTGTTTCAACTGCTGTAAGGCCTGATGCAAGCATTTCTGTCTTTATTTCAAAGGGCTTGATGAAAATTTCTTCCTGTTTCTCTGTAATGTAAGTAACATACTGGTCTGATCCTCTTGCCTGGTTTAACTTTCTTAAAAACAAGTGTGGTCTAAACCTTGCTTTTTCAGAGCTTCCGCTTGAATCAATTGTTTCAGCCAAACCCTCTACTTTTGCCACAATATCGTCAAATTCAGGCATTTCAACTGTTCCGTTCAAATTGCTTTGTTTGAAATTTGTAATATACTTCCACATTAGCTTTTCTGGCAAAAGCGGCTTTTTTTGCGGAAATGATTGAAGAATGTCAACTGTAGAATCGGAAAACTTTTTTAGAAATTCCAGGTCTGCCTTGCTCATTGTCTTTTTTGTAAAGTCAAGGTCTTCCTCTGCTTTCAAAATTTTCCTTGACTGGCTGATTAAGTCCTTTACACCCTGAAAGGTTAATTTAGCGTGAAGATTGTTGTAAAGCCTGTCAACCAATAAGTCTGCCTCGTCAATTAGTAAAACAAAGTTTTTTGGATCAATTAGCATTTTTAGCAGGGCAAAAATTTCAGTAAAGCACCAGTAATAGTCCAAAACAATGACGTCTGCTTTTTTGATTACCTGCTTCATTGTTTCGTAAAAGCAGACATTGTTTTCCTCACAAATTTTTTCAAAGGACTTGAAGAAATTGGGCTCTTTGTTCAAGTCACTTCCTGCAAAAATCTTTTCAGGATTGTTAAAAACAAGCTCTTCTGCTTCGAAAATTGCCTTTTTGGCTTTCTTTGACAATTCTTTTCCGTAATAGGTTGAGCCAAAGAAAGCGCATTCCTTGAATTTTTTGACCCGCCAGCATCCCTCGTAACTAAAGCTTGCTTTTGGGAAACGAAAACACATTGTTGACTTTGACCTCAAATCAGCAACCATAAGCTTTTTGCCATTCACCTTATTTATCCTCAATGCCTCAGCAATTCCTGCATTTCGAGCAGTATGGGTCGGAGACAGCAACAAAACTTTCTTGCCGGCATCAAAAACAGGGGCAAGAGTCGCAATAGTCTTTCCAAACCCACAATAGGCCTCAACAAGGCCAATTCCCTCTTTTTCAACAACGTCAGCCACAAACTCCATTACAGGCAGCTGCTGTGGCTTAAACTCAGGATAAGGAAAAAACGACATGAATTTCTCTTGCTCTTCAGCTTCTCCAGGCATAAAAAAATTAGGCGATGAAATGTATTAAAAGTGAGGAGGCAGTGAATAAACCAAGCTAGTATAAAATTGGAAACCTTTTCTTCCAAAACTCTGCTGCGGTCCTGCTTCTGTTAATGCCGACATTGCAGACAAAGAGAACGTTCATGAAAAGAATTGTTTACAGAAATGTTGAATAATGCTCCAGTTCCTTCCATTCCTGCAATTTTTTGTGTTTTTCCTTTGAGATGTAAATTGGTGTTGCGTTGTCACTCATTCTTTTCAGCTTTTTGTCAATTATTGCAATCTGCTTCTTAACAAAAGCATTTTTTGGACTTTTACACAACCTTTCCTTTAATGCCTTTCTTTTAGTGCTAAGGCCCCAGGCACTCATTGCAGGACCGTGATATCCAAGCAAAATCTTTTCAGTTATAAATAGATTGCTGCCTTTGCTGAATTAATTGCTTTTGGTGCAATTGCAAAAAGTATAAACGGAATAAAATTGGCATGATTGGAATTTTATGGGATTGTTTTCTCCAATCATTTTTAAAACAATTAACTCTTTTTTTATTAGTGGAGAGTTTTGAATGATTGAGGAATATAGTGAGGTTAATGATTGTTCTTTTAGGGGGACAATTATTGACATTGAGACTATTGGGAGCTTTTCCCGCGGGTTCAAGGATTCAAGGCAGTACTCCAAAATTCAACAGGTTATCTTTGGATATATTAACAAGGAAGAGCTGAGGATTCTGACTGCTCAAAAGGCAGAAGACATTAGCAGGTTGAATGAAATTGTTTCCTTCCTGTTACACGATTTAGAAAAGCCGTTTCATGCCTTCAACTGCGATTTTGAAATGGGTGTTCTCTTTCACAACCTAAAAGCAAGGCATTTGTTTGAAAGAGAGTTAAACAAGGAAAAGTATGAGGCAAAGAAAAAAGCAGTCAGCGAGCTGGGAATACAGCAATATAATGACCCCTTCAACGACAATGGTTTATTGTGCATGCAGGCCTGGCAAAATGGAGAAATAGGCAAGGCAATGGCCCACAACAGAAGCTGCTTGCTGAAAGAACGAGACATTCTGCTAAAAAGGGGCTTTAGAGAGCCTGCTGGATTAGAATTTGTGGAATG
>JAFCCH010000014.1 GCA_017610265.1 Nitrososphaerota archaeon
AGCGACTTTGGCAAAGGAACTACTTCTAAAATAAACAGCCAAAGCCAGGTCCAAAAGCAATTTTTAAAACTTTTTGAAAAAGCGCCAAAAGGCAGCATAATGCCAGTATACAAAACCCTTGCATTCAAGGAAAGCGCAATAGACTTTTTTTCTCTGCTATCAGAACACGGCAGAAACGAAAACTGCATAATGCTTGAGTCAGCAGACATAATGAAAAAATACGGGGAAAAAAGTTTGGGCGGCACAAGACCATGCCTTAAGGCAACGGGGAAAAAAGAAAAATTTGAAATTATTGCTTTGAACAAGCTTGGAAAAAGGCTGCTCAAACAAATCACTCCAAGGCTTGACTTCTGCGACGAGAAAAAAGTTTCAGAAGACAAGATCAAAGGAATTTTAAAGCCGACAAAAGAAATTGTTTCAGAGCAAGACAGGCTAAAGACAAAAACCCACGCAGACATTTTCAGGGCAATCGCATTCTGCTTCAAGCCATATGGAAAAAAGTTTACAGTAAGCTCTGGTTTGTTTGGTGCAATAAGTTATGACTTCATTGACCAGTTTGAAAACCTGCCGGAAGCAAAAAAAGATTTGTTAAATGACCCTGATTATGAAATGCTTTTTTTAGACAGCCTTTTTTTGATAGACCACGAAAAAAAAGAGGTTACATTTATTGCAAACGCATTTAAGACAGGGGAAGAAGACAGTGAAGAAATGAGCAGGTGCGCAAGGCAGCTTGATTTTTACGAAAAAGTTTTGGAAAAGGTTCCAAAAAGGCAAAAAAGAGAATTTGAAGAGCCCAAAGAATTTAAGCTTGCGGCAAAAAGCGATTGTTCAAAAGAAGAGTATATGGCAATCGTTGAAAAATGCAAACAGCACATAGTCAAAGGAAACGTTTTCCAAATAGTGCCGAGCCGAACCATTGAAGTTGAAACAAAGGCAAAGCCATTAGACATTTACAGGAATTTAAGAAGGCTTAATCCAAGCCCATACATGTTTTACATGAACACAAAAACCGGCATTTTACTTGGAAGCAGCCCTGAAACATTTTTGAAAGTTGAAGGCGACAAAAGCAAGCGGGTTGAAATAAGGCCGATTGCAGGCACAAGGCCAAGGGGAAGAATAGACGGAAAGATTGACAAAGAACTTGACTTAAAACTTGAAAAGGAATTAAAGGCAGACGAAAAGGAATTAGCCGAGCACACCATGCTGGTGGACCTGGCAAGAAACGATGTCGCCCGAGTCTCAAAGCCAGGAACAAGAATTGTTGACAAAGCCCACTATGTGGAAAGATTCAGCCATGTAATGCACCTTGTCTCAAAAGTTTCAGGAGAATTAAAGCCGGAACTGGATGCATTGCATGCATACCTTGCAAGTATGAATATGGGAACACTTACAGGAGCACCAAAAGTAAAGGCAATGGAGCTGTTGAGAAAATTTGAAAAGACAAAGCGAGGATTCTACGGCGGAAGCATTGGATATCTGACGCCTGCAGGAGACTTTGACAGTGCAATTGTAATCAGAAGCATGAAAATCAAAAAAGGCAAGGCATTTATCAGGGCAGGTGGCGGCGTGGTATACGACAGTGTTCCGGAAAAAGAATATGAGGAAACAGAAAACAAGGCAAAAGCATGCCTTAAGGCAATAGCAGTAACGGAGGCCTTGAAATGAATGTTTTGTTTATTGATAACTTTGACAGTTTTACCTACAACCTAGTGGACGAATTTGAGAAACGAGACTGCAAGTGCCTTGTCTACCGGAACAATGTGCCGATTAAAAAAATTCACTTAATTGTAAAAGAATTCAAGCCAAAGCTTATTGTGATAAGCCCTGGCCCGGGAAAACCGGCAGATGCAGGAATCTGCATTGAACTAGTAAAAGCATACAAAGGCGAGCTTCCAATCTTCGGCGTTTGTTTGGGGCATCAATGCATTGTAGAGGCTTTTGGCGGAACAGTTGGAAAGGCATCTGAGATCGTGCACGGAAAATCAAGCAAAATAAAACACGACGGAAAAAGAATCTTTACAGGACTTGAAAATCCATTCCAGGCCGCAAGATACCACAGCCTCGCAGGCAAAAAAATTCCAGAATGCCTTAAAATAACCGCAAACAGCAGGGACGAAAAGGTTATGGCAGTAAGGCACAAAAAATACTTTATTGAAGGAGTGCAATTTCACCCTGAAAGCATTTTAACAACTTCTGGTGGAAAGATTATTGAAAATCTAATAGCATTATGTGGTGGTAAAAAATGATTGTTGAAGCAACTGAAAAAGTTAAGAAAAAAGAAGACATGGCAAGGGAAGAAACAAGAAAGCTGTTTGACGAAATAATGTCAGGAAAGGTTGAGACAAAGGCACTGGCAGAATTTTTAAAGGCTCTTGCGGAAAAAGGCGAAACAGTTGAGGAAATAATCGGCGCGGCTGAAAGCATGAGAGCTGTTGTTACAAAGGTTGAGCCAAAGGTTGAAGAACCTCTTTTAGATGTTGTTGGAACAGGCGGAGACAAGAAAAGCACAATCAATGTAAGCACTGCCTCGGCAATTGTTGCAGCAGGAGCAGGATGCATTGTGGCAAAGCACGGCAACAGGTCTGTGTCAAGCAAGTGTGGTTCAGCCGATGTTCTTGAAAACTTAGGAGTAAAGATTGACACAAGCCCTGAAAAGAATGCGGGCATTATTGAAAAGATTGGAATCGCATTTCTTTTTGCGCCAATGCACCACCCTGCAATGAAGTATGCAATTCCTGCAAGAAAGCAGCTTGGCACTAGAACAATTTTCAACATTCTTGGACCAATAACAAATCCAGCGGGAGCACAAACATATCTTCTTGGAGTTTTTGATGCAGGTTTGGCAGAAAAGCTTGCAGGTGTCCTTGCAGGCCTTAACACAAAACACGCCCTTGTTGTCCATGGCAACGACGGCTTTGACGAAATAAGTTTGAGTGACGCAACAACTGTCTTTGAAGTAAAAGAAGGCAATGTTAAGAAATATGAGATTTCCCCCGAGCAATTTGGCTTTGAAAAAGGAGGAGAAACAGATGTTGCAGCTGAAACAGTTGAGGAAAACGCTGAGATTTTGAAGAAAGTCTTGTCAGGAGAGGAAACAGGACCAAAAAGAGATATTGTGCTTTTGAACGCAGGAGCAGCAATTTACGCAAATGACAAGGCAAAAAGCATTGAAGAAGGCGTTGAAAAAGCCAAAGAAAGCATTTCCAATGGTTCAGCCTTAAAAAAGCTCGAAGCCCTGATTGAGGAAAGCAATAGGTGAAGAAATGAGAAAGCCAAACGTCCTCAAGGAAATACTGCAGTTCAAGCAGGCTGAAGTAGAGACCAGAAAGGCGCAAAAACCAATTGAAGAGCTTCAAAAACTTGCTGAAAGCATGGAAACACGTGATTTTAAGGCAGGAATCAGCACGAAAACAAGGCCCTTGAACCTTATTGCAGAAATAAAGAGAGCTTCCCCTAGCTGCCAAGGGATGATAAGAGAGGATTTTTCACTTGAAAACATTGTTGAAATTTACAACAGGCATGCCCAGGCAATAAGCGTCCTGACAGAGGAGAAGTTTTTCCAAGGAAAAGTGGAGTATTTGCCCAAGGTAAAAAAACTAACCAACCTGCCTGTTATGAGAAAAGACTTTATCATAGACGAATACCAGGTTTTCGAATCAAAAGCATTTGGGGCAGACGCAATTCTTTTAATTGCTGCCGCAATGAGCAAGGACAAGCTGAAAAAGCTTTACAATCTTGCAGAAGACATTGGTCTGCAATGCCTTGTTGAAGCCCATTCAAGCGCAGACATTGAAAAAATACTGCCTGTTAAGCCAAAAATAATTGGGATAAACAACAGAGACCTTAAAACACTTAAAACAAGCATTAACACAACACTGCAATTAAGAGAAATGATTCCTGAGGACAGGACAATTGTAAGCGAAAGCGGATTCAACACAAGGGAAGACATTGCACTTGTAAAAGGAAATGTTGAAGCAGTGCTGATTGGAAGCGCGTTTATGAAAGCAGAGGACATTGAAGCAAAAATTAGGGAAATGGGTTTTTGAAATGGTTAAAGTAAAGGTTTGCGGCCTGACAAATTATGAGGACGCTCTTGCTGCAAAGAATTTGGGCGCCGACTTCCTTGGATTTGTAATAGGAGTTCCAAATGCAATGAGATCATTAGACTGGAAAGAAGCCCAAGAGCTTTTTGAAGACCTGAAAGGAAGCACACCCTTAGTTGCGTTGACACCACTTGTTGACGCAAAGGAAATTAAAAATCTTTGCGAGTTTCTAAAGGCAGACGCGGTGCAGTTGCTAAAGCCAGTTCAAATAAAAGAAATTGTAAAATTGCACAGGCAAATGCCAGATGTTAAAATTTTTAGTTCTATCCAAGTAAAGGGCCAAGAGTCATTAGAAAGGGCAAAACTGTTGCAAAGGTTTGCAGACTTTATTGTTTTAGACAGTTCAAACAAGAAAGCGCTTGGAGGAACAGGAAAAAAGGCTGATTGGAAAATGAGCAAAGAAATTGTTGAAGAAACAAGGCTTCCTGTTTTTCTTGCAGGCGGGCTAAATCCGGGAAATGTTTCCGATGCCGTGAAGAAAGTAAGACCATTTGGAGTTGATGTTAGTTCAGGCGTAAAAATGGAAAGTAATAAAAGAAAAATTGACTTTGATAAGCTAAGAAAGTTTTTGGAGAATGCGAAAAAATGAAGAAAGAAACAAGGTTTGGAGAATACGGCGGCCAGTATGTGCCTGAAACACTAATGCCTGCACTTGAAGATTTGAAAAAGGCGTTTTACAAAAGCCTCAAGGACAAAAAGTTCAACAAGGAATACGAGACCCTGCTAAGAGACTTTGTTGGAAGACCAACCCCCCTGACATTTGCAAAGGGATTAAGCAAAAAGCTTGGCTGTAAGATTTATTTAAAGAGAGAAGACCTTGCCCACACAGGAGCACACAAAATAAACAATGCACTTGGGCAAGCATTGCTTGCAAAGCACATGGGAAAAAACAGACTTATTGCAGAAACAGGAGCAGGACAACATGGAACAGCAACAGCTATTGCGGCAGCAAAACTTGGTATGGAATGTGACGTTTACATGGGAGAAGTTGACATTGAAAGGCAAAAGCCAAATGTTTACAGAATGCAGCTTGCAGGAGCAAATGTTATACCAGTCTCAAGCGGAAGCCGAACACTTAAGGACGCAATAAACGAATGTTTAAGGGACTGGACAGCAAGTTGTGAAAACACTCACTACCTGCTTGGATCAGTTCTTGGACCCCATCCATACCCTACAATGGTTGCACACTTTCAGTCAATGATTGGAAAAGAAGCAAAAAAGCAGATCTTGAAAGCAGAGGGAAGGCTTCCAAAAGCAATTATTGCATGTGTCGGCGGCGGATCCAACGCAATTGGAATCTTCAAGGCATTTGTGCCAGACAAAAAGGTTGAATTGATTGGAGTGGAGGCAGGTGGCAAAGGAATTGAAACAGGAAAGCACGCCGCAAGGTTTTCAGACCCAGAACTTGGAAGAAAAGGAGTTTTGCACGGAACAATGACCTATGTCTTGCAGGACAAGTTTGGACAGATTTACAATACCCATTCTATCAGCGCAGGCCTTGACTATAGTGCAATCGGACCAGAGCACAGCATGCTGCGCGACCTTAAAAGGGCAAGCTATAGCTATGCAACAGACAAAGAGGCATTGCAGGCATTTAAGATTTTGAGCGAGGAAGAAGGAATAATTCCTGCTCTTGAAAGCAGCCACGCTGTTGCATTTACATTAAAGTACGCCAAGAAATACAAGCCCAAAGACATTGTAATTGTAAATATCAGCGGCCGAGGCGACAAAGACTTAGACATTGTAATAAAGGAGCTGGGATGAAATGAGCCGCTTTCAGAAAAGGTTTGCCGAACTAAAGGAAAAAGGCGAAGCAGGCTTTGTGCCATTTGTCGTGTTAGGCGATCCAGATGAGGAAACTTCCCTTGAAATAATTAAAACACTTATTCAATCAGGCGCAGACGCCTTGGAATTAGGATTTGCTTTCTCTGACCCAATTGCAGACGGCAAAACAGTTCAGGAAGCAGACCAAAGGGCGTTGGCAAGCGGAATGAACACAGACAAATGCCTTGAGCTGATTAAGAGAGTAAGGCAGTTTAACGAAGATATTCCAATCAGCCTCTTGCTCTACTACAATTTAATTTACCAAAAGGGAATTGAAAAATTTTACAAAGAGGCAAAGGAAGCAGGGGTTGACGCAATCCTTGCAGCAGACTGCCCTGTTGAAGAAACAGATCCTCTTTTAGAAGCCGCAAACAAAACAGAAATTGACCAGGTTTTTATTGTAAGTCCAACAACTACAAAGAAAAGGCTTGAAAAGATTTTGAAGAAATGCTCCGGTTATGTCTACATTGTTTCTGTTTTAGGAGTTACAGGTGCAAGGGCTTCCTTGCAGAAAAGGTCAATTGAATTAATTAAAATGGTCAGGCCGTTTTCAAAACTGCCTTTGTGCATTGGCTTTGGAATAAGCAAGCCAAAGCATGTAAAAAATGTGATTGAAGCAGGCGCAGACGGAGCAATTGTTGGAAGCGCAATAATTAACATCATTAAGAAAAATATTGGAAACAAGGAAGCAATGCTTTCAGAAATAAAAGAACTTGCTTTGGAATTGAAAAAGGCAACTCGTTAATTATTTCTTTTTGGCCTTTGACCTTTTCTTCTTTTTCTTTGACCTGGCTTTTTTCTTTGCAGGCTTTTTTCTTGCACTTTTTTTAACAGGCTTTTCTTCTGGTTTTTCAACAGGTTTTTTAAAAACAAACTTGCCTTCCTTAAGTTCTTTAAGATAGAATAAAATCATGAAGGTTGAAACAATTAAAGCAAGGGCTGCAACCTGAATGCCCCTAATCATGATCTCAAAAGTAGAAAAATCAGCGTTTCTTGCGGCAGCTGAAAGAGTTCCCTCCATTTGAAACATTCCGAAGATAATTACCGCAGCGGACAAAAGAAGCAATACAGCATATGCCTCAACTCTTTCGATATCAGCCATTATACTTCTTTTATAGGTCAATTCAAGTATTTTAAGCTAATGTTTTGCCCTCTAGAACACGGGGAAAGCAATTAAATACTTAGCTTAGATAATTTGTTATAATATGCCATGCAGGGGTGGCAGAGTGGTTTAATGCGCGAGCCTGCTAAGCTCGTTTCCTTATGGAAGCGCGAGTTCAAATCTCGTCCCCTGCGCTTTATTCTTATTGCAAAAGCTAATTATTTACGACAAACAAGCCTGTTTTAAGTTTTAATGCCTATAAATTAATTATATGCAGCCAGTTGCAATAATGATTGATTTTGACGGCACGATTTTAAACACAATGGGAAAGTACACTTCTCTTGGCACCGATGTTATAGCAAAACACTTTGGAGTAAGCAAAAAGAAAGCCAGGGAAATCTTTTACGCCAATGCAGGAATTCCATTCCCAGAAGTTTTGAAAAAGGTTTTTTCAAAAAGCTCAAAAGCCGCAGTAGAGGCCTGCGCAAAAGAATACAATGAACGAAAGCTCAAAGACGTTTACAGTATGGCAAAGCCCTACAGGGATGTTGAGCCGGCATTGCGCGCCCTGAAATCAAAGAGCTTTAACATGTTCATTTCCAGCAGCACAGAAGCGGCTGTTATAAAACCACTTCTAAAAAAGCACGGCCTGACCAAATACTTTTCAGAAGTTTATGGATTAAACCAAGGCACTAAAAGAAGCCATATAGAAACAGTGATTAGCCAAAAGGGAATTGAAAAAGTCTGCTTTATAGGCGATTCAAAAGTTGATGTTGGCCTAAGAAAACGTTTTGCAAAAGGAGTCGTTTTTACCATTGGACGAACAGGGAAAAAAAGCCAGGGCCTGCATAAAAGAAAAACACTCCTAAAGTCTGGCGCAACATTTGTAACCTCAAATTTAAACACTGTTTCAACAATAGACTTTGCAAAAGCAACACAAAAAAGTATACAAGGTAAAAGATACAGAAGACCGCTAAAAACAGTTATTCGACAATTTAGAAAGCGTTTGAGGCACTGATTATGAAGATTGCTGTTCTGGGACCAGTTTGCAAGGACGAAATTATTGTAGACGGTAAAAAGCATGTGATTATGGGCAGCCCTGCTTTCTACATTGGAAAAACCCTGCAGGCGCTAGGCATTCCATGCTCACTGTTCATTTCCCACGCCGAAAAGGATTTGGAATGGGTTAACAAAGAACTTAAAGGAATGGATGTAACGCACTTCTTCTCTGAAAAGACACTGTGCTTTATGCTTGAATACTCTTCCAAAAACCCTGACCAAAGAAAACACGAAACTGTTTATTCACTAAACAAAATACATTCCAAAGACGTTGCCCACCTGCTGGAAGAATTTGACTACATCATTATACAGCCCCTGTTTTACAATAATATAGATGAAGACATTTTCAAGCAGCTAAGCCACAAAAAGATTGCAGTTGGCAACTTTGGCCTGTTCAATTATGCTGAAGGAAATAAAATGGTAAAAAAACATCCGGAAAAAGCAATTGCACTTATGAAATATATTGACTGGCTTTTCCTCGACGAAGAAGAGGCAAAGTTTGTTGCAGGAAAGGAAAGCCTTGAAGAAGCGTTTCTTTTCCTAAAAGAGCACATGCAAAAAATTGCAGTAACCAGGGGCTCCCATGGTTCAACACTCTTTGTTGAAAACAAAAAAATAGAAATTCCTGCATATCCTCCAAAAAAACTGGTTGATCCAACAGGCGCAGGCGACAGTTTTCTCGCAGGCTTTATCGCAGGACTAAGCTTCTTCAAAGAAGACTATGAAAAGGCAGGCAAGTTTGCAGCCATGGCGGCAACCGCAAGCATTGAAGAAAAAGGCCCGCTGAAAGCATCAAAAGAAGATTTGCTTAAACGCTTAGAAGTCTTAGGTTAGCAAAAAGACCTTGTCATTCTTTCTGACCCTTTCAAAAACCTTTATTCCAACAAGCCTGCCTTTTGAAACCTTTTCAACGTCCTTGTGATTAATCTGCATTGAAATAGAGGATTGCTCAAAGAAAGTGTTTTCTCCCTGGAAAAGCAGTTTGTTCTTGTTTGAAAGGGGCTCAACAAGCTTTACTTCCGCAACCATTACCTTTGAATAAAAGTTTTTCACAATTCCAACCTGCTTTCGCTTCTGCGTTTGCCTACTACCCTGCTTTTCAGCCAAATCCATTTTGCTGGGTGTTGAAAAGAAAAAGCCCTTTGAAAAGCCACGATTGAAAACCTTTTCAAGCTGCTTGTTCCAGGCAGCAACCTTTTTTGCAGAAAAGCTTTTGTCAAAAACAGAGTCAATTGCCTCGCGATAACATTTTGTAACAGTTGCAATGTAATGAGCCGGCTTTGTCCTGCCCTCAATTTTAACAGAATCAATTCCTGCCGCAATTATCTTGTCAAAGAACTCAATTGACTTAAGGTCCTTTGGAGAAAGAATGGTGTTGCCCTGCAAAATAAATTCCTTTTCTTTATACTTCGGAGGAGCGCCGTCCAAAAAGAAAGCCCGCCTACATGGTTGTAAACATCTGCCTCTATTGGCGCTTGTTCCAAAAGCATCGTGGCTAAGGAAGCATCTTCCTGAAACAGAGATGCACATTGCGCCATGAACAAAGCATTCAACTTCAATGTTTTTCACAGCCTTTTTGATTTCGGCAATTTGCTTTAGGGAAAGCTCTCTTGCAAGAATGATTCTTTTAACTCCAAGTTTTTTGAACTCGGCTGCTGCAACAGAATTTGAAACACTTGCCTGCGTGCTCAGAAAAGGAGTAAGGCCATGTTTTTTTGCAAGACTTAAAACCGCAAAGTCTGAAAGGATTACTGCGTCAACTTTTGCCTGCTTTGCCTTTTTCAGAATTGAATCAACCTTTTTCAGTTCCTTGTCAAAAACAATTGTGTTCAAGGCAAGATAGGCCTTTACCTTGTTCTCGTGCAGGAAAGAAACCAGTTTCTTTAATTCGACTGTCTCGAAATTTGTGCCAAGGTCCCGCATTGAAAAGCCTTTGACTCCAAAGTAGACAGCGTTAGCTCCGTTTTTTACTGCGGCAATGCCTGAGGCAAAGTCTCCTATTCCAACCAAAAGCTCTGGTTTTTTGCTTTTCATAAAAAAATTAGGCAAAGAAATAATTAATTAACTGGTGGTCTAAAGAAAACAGGGTTAAGGAGCTTATTCAGCCTGGTCTTCTACTTTCTTTTCTTTCTGGGCTTTTGCAATTAATTTATGAACCTCTTTCTTTGAAGGCTTTGTTCGCCTCATTGTAATAAGCCAGGAAATCTGCTCTTCCCTCATTTTTGGAGTGAAAACAGGAGCACTCTTCCAGGTTGCATAGAATAGGAAGACTCCCCAGAAAAGAAGCAATGCTGAAACAATTACTGGAAAGAAAATTGCCTCGTCGGTTGCAAGCTGGTTTAATACCTCAACAGGCAAAATGTTCGAGGGCTGCATGAAAAGAAAGTAAAGAGTCAAAAGCTGGTTGAAAACAAACAGGGATGAAAGAATAAGGCAAAGATGCCAACCAGCCGTAATCCTTTTGTCAAACAAAAGAAATGCTGTGAGGAACAATAACAGGATTGCACTCAAGAAAATTGCGTAAGGATAAAAGTCAAGGTCTCCAAGATAGGTCATTCCCACAACAAGTGCAAGAAGCACGAAAAACATGAATGCCCAAAAAAGGCCAAGTGCCGATCTCCAGTAAATTCTTGGATCCATTTCAATTAATAGGATAAATTTTCACTTATTTAATCTTTTTGGTGGGAAAAACAGGAAAAAGCCGTTTCAAAAATATTTTTATACTCTTCCAAGGCAATAGATATGGGGGGAATTACGTGGATTTATTGAATAAAATTTTGCCAAAAAAACAGCCAAAAGAACATACTTTGGGAGTATGCATTCCTGACGCCAGCAAGAGAAATATTGCAAAGAAAGCAGAAGAGCAGCAGCCATCAGGATACGGCTTTCTTGTTTCAGGAATATTTCATGTGCAAGACAGCATTATGATAAAGGGAACCGCCTTAAGCGGCACAATAAAGCAAAATGACAAAACAAGCTTTAACGGCCTCAATTTTGAAGTGGAAAGCATCCAGCTTGACAACAAAGACGTTGAAAGCCTTGAAAATGGCCAAAAAGGAGCCTTGTTTTTGAAGCCAAAGGACGGAAAATTCCCAATAATCAAAGCAGGCGACATGCTGGAATTCTGACTGCCGAGGGAAAATTTAAATAAACGACACTATTTAAGATATTTAACTAAATGCACGGGTAGGGAAGCGGTCAAACCCGCAGGACTCAAGATCCTGTCGCTTAGTGCGTTCAGCGGTTCGAATCCGCTCCCGTGCACTATAGCTAATTTTGTCAATTAGAAACAATAAAATAGTGGAAAAGGTCTAGTTAAAGCAGATGAAAGGTAAAATATTGCTAATTGGAATACTGGTTTTTGCAATTGCTTTAAGCGGCTGTATTTAAAATACTGAAACACCTGTCTTTTCAAACAACAGCCCTGCGTCCGAAGCTACTTCAAATGAAGGGGGGGAAGATGCTGCAAATAGCCCAACAGAAGATCTTACCAGCAAAGAAACTGAAATTAGGGGAAAGGATATTATGGGCGAATCTGAAATAGTGCTTGCTCCGACTAAAGACAACAAAGTTAGTGGAGTAATAACAATTAGCCTAGTAAATGCTCCCGCCGAAACAAAACAAGTAGGTTTTGATATTGTAAAATCAGAAGTTAATTGGTGGGAAACCAATGAGGCAGAACAAGATTTTGATAAAGACGACAGTGACGGCTGGAGTATTGAAGTAGATACAACCACTTATGCAAACAAAGAATATGCCTTTTTAGCAATAGCTTATACAAACAAAATTGTGCCAGGCGAAATGCCGCTTGCAATCAGTGTAGTTAAAGCAGTAATAGACAACTAGCAGAAAATCCATCAAAACAATAGAATGGCAGAAAAGACCAAACACTTAAAAACCTGAAAAAGACAAGTTATCTATGTTCTTCATTTCATTTGGGAAAAACAGGAACCACGGTAAAAAGCCGTTTAACCCAAGGCCAAGTGGAAGAAAGCACCCTGACTACGAAACTCATTACAGAAAATTTCAGGGAAGCAGCCAGGCAAAAACACTAATGGGAAAAATAAAACAGGCTGACAAGGATTTGGCAAAACTTGACAAGAAATCAAATTTGCATCCAACAGACCCAAGATACCAGGCAGAGCTGACAAGGCACTACACTAAAAAATACACAAACATAATCGGCTACTGGCAAGGGTTTAGAAACTATGCGCAAAGCAGCAAAGCCAACCCAGAAGTAGTAAGAAACATTTCCAATTACGTCAAAAAAGCCCAAGACGAATGGAAAAACATAAAAAAATTTCTAAAGTAGATTTTGAATGAACTCTTTAAAGCAAGAAATTGCCAAACTTAAAAACAAAGAAAAAGCCAAAGTAATGCAGGGCTTTTTCAAGACCGAAAAAGGACAATATGGAGAAGGAGACATCTTTCTAGGCATCTCAGTAGGAGACCAACGGGCAGTTGCAAAAAGGTTTTCAAACTTTAAACTTGCTGAAATAAGGCCCTTTTTGAAATCTAAGATTCACGAGGAAAGGCTTGTTGCATTACTTATACTTGTCCAACAATTTGAGAAAGGAAGCGAAGAAGAAAAAAAGAAAATCTTCGACTTTTACTTTGAAAATGTAAAAGGAATAAACAACTGGGACCTTGTAGATTTGACAGCCCCAAAGATTGTCGGAGCCTGGCTTTTGGACAAGAACAGAAAAAAGCTCTATAAGCTGGCCGAATCAAAGGACCTGTGGGAGAAAAGAATTGCAATTCTGGCAACTTATACCTTTATCAGAAAACAAGACTTTAAGGACTGCCTGGCAATTTCAAAAAAGCTTTTGCAGGACAAGCACGATTTAATTCACAAGGCAGTTGGCTGGATGCTTCGCGAAGTTGGCAAGAAAGACCAGGTTATTGAAGAAAAGTTCCTGAAAAAGCACTACAAGCAAATGCCAAGAACAATGTTAAGGTATTCAATCGAAAGATTTGAAGAAAAAAAGCGGCTTGCGTACCTAAAAGGAAAAATCTAAAAGCAGTTATTTTCCAGAATAATTCGGGCTTTCTTCTGTAATTGTTAAATCATGCGGGTGACTTTCCTTTACACCTGCAGCAGTAATCTTTACCCAGCTTGTCTTCTTTCTCAAATCGTTAATTGTGTGGGCTCCAACCATTCCCATTCCAGAACGGATTCCGCCAAGAAGCTGGAAAGCCATTTCGCTTATCAGGCCCTTGTATGGAACAATTCCTTCAACTCCTTCTGGAACAAGTTTGTCAGCACTCTCAACATCTCCCTGGAAATACCTTTCCTTTGAACCCTGCTGCATTGCGCCAAGGCTGCCCATTCCCCTATACTGCTTAAACTTTCTGTTGTACAAGAAAATTGTTCTGCCAGGCGTTTCCTCACAGCCTGCAAAAAGAGAACCAAGCATTACACAGGATGCTCCTGCAGCCAATGCCTTTACAATATCTCCGCTGTATCTTAGGCCACCGTCGGCAATAATTGGAATTTTGTTCTTTTCAGCTACCTTACTGCATTCAAGAATTGCCGTAAACTGTGGAACTCCAACTCCGCTTATTATTCGGGTAGTGCAAATCGCTCCAGGGCCAACTCCAACCTTTACACCGTCGGCTCCCGCTGAAATAAGGTCTTCAACCGCTTCAGGTGTTGCAACATTTCCTGCAACAAGTGGAATGCCAAATTCTTTCTTATAGCGCTTTACTGCTTCAACAACTCCGCGGCTGTGGCCGTGCGCTGTATCAACAACAATTACGTCAATATCTGCCTCAATGAGCTTTCCAATCCTTTGGTTGTCGCTTGTTCCAACCGCGGCTCCAACTAGAAGGCTCCCTGACTTGTCCTTTGAAGATTCAGGAAACTTTTCCTGTTTGTTTATGTCTGTTGCAGTAAGCATCCCAATCAAGTGGCCTCTGCTGTCAACAATTGGCAGCTTTTCAATCCGGTACTTGTGCAAAATTTCTTTTGCTTCGTCAATGCTTGGCTTGTGGTCAATACTAACAACCTTTTTTGTCATTATCTCAGAAACCTTTTTGCTAGTATTAACCTCAAAGAGAGTGTCTCTCCTTGTAAGAATTCCAACAAGTTTTTTGCCATCTACAACAGGGAAACTGCTTACCCCCTGCCTTTTTCTCACCCTAAAAACATCTGAAAGTTTGTCGTCAGGGCGAACACAAACAGGATTGCTTACAATCAAAAATTCGCTTCTCTTAACCTTTTTTACCTCTGCAGCCTGAAGCTCTGGCCCGAGGTTTTTGTGAATTATTCCAATTCCACCCTGCCTTGCCATTGCAATTGCAGTTCTTGATTCTGTAACAGTGTCCATTGCAGCTGAAACAAGTGGAATGTTTAATTTTATACCCTTGCAGAAAGGGGTTTTCAATTCAGTTTCTTTGGGAAGAACTTTACTTTCTGCAGGAAGAAGAAGAATGTCATCAAAAGTAAGAGCTTCCTTTCCGTGCAAACGACTTTTACCAACCATATGATTTGAATGCACCAATCGCTTTAAAAATGGTTTTATGAAAGAAAAATCCTCGCAGGAAAAGCTGCGGAACCTGCAGAACCGACCTTGAAAACTGTATTGTTTAAGATATTAATCCAAACAAATTGCTCCATATCGCCCTTGCATTAAACACGACAGACAGATTAGTGCAGCTGCTTTCGCATTCTCCGTCATTGTTGCAAACATCCAAGGTATTCCCGTCTGCGTCATCGCATTCCCCGTCACTTGAACAGATTACAGTACATTCTTCCACAGGTGGTTCCTCTGCAAGAGGCTCTTCCACTGGAGGGTCTTCTACAGGTGGCTCTTCCTCTTTTGGCTCTTCTTCTATTGAAGGTTCTTCAAATGGTTTTTCAGTTGGTTCTTCTTTAGACTGTTTTTCTTCGGTTGCCCATGTTTCTGCCAGTGGTTTTTCTTTTGCTTCTAATTCTTCTCCTTGTTCTGGCACTGGTTCTGCGTCTTGCCTGTCAAATCCCCAAGGCAATTTTTCTTCCACTTCTTCTTTTGGTTGTTCTTTTAGTGGTTCTGTTTCAAGCAATGCTACGTCTGCTCTTACTGCTTTGACTTCCCAGTAAAATTCCTGTCCCAGGTTTCCGTTTTCTGTTGTTCTTACTGTAACTTGTCCATTTTCAACGTCTCCGTCAACATAGAGTGGGCTCCAGCCGTTTCTCGCGGTTAACAAGACTGTTCTGCCTTCTTTTCTTGTCAGTTCCTCAAAGTAGTCTGGCAGTTGAATTGTTACTGCACCTTCTTCCAACTGTGCTTCACCTCTGTAATAAACAGCACTTTCCGGACCCTCTATAGCTGAATGAATCAGGAACTTGTCTTCGTCCAATGGATGCCCTATCTTGAACGCCTTTACCGCGGCACTCACAGTGCCGGCAGCATCAAGATCGCCATAAATCATTACGTCATCGTTCACATTAAGGTCTTCCACAAGTAAACTATTGGTGTTGTAGTTTGTCAAATTCTTTCCTAAGGTTACGCTTGCTTCTGCTAGGCTTTGAACATTGTAACCCAATGCAATTGCTCCTTTGTCTTGATATTCGTTTCCTGCTGTTAATAGTCCACTGTCTGTATAACCCATTGCAACGCTTCCTTCCCCTATTGCGGTAATGTTTGCATCTTGAGCATCTCCATCAGCATACCCCATTGCAACGCTTCCATTTCCTACTGCATATATTGAGCCTTTTTGTGTTGTGTCTCTGTCTGTATTTCCAAAAGCAAAAGAACCATCTCCAATTGCTCTAATTGTTGTTGCTGCAGTTACCATTGAATATCCTCCTGCAAAAGAACCTGTTCCTATTGCTTCTGTGTCTAATCCTGTTGTAAAACTATAATCTCCACTTGCTGTTGTGTCTTTTCCTGCTGCAAAACTTGCTTCTCCCAAACTTTGAACATTGTAACCTAAAGCGATTGCCCCTGTTCCATTTGCGGTAGTGTTTGCATCACTATAACCCATTGCAACGCTTCCAGAGCCTATTGATTCCAAAGTTCCTGTATTGCCAGCAACACCCATTACAATACTTCCAATTCCACTTGAACGCATTCTTGAAACAGCAGTTGGTCCTAATGCAGCAGTAT
>JAFCCH010000069.1 GCA_017610265.1 Nitrososphaerota archaeon
TCAGTTAAAGCCATAAAAAGATTAATGCAACAGAAAAGATTTAAACAGACCAATTCAAACAATGGATAGAATAAGATGCCCCAAAATAGCTAATGAAAAAGATTGTAGTTGAGAGGGTAGAAAAGGGAAAAGCGGAAGCATTAATAAATTACATAAATCATTGGAGATGTAGTAATATATGAAAAAGCCGGAAAACAGCTTTTCGAAACAATAAAATAATGATTCCAACCTAGAGTATTACAATGAAAAATGTAATTAACAAAATAGTTTCTAGTTCAATTGCGATAATTATTTTTTTAATCGTCACTCCGGTCCTTATCTTTTTGTTAAACCTTGCTTTGAGGTTTGCTTTTGGAGGAACCATCGACAATACCGCTGGTTTTACAATGGTGAACACAATGGATTGGATTCTTACAATCGTTGCTGTTTTGTTGGCTTTAGCTGTTTCTGTAGTTGCCTCTTTGTATAGGTATTATCACGAGAGAGAAAGAGGATATGCTGACAGTCATGTGAAAGTAAGCCATAGAGATTGGTAGATTATGTCTCTTATTAGATGGTTTAAGAATCTTTTCAAACCTTCCTTTTCAGGTACGCATTATCTTATTGAATTTAGGTTTCACGGACATGCAAAGAAATACTTGAAGAAACAAATTTGGGATGTTGGAAAAAAATTCAAAGTAAAGGGTGTAACAAAAAAACAGGTTGTGCCCCACATTTCTCTTGTGGGCCCTTTCAAAACAGGAAATCAAAAACAAATTGTTTCAACATTTTTGAATGTTTGCAAAAAACAGGGAACCATGAAATTTAAACTATCTGGCTTTGACCGATTTGACAACAGAGTAGTTTACGTAAATGTTGACCCTTCAAACAACTTAATCCAGTTTAGAAAAGAGTTATTCAACGCACTTGAGCCAAAAATTAAAACCGTTGACACCGATTATTTAGACCCGTTTGCATTCCATTCAACAATAGCCTTCAAAGACATCAAAAGAAAGTTTAACAAAATTTGGAAATACTTAGCTGCAAAAAAAACCAAACCAATAAACCAGACACTTATTAGAGTCACCCTCCTAAAGGGAAAGAAGATTTTATATGAATACGACTTTATGCAAAAAAAGATGTTAAACAGAAAACAAGCCCTAAACAGAAAAAGTTTGAAAAAAACATTGCGAATCCTTACTAGTTAATAGTAAATTTTAGAGAGACATAGAATAGGTGTCAGGCACTTGCCTGACACTTACTCCACCCTATTTTTCAGTTAAAACCAGTTATGGAGTTTTAGATATAGTGCAGCAATAACAGCAGATGTAAATATTGAAGCAGATCCAAACAAATCCAACGCCAAGATATATGAGGTATATGCCATAATTATAGCGACTGGCAAATCGACCAATTTGTTCAATTGTCCGAAAGCATTCATTTTTTTTTCACCTCCCTTTAATTTTAACTAATTTCACTCAAGTTATCATTTAAAAGTAAAATTATTTGGGAGATGTCCTAATTTATGTGGTTACCTATTCTGCGTTAATTTATCAATAAATCTTCGTTATTTATTAATAAATCTTTTTTTAGAATCAGCTTAAGGCAAAAATTAACACATTAAGAAATCTAACAGGAAAAATTACATATATCAGCCTTTTAAATAACTTTTAACACATTATTTTTTATGCAAGCAAAAGAAATTAAGCCCTTAGACAATATTGATACTGGAATAAAGATTCCTGGTTCTAAGAGCTATAGCAATCGCGCTTTAGTTGTTGCAGCCCTTGCCAAAGGAGAAACAACACTTGAAAACTTGCTTGACTGTGAAGATACCCAAGTAATGATTGAAGCTCTCAAAAAGATGGGCATCCAAGTTGAAAAGCAGAAAAAAGCAATTGTGATAAATCCGATAGAGAAACTTCGTTATGATGGCGAAATCTTTGTTGCGGGAGCAGGCACAACTACAAGGTTTCTAACGGCATTGTGTGTGCTTGGAGTTGGAAAAATTAAATTGCATGGTATTGAAAGAATGCATCAACGGCCAATTGAAGACCTTGTTGAGGCACTAAAGCCAATTATTGATGGAAATATTGAGGCAGAAACTGTTAATGCACAAGGAAAAAAATGCCCGCCTGTTTTGATTGATTCAAAGGCACTGAAAGGCGGAAAAACCAGCCTTAAAGGAAATACAAGTAGCCAATATTTGAGTGCATTGTTGATGGTAAGTCCAAGAGCCGAATCGAATGTAGAAATAGAGATACTTGGTGAACTTACGTCGAAACCATATGTTGATATTACACTTGACGTGATGAAACAGTTTGGAGTAGAAGTTGATAATCAGGATTACAAAAAGTTTGTTGTAAAAACAGGGCAGAACTACCAAGGAAGAAGTTACAGGGTTGAATCAGATGCCTCAAGCATGTCATATTTCCTTGCAGCAGCAGCAATAACAGGCGGCAAAATTAAAATAGACGGAGCTAATTCAAAATCAGTGCAAGGTGACATTCACTTTATTGATGTTCTAGAAATGATGGGTTGCAAAATTGAAAAAGGCGAAGATTTTTTGGAAATTCAAGGGCCTGAAAAGTTGAAAGCAATTGAAGTTGACCTAAATAACATGCCCGATACTGCGCAAACACTCGCAGTTCTTGCAGCAGTGGCTGATGGCACCACAAAGATTACGGGGATTGCAACGCTTAAAGTGAAAGAGACTGACAGGATAAAAGCGTTGGAAACAGAACTTGGAAAAGTTGGTATAAAAGCAGAGGCTGGTACTGATTCGTTGATAATTCACGGCGGGCAACCCTCAGGAACAACTATTGCAACCTACAACGACCATAGAATGGCAATGAGCTTCTCAGTTCTTGGTTTAAAGGTTTCTGGTATTAAAATAGAAAATCCTGAATGTGTTTCAAAATCATTTCCAAATTTCTTTGAAAAACTTGAGGGGCTGTACAAATGAATATATGGTTGATTGGATACAGAGGAACAGGAAAAGGTGCTGTAAATCGCAGGCTTTCTAAAAGAATTGGCTTTGCCAATATTGATGTTGATGACATTGTTGTTGCAAAAAGTGGCATGTCAATTCCACAGATTTTTGAAAAATATGGCGAGCCAAAATTCAGGGAACTTGAAACAGAAGCCCTCAAAGAAGTTTGTACTCATGACAAATGTGTTGTTGCAACAGGGGGCGGAGCGCCAATGAAAGAAAAGAATGTGAAAACAATGAAAGATTGCGGCACGATAATATTACTTACATGTAGCCCAGAAGTGATTTACAAGAGAATAAAGGGAGATACTAACAGGCCAGCATTGACTGACTTGAATGATGAGTTTAAAGAGATAAATACCATGCTGGAGAAGAGAAATCCAACTTATGAAGCAGTTTCAGAGTTTTCAACAGATACAACTAGCAAGAATGTAGAAGAAAATGTTGACGAAATAGTAGCATTCTTAAAAGAGAAAAAATATATTTAACAAAAACAATAGATTTAGAAGTTGATTTTATGCCAGGTAACATTTTCGGAAAGAATTTTCAATTAATGTCTTTTGGGGAGAGCCATGGCAAGGCCGTTGGTGTTGTTGTTGATGGCGTTAAATCCGGTTTGAAGATTGACGGTTTGAAGATTGACGAGAAGGATATTCAGGCTGAGCTCGACAGGAGAAGGCCTGGACAAAGCAAGGTGAGCACTCCGAGGAAGGAGGCTGACCAGGTTGAGATTGTTAGCGGTATCTTTGAGGGAAAGACAACCGGCACACCTATTTGTTTGATTGTGTGGAACAAGGGAATGGAAAGCAAGGACTATGGCCCGATAAAGGATTTGTTCAGGCCGGGACAAGCCGATTACACTTTTTTGAAAAAGTTTGGAATAAGAGACTACCGAGGTGGAGGCAGAGCCTCTGGAAGGGAAACCATTGCAAGAGTTGCAGCTGGTGCAATTGCAAAAAAGATGCTTGAAAAGAAGGGAGTAAAGATTGTTGGTTACACCATTCAGGTTGGAAACATTTTGGCTGAAGAGTTTAACGAAAATGAAATTGAAAAAAACCCTGTAAGATGCCCTGACAAAAAGGCTGCGAAAAAGATGGAGAAAACCATTTTGGACGCAAGGGCAGATGGCAACAGCATTGGTGGCATTGTTGAAATAATTGCGAAAGGAGTTCCTGTTGGATTAGGAGAACCTGCTTTTGGAAAACTTGACGCAGAACTTGCAAAGGCATTGGTGAGCATTGGTGCAGTAAAAGGCGTTGAGTTTGGTTCAGGGTTTGCCGCTGCAGAACTTTCAGGCAAGGAAAACAATGATGAAATGCAGTCAGTGAATGGTAAAATAAAGTTTAAGTCAAACAATGCAGGCGGAGTTCTTGGAGGAATAAGCACCGGCCAGAACTTGATTATGCGAATTGCAGTAAAACCAACTTCTTCTATTTCACAGCCACAGCAAACAGTGGATGTAAAGGGCAAAAACAAAACAGTTGTAACCGAGGGAAGGCACGACCCCTGCATTTGCCCAAGAATTGTTCCTGTTGCAGAAGCAATGGTTGCACTTGTTCTGGCAGACGCTTTGATGGTACAAAACGCAAGAGAATAATTCTCTTATGCGGAAACAGAGTAGTTACCTTGAATGAAAACCAAGGCCGTTTAACGCGCGCCTCATATTTCTATCAATTTCTTCAGCAGCCTCATCTGAGAAAAAATCAACTCTAATGGTTAGGCTTTTCTTGCCTTCAGGCAACTTTTCACTTTCGTATTCGTCGAGAAGAGAGACCTTACCTGTCTTAATGTGTGAAAGGCACTGGGTCACAATTTCTTTGTCACACTCAACAGGAACAAGAAAGGAATAATCAAGATGTTCTTCTTTAAGGTTTTGACGCCTCCAGGTCTGCATTTCGTCCTTTGAAGTAAACCTTGAATGCTGTAAAGAAATACGAATTTTTTTACCTTGTTCGTTTAGGACAAGAATATTGTTATTGATTCCTTCAATTACCCCATAATGGAATTTTCCTGTTAAAATGTTTTCAACCATAAAACGCTTGCCCATATGTTTTTTTATGTGGTCAACCATATGGCTTATTGCGTTAACAGCCCTGTCACTATCTAAAAGAAAAGAATCCTCTTCCTTGAACTGCTGGGCACTGTCAATAATCTTTTTCTCAAGGGCCTTTGAATCACCTTTGAGGCAAAGTTTTTCAAACTCATCTGCCTTGTTTTTGAAAGCCGCCCAAATTTCTTTATTAACAGGATTTGAAAGTTGAATTTGAGCGTAAAGCTCAGGATTCTGTAGGATGACACGAGACATTAAGCTAAGGAAAAGATGGTAGTTTGGAGTTGCAAACTTTAAAGTGTCCTTTAAGTCGTCCTCAAGCTCTTTTAGAACAGCTGCGGAAATAAACTGAGAGTAATGCGTTAGGCCCTGAACAATTGAAAGAAGCCTGTCATGCTCTTCAGCACTTGAGAAAAAGAAGTCAACACCTGCTTTTTCAAAAAAGTCCTTTAAGGCATCAAGTTTTTTCCCGCGCTTTATTGGAATGCAGACAACCGGGTAACCTGAAATATTTCTGACTCTTGGGCCATGCATTGGATGCAGTGAAGCAAGCTCAAGGTCTTTTTTTGAGAGTTTTTCAAGTTCTTTTACAACATCGTGCTTTACAGAACAAAGGTCAAGCAAAAGAGTTCCCTTTGAAAGATTTTTTCCAATCGATTTTACAACAGAGGGTGCAACTTCGTTTGGAACAGCTACAACAACTATATCAAAATCCTTTGCAGTGTCAGTAGATTCAACCCATTCAAAGCTGTTTTTATGGCACAGAATTTTTCCTGAATGAGCATCAGGGTCTGAAATGCATACTTTAAAGCCGTGGTCTGCGAAAAGCTTTGCATAAAAGGAACCAAAAGCCCCTGCCCCACCAACTACAAGTATACGCATGTCAACCAAATCAAATTTCGTCTTCAATCCTGAGAGCATCATCAATTATCGCCCTGCTAATTTTTTCAACCAAGTCAGGATTAAGTCCAAGTTCTTTCGCTAGTTCCCTTTTGTGTTCAATTAATTGCTGTTCCCTTTCCGGCTGTTTGAACGGCAGGTTTCTCTTTTTCTTGTAGAGGGCAACGTCTGGAATTAAAGCCATTCTTTTGGCCAAAACGTTTAGCAATTCCTCGTCTAATGCATCAATCTTTTTTCTTAGTTCCTCTAGTTCCATTTACTCACCTGCCTTTGGGTAACTGCCCAGCACTTTGACCAGGACAGTGTATTTTTTCAGTTCTTCAATTGCTTTTTTAACGCGTGGTTCGGTCTGGTCTCCTTCAAATTCAACAAAGAAAACATAATTCCATGCTTCTTTTTTGGAGGGCCTTGACTCAAGCCTTGTAAGATTAATGTTGGAATCCTTAAAGCCCTTAAGGCAATCAAAAAGGCCGCCTGGTTTGTCTTTGAGTGCAAAGAACATTGTGGTTTTGTTATTAGAAGCAGGCTCAGCATGCTTCAATCCAATTACAACAAACCTTGTCTCATTAAAATCAAGGTCTTGAATTCCTTCCTCTAAAATTTCCAATCCAAATTTGGGAGCAGTTTGCTTTGAGGCAATTGCAGCGGCATTGTCCAACTTTGCAGTGTGCTCTGCGGCAGATGCAGTGCTTGAAGATCCAACAAGCCTTGCCTTTGGATAATTTTTCCTAAGCCATTTTTCACACTGTGAAAGGGCTTGTGGATGCGAATAAATCTTTTCAATTTTCTTAATGCCTGACTTTGCAAGCAGGCAATGAACAACTCGAATAGAGAGTTCTCCTGTAATGAAAACATTGTGCGAAAGCAAAAGATCCAACGTGCTTGTTACACTACCCTCTGTCGAGTTCTCCAAGGGAACAACTCCAAATTCAGCCTCTTTTGATTCAACAGTATCAAAAACATTGTGAATTGATTCAACCTCAACAAGCTCTGCTTCAGGAAACGCTTTCAAAGCAGCGTTGTGCGAAAAGCTTGTTGCAGGGCCTAAAAAAGATACCTTCAAAAAAATCACCTAAACAAAGTCCAGCCATTTAATTCTTTTTTCATTTTTACCATGCACCAAATCAGAGTAAGCCTTTTGCAGCTTTGAAGTAATAGAACCAGGTTTTCCTGAACCAAGTGTCTTTCCTTCAATGCTTCCAACCGGCACAATCTCTGCGGCGGTACCAGTAATAAAGCACTCGTCAGCACTATTTAATTGTTCCTTTTCAATAACCGATTCAACTACTTCAATGCCCTCGTCTTTTGCAAGCTGCATTATGCTGTCTCTGGTAATTCCAACAAGAATCTCTTTTTCTCCAGGAGTTACAAGCTTTCCTTCCTTGACAAGGAAAAGATTTTCCCCAGTGCATTCGGCAACAATGCCGTTTGCGTCAAGCATTATTGCTTCGTCAAAACCTGAATCCAATGCATCCATTTTTGCAAAAGTGCTCTTGTAGTAAGAGCCTGAAACCTTGCTGTGCACAAAAGGAGAATTTTTTGAATGCCTTACAATTGAAGAAATTTTCATGCTAATACCGTTTTGAACTCCTTCAAAGCCATGGTAAGCCCCCCAGGGCCAGGCGGCAATTCCCAAATCAATCTTGGCACCAATTGTGTCCATTCCCATCTTTCCATAACCATAGTAAAACAACGGCCTGATGTAGCCAGATTCAAGCTTGTTTTCCTTAACAACCAATTTAATTGCGTCAAAAACCTGTTCTTCTGTAAAAGGCAAGTTTTTCATTCCGACAATTTTGGCTGATTCAAAAAGCCTTTTGACATGGTCTCCAAGCCTGAAGATGGCCGGGCCCTTGTCTGTCTTGTAAAATCGAATTCCTTCAAAAACCGCTGTTCCGTAATGAAGGCTATGAGTAAGAAAATGTGTAGTTGCCTCCTTCCAAGGAACCATTTTGCCGTTTAGCCAGATAAAATCTACTTCCTGCATCTCAAACAACCCTATACAGAACTATCGCTGAAAACTTTAAAAAAGGCTTTATTTGGGCAAAAAAGCAAAACAAAGCCTTAAATACTTTTTTTGATAAATGTATATAAGTGAAGAAAATGGATAGTGAGCGACTTTGGCAAAGGAACTACTTCTAAAATAAACAGCCAAAGCCAGGTCCAAAAGCAATTTTTAAAACTTTTTGAAAAAGTGCCAAAAGGCAGCATAATGCCAGTGTACAAAACCCTTGCATTCAAAGAAAGCGCAATAGACTTCTTTTCCCTGCTTTCAGAGCACGGCAGAAACGAAAACTGCATAATGCTTGAGTCAGCAGACATAATGAAAAAATACGG
>JAFCCH010000015.1 GCA_017610265.1 Nitrososphaerota archaeon
TCTTTCCCAAGTTCCAGCTTTGAACCGGCCTTAGGTATCCAACTACTCTACTGTAGACTTCACACTGTGCATTGCATTTCTTCATTTTTTTTAGCCTCCTTTTGTTCGACATTAACTGGGCAAAAATGATGCTCTCCCTTAATATAGCCGTGTTCCGGGCAAATGCTAAAGGTTGGCGAAATTGTGTAGTAAGGCAATTTGAATCCTTGTGCGATTTTTTTCACAAGCTTTCCGCATGCCTCGCCTGAATCAATTGCTTCTCCCAAAAAGCCGTGCAATACAGTTCCGCCAGTGTACTTGCATTGCAGTTCGTCCTGGTGCTTTAAGACATCAAAAATGTCGTCACTGTAACCCACAGGCAACTGAGTTGAATTGGTGTAATAAGGAACTTCTGTTCCAGCTGTTTTAATGTCAGGATAATGTTTTTTGTCAATCCTTGCAAGCCTGTAACTTGTCCCCTCTGCAGGAGTTGCTTCAAGATTGAATATATGGCCTGTTTCATCCTGGAACGCTGTAAGCCTTGACCTAAAGAAGTCAAGTGTCTTCAAAGCAAATGCTTTTCCTTCACCGGTTGAAATATCCTTGTCGTTCAAAAAGTTTATGAGGAACTCATTCATTCCAATCAAGCCAATGGTTGAAAAGTGATGGTTTAATTCACCCAAATAATGCTTGCTCCAAGGAAGTAAACCGTTTTTCAAATTCCTGTTAACCTCTTTCCTCTTAATTTCAAGGCTTTCCTTTGCAAGGTAAAGCAAATTGTCAAGCCTTTCAAACAAGTCGTCTTCGTCCCTGCTCAAATATCCAAGCTTTGGCATGTTTATTGTTACAACGCCAATGCTCCCTGTTTTTTCGCCTGATCCAAACAATCCACCTGTCTTTAATTTAAGCTCTTTAAGGTTAAGCTGCAGCCTGCAGCACATGCTTCTAACATCGCTTGGCTTAAGGCTGCTGTTTACAAAGTTCTGGAAGTATGGAATGCCGTACTTGGCCGTCATTTCGAATAAATCTTGTGCATTTTCTGAATCCCAGTCAAACTCCTTTGTAATGTTGTAGGTGGGAATTGGAAATGTAAAAACACGGTTGTTTGAATCCCCTCCAAGCATGACATCAATGAATGCCTTGTTAATCATGTCCATTTCATCCTGGAAATCTGAATAGGTTGTCATATCGTCAACTTTTCCTCCAAGAACAATTGGAACATCTTCCATATCATTTGGAACAATCCAATCCATTGTAAGGTTTGTGAAAGGAACCTGATTTCCCCACCTGCTTGTCGCATTAATCGCAAAAATAAATTCCTGCATACACTGCTTTACTTTCTTGTAGTCCATGTTGTCGTTCTTTACAAGGGGAGCAAGGTATGTGTCAAACGAGCTAAAGGCCTGTGCTCCAGCCCACTCATTTTGCAGAGTTCCCATAAAATTTACAATCTGTCCCAAAGCAGCGTTGAAGTGCTTTGCCGGCTTTGCCGAAATCCTGCCTGTTACTCCTCCAAAACCTATTTCCAAAAGCTGCCTAAGAGACCAACCAGCACAATAACCTGAGAAAACACCGTTTCCCAAATCGTGGATATGAAAATCTCCTGTTCTGTGAGCCTGTGAAATCTCGCTTGGATAAATGTTCTTTAAGGTATATTCTGCAATAACAGCTCCACTAATATGGGCCTGCAAGCCTGAAAGAGAATAGGAAGCATTGCTGTTTTCGGCAACCCTCCAGTCAGTTACCTGAACATATGTGTCAATAATTCTATTAATCTTTTTCAAAAAGGCATTGCTGTCCCTAAGGCCAGATCTTTGCTTTCTGTAAAGGATGTATGCTTTGGCTGTTTTTGCATGGCCTGACTCAATAAGTTGTTTTTCAACAGCATCCTGAATGTCTTCAACTTTAGGAGGCCTTGTGCCAAATTGCATTTTAAGTCTGTGAACCGTCTTTTCAGTTAGTTCCTTGGCCATTTTCCTATCATGACCACCAACAGACTTTGCTGCTGCAAAAATCGCGTCCTCAATCCTCATTTCGTTAAAAGGAACGAGCGAAGCATCCCTTTTTTTTACGTTCTCTAGAAACTTTTTTACCATAGCAAACAACTCCTGATTATACAACTAGTCTCTTGTTTTCCCTGATTATACAACTGCTCTCATCACTTTTTTTAGGATTACAAACCCTAGGAAATAAAGGGTTAAATCATTTATAAAGAATGATTATGCTCCAGTTTATATTAGTTAAACGAATTTTCAAAAGGGTAAAAATTCATTTTCCAAACCACGCAAGGAAATTTTCCCCCTAAAGGTTTGTTTTTTTAATCAAGCCAAAACCCTCCATTCGAATTCCTTTTATAAACCACAGAATATAATTCCAAGTTAAGCAAATTTTTTGCGACTTGTGTTAGGGATGCCCAATTGGCAGGAGTGCAATCGGTCTCGAACCAGGTTTTAACTTGGCTGCAACTGAAACTTCGGCTTCGTTAAAGGCTCCAACCCAGACAGATCCAAGGTTTAGATCGGCAGCGGCAAGCTGGGCATATGAGCAGGCAATGGTTGCATCCTGAATTGAATACAATTCGCCTCTTTTGGCATATTTGCAAGTGCTTTTTCCTGCAACTGCTGAGAAAACAAGCACTATAGAGGCTAGAGCAACAGAAGTTTGGCCAAGCGCGGCTTCTGAAAGGCTCTTTTTCTGCCCCTCGTCTTTCACAACAGTTATTTCATAGGCATTTAAGTTTCCGGCACTTGGTGCAGACTCTGCAGCAGTAAGGATTTTGTCCAAGGAAACCTTGTCAACTGGCTTTTTTTGAAAAGACCTTGTACTATGCCTTTTTTTGATTAATTCAAAGAAGCTCATTAAAGAGAATAATGCATCAAACTGTTTAAAGCATTATTTTTTGAAGAAAAGCCTGCACTTGCAATAGCCGTCTTTTTCAATTTCCTTTGTGTGAAAAACACATGGGCAAACATTCTTTGCATCTTCTTTCTCATTGCCTATATTAACCCTACAGGGACAGAAAGCCTTTCCTTTCTCCTTAATATTTTTTGCAAGACCTGCAATGACTGCATTAAGCATTTGCTCATTAGGATTTAGAACAAACCCCTTTCTTTTGGCATATTCTCTGCTTTGGTCAAGAAGGTTTTTTTCAAGTTCGTCCAAGAAAAACACCTTTTTTAAAGTCCCAAAATTTCTTTCAAGGCAGCTTCGTCAAAGCCGATTATGATTTTGCCGTCAATGTCAATTACTGGAACACCTGACTGGCCGCTTTTCTCAAGCATTGCCTTAAGACCCTCTTGGTTTGCGCCAACATCTATGTCAGTAAATTCGATGTTGTTTGCCTTAAGGAAGTCCTTTGCTGTGTGACAGAATGGACAAGTTTGTGTTGAATAAACAATTACTTTAGCCATTATATCAACTCCATAAAATTTTGTACTAAGTATTATTCATAATTAGATAGTAGGAAAAAATAGAAAGAGAAAAATAGGCTTAAAGAAAAAAAGCCTGAAATTAACAATATCCTTCACTGCCGTCGCCTGTACCAGAACCAAAGCTTGGAGCAACTTGTGTACTTGAAAGAACTTCACTGCATTCAGCAGGTGCCTCATTGAAAGCACCGCAAATTGCCTGCTTTACAGCTTCAGGAGATCTTCCTGCAGAAACCACCGAACCATTTATTACAAGAGTAGGTGAACCCTGTACGCCGTACAATTCATTAAGTCCTTTATGTACATTATATATAGGAAAACTCCCACTTAACCAACTTGCAGTGTCTTCATATGCTGCAGTAATGCCAAACTCTGTATCTGCTGCTGCAACACAATTGCCAAGTGTTTCTATATTAACACCTGCACTTGCAAGACAAGCCCCTGAATCGCCTTTTATAACAAAGCAGTTTAGGTAATCAAAATATTTTTCATTCTGCTCTTTTTGGATGCAGTATTGCACAGTATTTTCCTGAATCTCCGGCAAATCATGCATTATGTATGAAACAAACTTCGTTTCAATATCAGCTTTGTCACCAAGAAGTTTCATTACTGGCAAAACCGCCTTTTGCATCTGTAGACCATAAGGGCAATAACTCATTACAAAAACTTCTACTATTGGTTTGTCACTTTTTTGAACTTTAACAGCTTGTGGTTGTTCCGGTGACTGAACTTCGGGAATAGGCGCCTGCAAATCAATTACCTGACCTGAAAGCAGCGTATTTCCATTTTTTGTGACATATATTTCAACAATCTGGTCCTGACCGTCTTTTGAAAGCTTGAACTCTACAAAGTAAAACTCGTCATTAAACTCTTCAAAATTGGTGATTTCCACAACAATTTCTTGTTGTGCAAAGTTTTCTTCAAGGTAGCCCTGTACTTTCTCCTGTACTTCAAACTCAGAAAGAACTGCCACTGCACCAGAGCCTGTGTTTCCTCCGCCGCCCAACGCAACCAAGCCCAATCCAAAGCCTGGCAAGGCAACTTGTCCTATAAGAATTCCGATAACAACTCCTACAAGTGCTAAAGCTGCAATCTTTGCGTTTAAAACGCCTGAAAGTGAATTTGAATTTTTTTCAGTAACTTCTCCACTAGGAGTTTCTGCAGAGGAATCTTTTTCCTCTTCGGTTTCTTCTTTGTTGTCCGGCCTTTCGGCATCATTTTTAATAACCATATAATAAAATTAATTGCAAAACTCTTAAAAAGCTTGTTTTATTGTAAGAGAAATTCATTGCTTTGATAAAATTCATTGCTTTGACAATTTACTGTTTTTAACTTTGACAATTTACTGTTTTATAAAAATTAAATCTTTCTCAGAATCAATTTCCTTGAAACTTGAGAAAATCCTTTTTGCCTCTGCAAAATTTTTTGCCCTTTTGAAGAAAGAAATTGCTACTGTTGCCCCTTTTTTTGAAACCCTGTCAATTTCCTTTTTGGCCAGTTTAATGTCTGCATGATGCAAGGCAGTAAGGCTTACAATAGAGTCAAAACAGGCGTCTTTAAAGGGCAATTCCTCAGCCCTTGCAATTAGCTTAAGGTCCTTGTAATTCACAAGCATTTCCTTGGCAGGGTCAAGGGCAATTACTGTATTCCCCTCTCCCTCAAAAAGTTTGCTAATTGCGCCTGTTCCTGCCCCAATGTCAAGAATAAGACCTTTCAAAAAGCAATTCTCTTTGATTAATCTGGTTTTCTCAATTTGCTCTTCTTGGTGCAATTTGTCGTAACCGGCACTTATTTTATTGTAGTAAGACATAATACAAAAGGATTTGGAAAAAGGTTAAAAAAAGAGCCATTTGACTAAAAAAAGATATATTTAATAAGTATGAAATGTATGATATAACCTATCGAGGTGGTTTTTTGAAAGACGATTACAAAATGAAATTTTATGGCAGCACCACTATAGGCGAAAGAGGCCAACTAGTTCTTCCAGCAGAAGTGAGAAAAAAATACAACATTAATCCAGGCGACAAGCTGGTTGTCTTTGGCGCAGAAGGCGGAGGCTTTGAAAAGATTGCTTTGATGAAAGCAGAGTACATGACAAAAATGTTTGACTTTGTCAAAAACATGGAAAATGTTTTGAAGACAGGCAAAAGCGGAGAAATGGATGCCATGCACAAAAAAGGTTTGGCAACAATGAAGGCGGCTTTAAATGAAGAAACGGTAAAAAAGTTTGAGAAAAAGACAAGGGAAGGAAAGTGAGTTTGAATGACGGGAAAACCGGTAATAAAAGTTGACAATGTCTCAAAAGTTTACGACATGGGGAAAGTGCAAGTGAGGGCATTGGACGGAGTAAGCATGGACGTGCACAAAGGCCAGTTTATTTCCATTATGGGACCATCTGGTTCAGGAAAAACCACCTTGTTAGATGTTCTGAGCGCGCTTTTGAGGCCGACCCATGGAGAGGTTTTCATAAACGGAAAGCCAATAAGCAAAATGGACGACAACCAGCTTGCAGGTGTAAGGGGACAGACAATTGGATTTATTTTCCAAACTTTTAACCTGATTTCTAGAATGAGCGCTTTGGAAAACGTAATGCTGCCTCTTTGGTTTGCAGAAAAGGAACAAAGCGAAAGGAAAGAGATTGCTGAAGAAATTTTGACGCAGGTTGGCCTTGGTGACAGAATGCACCACAGGCCAAATGAATTATCAGGAGGCCAAAGGCAAAGGGTTGCAATTGCAAGAGCCTTAGCCGTAAACCCTGATGTTATAGTTGCGGACGAGCCAACAGGAAATCTAGACACTGTTTCAGGTGATCAGATTCTTGAGCTAATCCGAAACCTAAATTCAAAACAGGGCAAAACAGTTTTGATGGTAACACACGAAGAAGACGTTGCCAAAATTGCCCATGAAACAATATTCCTACGCGACGGGAAGATCGTGAAAAGATACAAAAATGGAAGAGGAGGAACAAAAAAATGAACAAAAAAATTTTAGCCATTCTGCTGCTCGGAATCCTGTTTGCGGCAAACGCAAGCGCAGGAGACGTTGACGCAACGAGCCTGAGCTACAGGTCGGCACCGGCCGCTCCAGGCAGCGTAATAACAATCTGGGTGCAGATAAAAAACGACTCGTTTTACGATGCAGAAAACGTAATCGTAAAACTTGATCTAGAATTCCCATTGTCACTTCAGCCAGGAGAAGAGATTGAACAACATATTGGGATAGTAAAAGCATACAAAACAGTTACAGTCGAATACAAGGTTCTTATTGACCCAAAGGCCGTTGACGGGGACAAAAGCCTGACAGTGCTTGTTGGAGAAGAATTCCCCACAAAGCAATCAACATTCACAGTAAGCGTGCTGAGCAGGACTCCAAAAATCGAGGTAATTGAAACAAGCACAAGCTATCTTTCACCAGGGGCAATTGAATCAGTAATGCTGAAAGTGAAAAATATCGGGGGCAGTATTGCAAAAGACATTTCCATAAAAATAAACCCTGATAGAACAGTTACCGCAGCAGGATTAGTAGTTGAAAGGGAAATTGTTTCAATCGGAGCAATAACAAATTATATAGACCATTTGGATCAGGGAGACGAGGCAAATGTCCAAATGACTCTTGCAGTAAACCAGGACGCGGAACTGAAAAATTATTCAATTCCAGTAACAATAGAATACTACGACATAAACGGCACTGAAAGAAGTGAAACAGCATACCTTGGAATAAAGGTAACAGCTGATGCCGACGTTGACGCAGTTGTAAACAGCATTACGCCAAACGCCTTTCCGGGTGGAACAAGCGAAATCGTTGTCGACATGTTCAATATTGGTCTTGCAGACGCAAGCTATGTTGTAGTAGAACTTTCAGGACCAGGAGTAACGGTTGCAGAACCAAGGCAGTTTATTGGAACTTTGGAAGCAGACGACTTTGATTCGTTCAAGACAGAGATTTCGTTTGCGCCAACAGTCCCATTGGGCGAACTCCCGCTAACCCTGAAAGTAATTTACAAGGACGACTCCCTTGAAGAAATAATTCAGGAAAAGACTCTGACAATCGCAGTGTTAAATCCAGGACAGGCAGCAGGCGCAGGATTTGATCCAGTAGGAGCAGTAATTGGCCTAATAAGCCTTGCACTAAGCATTGTTGGACTCTATGCCACAGGCAAATGGGCTATTCCAAAAATACAGGAGTTTAGAGCTAAAAAGAAGAAGTAAAAAGGGAGGACTCCTCCTCTTCCCTTTTCTTCCCCCTAGGGGATTTGGCCTATGCAGATAGACTTGGAACTTTTTGAAATAGCTTTTCGCAACCTTAGGGCACAAAAGCTTAGAAGCACTTTAACCCTTCTTGGAATAGTTATTGGCATTGGGGCAATTGTTGCCCTTGTTTCAATTGGAGAGGGCTTGAATGACGCAGTAAATGAGCAATTTGAAGCACTTGGAATGGATACTCTCACTGTTCAAAACGGCAGCGAATTAGGGATGTCGACCGCAATCACAAGATCCCTAAAAGAGGAAGACATGGGAATTATTGAAAACATTCCCGGTGTCGAAGACGTGATGGGATTTTATGAAACAGCAGGCATTGCCGAATTTAAGAAACAGCAAACCAGCATTTTTATCATTGGAATAGAAACAAAGAACAGGGAATATCTTGAAAGCTCCGGCTATATTAACATTATGAAAGGCAGGTTTCTGGAATCAAATGACAGGTTTGCTTTGATAATTCCTGAAAGCTTTGTAAACGACGCCTTTGAAGGAGAAACTTTGAGGGTAAGAGACCAGTTAGAAATAAATGACCAAAAGTTCAAAATAATTGGCATTTCAGAGGACATGAGCGGCGCTTTCGGCGGCTTTGCCTCCAACATGATCTGGTTTCCAAAACAAACAGTCCAGGACTTTTTTGGAGAAGAAGACCCAATGGAGATATTGGTAAAGGCAACAGACAGAAGCCTTGTAAGCGAAGTGGCAGAAAGAATTGAGGACAGGCTGTATAGAGCACACGGAGAAGAAGACTTTACTGTTATGACAACAGAAAATATTATGGAAATGGCCGGCGTTGTGCTTGGCTTAATCCAAACGGTTTTGGTTGCCCTGGCGGGAATAAGCCTTGTTGTCGGAGGCATTGGAATAATGAACACAATGCTGATGTCAGTAATGGAGAGAACAAAGGAAATTGGAATAATGAAGGCAATCGGGGCAACAGACACTTTAGTTTTATCAATGTTCCTGGCAGAAGCAGGACTTATAGGAGCGGTTGGCGGAATCATGGGCGTTGCTTTTGGATTGGTTCTTGCAAGCATTGTGTCATTTGCAGCAGGTGCAAGCGGTTTTGCATTGCCTGTTGGTATAAACATTGGTTCAATGGTTGGAGCTGTTGCATTTGCAATGATTGTGGGAATGGTTTCAGGTTATTTACCGGCAAAAAAGGCAAGCATGCTTGAGCCAGTGGAGGCGCTTAGATATGGAAAGTGAGATTGGAGGGCAGGAAAATGGGCTTTGTTGATTTTGAATTGTTTCGCGTTGCCTCCAGAAATTTAAAGGGCAGAGGATTCAGGTCCTTTCTCACAATCCTGGGAGTAGTAATTGGAATTGCAGCCATTGTGGCATTGATTTCGGTTGGCGAAGGGCTAAATCAGTCTGTTTCCCAACAATTCCAGTCACTTGGAACAGAAACATTGTTTGTGCTGCCAGGTGGAGGATTTATAGAAAGCGCTTTTGCAAAGCTAGAGGATGACGACGATGAAACAATTGAGGAAGTGAGAGGGGTTGACTTTGCAGTACCCCTTTATATTTCAGGCCAGCAAATCGAATTCAAGGATACGAGGTACAGTGTAACAATAATTGGAGTAAAGCCTGAAAAAATAGACAAGCTTTCAATAATTGGAATGGCAAGTGTTGCAGAAGGAAGAAACCTTACAGCAAGTGACACTTCCGGAGTAGTTATTGGCAGCAATTTCGCTTCAAACATAATAAAGGAAGACCTTAGCTTAAGGCAGTCAATTGAAATTGGAGGAAAAAAGTTCAAAGTCGTAGGAATTCTTGATGAAGCAACAAACAATTTTGCAAGAATGTTTAACTCAGCAATAATCATGAACAGCGACGAGCTTAAGTCAATCAGTGATACTGAAATAAGCCCAATGAGAATAGTTGTAAATATTTTGCCATCAGCGGAAATGGAGGAAGCAAAGGAAAGAATTAGTGAACATTTAGAGGATGAGCACGGCAAAAAAGACTTCCAAATAATGGACTTGCAGCAAATTTCAGCCATAGCAGGCGATGTTGTTGGCATGATAAGCCTTGTTTTAGTAGGCATTGCCGCAATCTCCCTTCTTGTCGGAGGCATTGGAATAATGAACACAATGCTGATGTCAGTAATGGAGAGAACAAAAGAAGTCGGCATAATGAAGGCAATCGGCGCAACCACCCCAAAGATAATAAGCATCTTTGTTGTTGAAGCAGGTTTGATAGGACTTATTGGCGGAATACTTGGACTAATTTTGGGAATTGCAACAGCAAGCCTTATTTCAATTCTTGCAGAAAGTGCAGGCCTGCCCCTTACCGCAGTGGTTACACCAGAGCTCATTGTCGGAGCACTTGCATTCAGCATGGCAATTGGAATGATTGCAGGAGTATACCCGGCATTCAGGGCGGCAAGCGTTGACCCGGTTGAAGCACTACACTATGAATAAACCAATTGGTTGAATCTTTTTGAACAACAGAGCTTTTAATTCAGCAAACAAGCTTTTTTGTGCAAGCTTGGTAGAGAGCCTGCTTGTGCAGGGCACTTGCCTGGTCTTTTTTTGACTCAAGTGCCCTGTCATTACTCAGGGGTGAGCCAGTGGTTGGAACAACAATAAAGGAAGTGGCAGTACTGAGATTGCTGCTGCAGGAAAAGGCAAGCCCAAGCCATGTAAGAGTGGCACTTTGCATCCTAAAACAAAAAAATACTTATCTTTCACTTGAAGACATTGAGAAAGAAACCCTTTTGAAAAATGGGAAATTGAAAAAAATAATGAACTACCTTGCTGGAAAAAAGCTTGTTCAAAAAGAAGGCTGCTTGTTCAAAAAATTTGAGTTTGAAAAAATAGCTGAAATTATCTAAATATACTTGTTCTCGTAAATTAACTGAACAACCTTTTTGGCAACCCTTTCACTTGAGCCGCGTCCAACAATCCACTTTAGCATGGCCTTTTGGGAAAGCTCTCTTTTCTGCGGACCCATTGCCTTCACAAGCTTGCCAATTTCCTCCATTTGGTCACGATCAAAGCCGGCAAACGGATTTTTACTGATTTCAATACCTTTCTTCTTTAGTCCAAGCAAGTCTTCAAGATTTTCCTGCTTCAACTGAAGCTCATGTTCTTTTTCAGCATACTGTTCCTTGCTTGCAAAATTGTTAAGCATGTCGTGCTTCCAAACAGCCCTTTCCTTTAAAACGTCAACAAGCTGCAATTCCAGCAGGTCGTGTTCTTCTTCCTTTTTCTTCAGGAATTTCTTAACGGCAAAAACAATTGCGCCTGCAAACAAGAGGAAAATAAGCGGTGGTAAAACAAGGCTTAAAATTGTGCCAATTATTTGCTCAATCGGCGGGCCGCCAGGCTGTGTTCTGCCCTGCACAAGGGTTAACTCAAATGTTTCTGTTTCAGTAAAAAGTTCTTCTGCAACATAGGCTGTTGCCTTTACCTTATAGGAAACAGAGCCTGTTTCAGCTCCGTTTGCTGCAGGCATTGTTCTGCTCAAAATATAAACCTTTTTTTGGAGATCGTAAGAAAAAAGAGTCTCTGCGCCTGTCTCGGTGTCAACCATTACAACATTAAGGCCTTCCAGCTCATTCAAAAACCTGCTTTCAATGCCGACAATAAAGTCAAGCTCTTCTTCAAAACCAAAAATTGTTTCAATTGGAAAAATTAATTCAATTGTAAAAGGCCTTTCCGGCTTTTGAGTGGGTTTTACTGAAAGAGAGTAAAGGGCACTGCTTTCGGTGTTTAAGTCAGCGGCAGTAATAAAGTAAACATAGTTTGCCCCTCCAACTATTGAGTCATCCAAGTAAAAAAGCTCGTCAGTGGTTCCAATAACGCTTGCATCCTCAACATCTTCTCCACGGTAAATCTTGTAGTAAACATCTTCCCCTCCGGCGTGCTCCCATGAAATCTTTACAGAGCTGTATCCAACAAAGCTTGCGCCAATGCTCTCAGGGGGAAGGAGCTCAGCCTGTGCTGTAGCCAGCATTAGAACTAATGCAAGAAAAACAAAAAGAATTCTTTTCTTCATTGCATTATATTAAAGCAAAGCGGTATATATTTCTTGGTTTTTTGGAAAAAATCAGTTCCTGAAAAATATTAAGGCACGCCATTTCCCGAAACAGAGCCATTTCCCGAAACAGAGTCATTTCCTGAAACAGAGTCATTTCCTGAAAACTATTGATGCAACCTTTTTGGCAATCTTCTCGCTTCTTCCAAGGCCAACAAGCCTTGCCCTCAAACCATCCTCTGTCTGCCCCTTGTGAGGTCTTCCCACACCTTTAACAAGCCTTACAACTTCCTGTGCCTCTATTGGAGAAAATCCATCGAAAACATTCTTTCTGCGGGGCTGTCCTTTCTTTCTCTTCAAGCCAAGCTTTTCTTCAACAGCAGCCTGCTTTCCCTGCAGAGTTCCCTCCTTTTCCCTGAACTGCTCTGGGGTAATCCTTCTTTTGAATACCTCGTGCTTCCACACAACCCTTTCCTTTTGGATTTCAAGCAATTCAAGCCTTAGTGCATCTTTTGCAACCTTGAGTTTGGCAGACCAGGAACCCCACAAAATTAAAGCACCTGCAAGGCCGGCAATCACAAGAAACCAGGGGCCAAACAGCCATGCAAAATTTACAGCATACTGCCAGGTATCCAATGTGGCTATTGGGAGAATGGCAATTGGCCCTGTTAAAGATTCCTTATATTCAGTCCCTTCAAATAAAGCTGTTACATTGATTGAGTAAGGAGCAGGAAAATTTTCCCTTTCCTCTGGCAATTTTACTGTTGCAATAAAAAAGTTTTTCTGGCTATCCCAAGCCATTTCCTGTTCAATTCCAAGTTTTGGACTTGCAACAGAAGCTTTTAGATTCTCCAACTCAGAAAATTTCGTGCTGTTTACCTTTACAACAAACTGAACCTCGTCCCCTTGGTCAAAGTTTGTTTTTGTGGGCTCAACCAACTCAATTGTAAACGGCTTTTCATCAGGCTTTGGAAGGGTTATCTCAAATCCAATTGGAAGGCTTTCACCTGTTTCGTCCACAGCTGTTACCGCGTAAAAGTAGGCTTTTTCCCTTTCCAGGTCTGAATCCAAATAGCTTGTTTCAATTACATTAACAATAATTTCCATGGTTTCCAGGCTTTCACCCCTGTAAACATTGAAGGAAACATTTTCTACATCCGCGTGCTCCCATGAAATGAAAATTCCTCCGCTTGGATGAAAGTTTGGAGCAAGGCCTGTTGGAGCAGAAGGCAAAGCATTTGCCGAAACAGCCAGCAAAAGCACTATTGCCAAAACAGATAGCGTTCTATAACCCATTTCACTGTATATAAGCGCAAAGCGCTTTATATTTCTTGGTTTTTACTGGAAAAAACAATTGCTTTTTATCGCTTTTCTAAAGCAAATTAAAAGGGTTTAAGGATTAATGAGAAGGTTTTTTCTCTACGCATTTCTAGTAATTCTACTAATTTTGCCAGCACTTTTTGGGATTGACATAATTCCAATGGGGTCACCACCCGGTCCAGAGGCCTCAGACTACCTTTGCAGCGAGGGTTTTGACAACGATGGAGACAATGCAATAGATTGCCTTGACCCAGACTGCGACGGCTTTACAGGAATTCCAGGCGGCACACTATGCACCTGGGACAACAATGTGCCTGTAATGACAGGTGTTGACCTAAATGCTGCAATTGCTTCAAAAAACCAGGACCTCAAAGCAATTTCTCTAAATGCATTTGATATGGAAGGAAACAAACACTATTTTGGCCTGCGGCTCTTCTGTTCTTTCACACAAAATGCCGGCCCTGACAACAACAGCTTCTGCGGTTCAAGCAGGAACTATTGGAGACCTTTGGAAGACACAACCTGCACAGGAAAAGGCGGTTTGGAAGAAGGCCAGAAAACAGTCTACTGCAGGCTCTTTGACAGCGTTGACTACAGCGCAGAATTCACTGCAGCCTATTACGCAACAGGCAACTTCAGACCAACCCTTTCAGAAATTGACCTTAACTCAGAAACAGTTCAAATTGGAGACCATGTAACAGTAACAGCAAACAATGTTAACGATTTAGACCAAGAGCCACTCTCTCTTCTGTGCAGCAACCAACCCAATCCAACAATTGACTCAAACAATTTCTGCACAGCCTCCAACATTGAACCACCTTACTCAAACATTGATTGTACTGGCACAATTCCCGAAGACCAAAACAACGCCACAGTCTACTGCAAACTATTCGACCAAACAGACTACAGCGAACAAGCCACTGCCTTTTACCAAATCCCAATAGAACACGACCTATACATTGAATGGATTAAGCCAATTCAAGTAGTAGAAGACGTCCCACTAGTAGCAGGCAAAGCAACAGTCGTAAGAGTAAAGGTTGTGAATGAAGGGCCGCATGTCAAAACAGATGTTTCAATAGACTATGGCGATGGTTGCTTCACCAAAACCAAAAATGTAGAGATTGACGCTTATTCATACAAAATAATTGATTTTTATCCAACACCATATAGTTGTACACAATAAAAAAAAAGGAGATGATGAAAAAATGAAGAAAATGATTATGATTTTGGCAGTTGCACTGTTGCTCGCAACCGCAATTAGTTCTGTCAACGCCAGCACGGCTGGCCCAGAATGCAAAATTTTGGAGAAACCTGAGACAATAAATGTTTCGTGTTCAACTCTTTTCATTACACTTGAAGATGATGTTTCAGAGTTTACGTTTTTGGGAGCCCCTGAAGGAGTCATTGACACAATAAACTACACGCAACTCTATGAACAAAGCCAAATTATAAAAGAAAACCTTGGAACAAATGATTCAATTATACCTTTTCCACAGGAATCACCAGATGTAGCTGTAAAAAGAGGAATTTATGTAATTAGGATAAACAACGAATACAACATCAAGATCCTCTATGGCGGAGAAATTAACGTAAAAGCAGTAATTGAAGGAATAACTTTTTACGGAGGCATACTTCTTTTGATAAGCGGGTTGGCTCTAACAAAGTTTACAAAAAATAGGCAGCTGGCTAAGCTAGCGTTTATCTTAGGAGGGACGTTAATCATAGTTTTTGTCATCACACTTTTTGTTAGTATATAGCAAAAAATTAAATTAACAGGATAAATAAAAATGAAAAATAGAAAAGTAATTTTGGCCCTGATCGGTTTTCTAATAATTCTTTTAATTCCTACACAAACTTACGCATCGAGCATGGAACCGCGAGGATGTTATTTTGTTGATTACCCAGAACACTTGGAATTTAGGGTGTGCACAGACGACCAAATTGTAATTGGGGACAATGTTGAAAAAATCGAACTATTGAAAGCACCCAAAACTGTAAATCTTATTAAAACAGAGGATGAAAATATAGCTGGAATAAAAATTTATAGCAGTAATAAAAAGGAAGGAATTCGTTTCACAGGATATGTAATTGACAAACCCACTGATGGATACTATACACTGCTGATAAATGACAATTATGAAATTGGCGTAGTGTACAACCTCTTTGCATTCCCTTTCACATTCTATTTTTGGGTAGGAGGAATCATTCTAATGGCCACTGGTTTCCTACTTTTCTTTTTCACCAAAGACCTTTTTCAAAAACTAGGCTATTTATTAATAGGCGCTGGGCTATGCGGGGGTTTACTTTATAGCATTCCATACAACCCAATACCTTTCCTCATATTAGCAGTATTTGCGATTTTGGCACCAGTTGCAATATTTTTAATAAAGAGAAATTCAAAAGAAGCAAAGTGGATGAATCTAATAAAAATTTTCATAATTACAATAATCGTATTCATTTTGTTGAAGGGATTTATTTTTTAAGTTGGTAAAAATGGGAAAAAAACAAAAGAAAGGAGATACTAGTTTTGCGTTTTTTTATTTTATTAGAGTTAATTTGCATGATTCTGTTGGTCCGCTGAAGCCAGGGTAGTTTGTTTGTGTTTCTCCTTCTGCGTCAAGGCATTCGTTATATAGTTCTTCGTTGTCTTCTTTTAGGAGTATTAGGTCGCATGTTTTTGGCCCATCGTTTAGAGTATAAGGCATACCGCCAAGGTTAAGGCATTCTTCGTAATCTTGAGGAATTGAATTTATTGGTTTTATTGGTTTTGAAAATATTAGAGTACATGTTTCTATGTCTTGCATGCTTGTTTGTGTTTCATAGGGACAATTTTCAACTATTTCTTTTACATAGTCTTTGTTATATGATCCATATTCTGAAAGTATGAATCCGCAACTTGCTCTGCCATAAATAAGGTTTACAGTATCTTCGTATCCTTGTATTTCAATGCATTCATCGTAATTTGTTGGGGGCCCTTGGCTTGAATTATAATAGGTTATAAAGCAGTTTAGGCCAATGTCAAACATGAAACTTCCGCCTGCATTCAGACACTCTTCGATTCCCTCTTCTGACAACGCAAACCAAGTGCAGTCCAAGTTACTGTAATAAGCTCTAAACTTGTTTGCATCAGCAATTTGCTTGCATTCAGCATAACTGACAGGCATTGCTGAAGGCGGTTGAACTTCTTGTTGTTCCCCTGCACCTGCAGAGGCTACTTCTCCAATATCTGCAGGGTTTTCTTCCAAGTTATTTTCTGTTGCAGGTGTTTGATTCAAGCACCCGGAAGTTAAAAGCATGAAAAAAACTAGGCCAACTAGAACAAGTTTGTTCATTTGCATAACATAAGAAATTCGAGTATAAATAGCTTTCGCTTCGCGCCCTAGCCTTTTCCAACACTTTTATTAACATCTTTTTTCATTACTAATAAGTGAAAATGAACCACAAAAAGAAAAACCTTGCACAGGCCAGCCTTGAATATCTTATTACCTATGGCTGGGCTCTTGTTGCAATTGCAACCATTGTTGGAGTTCTTATTTTTGCAACAGGAACAGGGGTTAACTCTAATACCTGCACTACCTTTCTTCACTTAATTTGCAAGGGAGTTGTTGCAGACGGAGACACTCTTACCCTTGTCTTACAGAACGCCACTGGCCAGGCTATTAAAATTAATCCTTTTACAGACATTTCTTTTGGCGGAAAATATGGATATGCCACCATTGACTTCCAGGGCACAACCTACAGGTTCAACGAGGTAACAATCCCTGCAGGAGGAGAATTCACAATAGAGGGAACAGGAATGGTCCTAACCAACGAAATGACCATATCCTACTACGAAACCCAAACAGGCCTAACCAAAACAGAAACATCAAACATCAGCACAGACGCACCCGACAACATAGAGTTAAGCAATGACGGAGTGGATAATGATGGCGATGGAATGGCAGACTGTGCACAAGCAGAAATAGGCCCGTGTGAATATGTTGTAGAAGCAACAGGGATTAGCCCCTCACTTACAGTAAATAGTGGAGGAGTAACAATTACCATACCAAAACCAGAAAAATCTACAGGAGGAACAATCACAGACGACTGGAAAATTACATCAGCACACTTAGCTTTTAATGTAACAGAGATAAGTAGTGGAGCTCCAACAGCTAACACTTCATTACCTCCAACTGCAAACAGCATAACACCAATAACTGTGAAAACAGGATGGAATATTATAGAACTTGATTTTAGTGCAGATATTGATCTTACAACAACAAATAATTTTATATTAACGGCAAGTTCGGGAACTTCTTTTAAAATTTCAGATAATCCCACACCAAGAGTTGTAATAACCCTAGAAGAAGACACAGGTGGCGGATTTTAAGCCTTTTTATAACTTATTCACGTGAATAAAAAACAAATGCTTAAAAAGGCAGGAATGTATAGTATTAATATGGGGACCAAAAAACTACTGATTTTTGCGCTATTAATTTGCTTATTTACTACTCTAGCGTACGCAGAAGACACTAATCAGAATAATTCTGAAACAACTAAAAATTACATTGTTTCATTCACAGAAGATGGCAATAGAAACAGTGTAGAGAATTATGGAGAAATAATTCACGAATTTGAAATAGTCAGTGCCGTTACAATTACACTAACTGAAGAAGCGGCTGCACAACTAATCCAAGAGCCAGGCATTAGAAGAATTGAAGAAGACCAAATTATTGAGCTTGAAGAAATAACTAATGCAAACGACAAGATAACTCCTTTGGGAGGAGAAATTCAAATGGATTACAGTAAAGAAAGTCAATGGAATCTTGGAGCAGATGGAATAAATGCAGAAACTGCTTGGTCAACTTTTAATGTTGATGGAACTGGTGCAAAAATAGCATTTGTTGGAACAGGAATAGATTACACACTTTCAGATTTAAGCAGGATGGGATATCGCAGATAACGATGGAGATCCTATGCCTTCTGTCTCATATGGAACTCAAAGAGCTTCAGCCGCAATAGGGAAAGGGATAACAGTACAAGGGGTTGCACCAAACGCAGGTTATTACGCCTTAAAAATATTTAAAGATGGTGAAAATACCACAAACAACACCCGCGTTATAGCTGCGATAGAATATATTATCCTAAATTATGAAGCAGACATCATACTACTAGATTATTATTATAGTAGCGGCCATCCTGATCTTGCAGAACTTATAGACAGCAATTATGCTGCAGGGATATTTTTTGTAGGCAGAAGTGGTGAAAATTCTCCTAGCGATCTTTTACCAGGACTTTATAACAATGTAATTTCTGTAGCAGGCCACACAGCAACCCCTGAATTATATAGCACACCTAACGCAAGTGCACAACTTGCCGCTCCAGGAGACAATATAAAAGTATTGGACATTGGTGGGAGTACTAATTTCGACGCAGGTAGTGATATAGCTGCAGCACATGTTGTTGGCGCGCTTGCTTTGATGATTGATTACAATAGAACAAACAACAGTGGCTACGACAACAACGCTTTGGAAAAGATTTTGATGGATAGTGCAGTTGACGCAGGATTTGCAGACGTTAACAAGACAGACGTCTTTGCAGCAATTTCACAAATGCAATATTCTTTGCACTTGACTGAAATGCCTGTTTACGGAATGGATGATCTTGATCCAGCACCAGAAACAGAATTTTACAGCAGTGGT
>JAFCCH010000016.1 GCA_017610265.1 Nitrososphaerota archaeon
GTTTTGTTGTTCTTGCAGGATATGCTTTGGGAAAATCACAAGAGCTTACAAAAGTTGTCAATGAATACACAGGAATAACGCCGCTTGTTCACGACTCTGTTTTCAGAAACAATGCGGTTTACGAAAAGCACGGCACAAAGTTGGGCGATTACATTCAACTTGACCACAACCTCAAGGACAGTTCTGTTTTGATAATGCCTCCTTCCCTCGTCAACCACAACATATTGCAGGTTTTACAATTTTCTCTTCACAAAAAGATTTTTTCAGGAATGGCAACAGGCTGGTCTTTCAGAAACGGCTTTGACACTCTTTTTCCATTAAGTGATCACGCAGACTTTGGGCAATTGCTCCATTATGTGGAACAAGCTGAGCCAAAGCTTGTGGTGACAATGCATGGCTTTGAAAGAGAGTTTGCATCCTATGTTCAAAGAAGGCTTGGAATTGCCGCAAGGCCTTTGTGTGAAGAGGGTCAGAAAACAATTACAGAATTTTCCTGAGGTGTTTGTATTGGAAGAAAAACTGTTTAATGAGATTAAGGAAAAGGCACTGCCTTTCTTCAAGGATTACGGAGGTCATGCTTTTGATCATACTGAACGCGTGCTAAATCTTGCAAAGCACATTGCTAAAAATGAAAATGTTGATATTGACATAGTGGTTGCAGCCGCTCTTCTTCACGATATTGCAAGATGCCGGGAAGATGATGGAAAGATAGGCTGCCATGCAGAACAGGGGGCCAAAGACGCTGAAGCTCTTTTGAAAGAAACAAGCTTTCCAAAGGAAAAGATTAAGGCAGTTGTTCACGCTGTTGCAGTTCACAGATACAGTACTGGTATTGTTCCTGATTCACTTGAAGGAAAGATTATACAAGATGCTGATCGCCTTGAAGCTCTTGGGGCAATTGCTGTTGCCAGGATTTTTGCAAGAGGTGGGGAAATGGGCCGCCCTTTTTATAAATCATTAGACAAATATGACAAGGAACACAAAACAAATGTTGGCGGTTCCCTTGGGCATTTTTCAAAAAAGATTTTCAAGATAAAACCAAAATGCTTTTACACCAAAACAGCAAGAGATCTTGCTGTTAAAAGATACAAGTTTACTGAAATATTTGTGCAGGAATTTCTTGACGAGGTTTCCGGAAAACGCTAGCCACGTTTCCAATAATATTTTCTGTCACGAAAACTGTAACGCATTGTAAAATCTCTTACTCTATGCTGCTCTCTTTTGGAAAAGTTTCTTCCTGCAAAATAATTTTCCTCGGCCAAAATCTTTCTTGCTTCTATCCTGCTAACTCCCTCGTGTTTCATTATATATTTGATAATTTTGTCTGCAAGAAGTCTTACATTAACCTTCCATCCGGGACCAAGTATTTTCTCCAAGTCTTTTTTTTCAAGAAGTTTGTAGCCCTTTCTTTCATTGTTGATAACTTTTCCCCTAACTGTCCATGCCTTTTTTTGAGCAGGGCTTGTGCGCCTTCTGCTTATTCTTGCCCTAACTGCGCTAAAGGAGGTAATTATTGGAGGTGGCATTGAGGCTCTTTTGGCCTGCTTTTTTTTGGAAACAGGCTTTTTTTTGGCTTTTTTCTTTTTGGCAGGAGGCGTACAGATATTCTGGTTCTTTTGCATTTAATACTTTCTCAAAGGCAAGGATAATTATGTATAAGTCATGCCTTTTTGCAAAGGACTTTCAACAATTAGCTTTATAACCGTTTTTTAACCAATTTTGTTAATTCCAGTGGTTGAAATGAAGAGAACACACACTTGCGGGCAATTAAACGAAAAAAACATTGGCAAAAAGGTTCTTTTGCAGGGCTGGGTTGCCAAGCGAAGAGACCACGGAAATCTTATTTTTATTGACTTGAGGGACAGATATGGAATAACCCAGGTTGTCTTCAATCCAAAGGACAGCAAGGATGCCCACAAAGAGGCTGAAAAGCTTGGGAAAGAGTTTGTTGTCCAGATTGAGGGAAAGGTTTCAAAAAGACCTGGCGGAACCGAAAATAAGGATATTTCAACAGGCAAAGTTGAATTGAACGCCACCTCTCTTGAAATACTTAACAAGGCAGAAACTCCTTTGCCAATTGAGCTTGACAAGCATCTTCTTGCAGGCGAAGACCAGCGGCTAAAATACAGGTTCCTTGACTTAAGGCGGCCTGAACTCCAGAAAAAAATTGTTTTAAGGCACAGGCTTGTTAAGTCATTTAGAGATTATTTTGACAAGCAGAAATTTGTTGAAATTGAAACACCTATTCTTGCAAAGAGTACTCCTGAGGGTGCAAGAGATTATCTTGTTCCAAGCAGGGTTCAGCCAGGAAAGTTTTTTGCACTTCCGCAGAGCCCGCAGCTGTTTAAACAAATTCTGATGGTTTCAGGCTTTGATCGATATATGCAGATTGTAAAATGCTTTAGAGATGAAGACTTAAGAGCTGACAGACAGCCTGAGTTTACTCAGGTTGACCTTGAAATGTCTTTTGTTGAACCAGAAGACATCTATGAACTTATAGAAGGGGCAATGAAGCAGGTCTTTAAGGACACTCTTGGAGTGGCTGTAAAAACTCCGTTTCCAAAACTTTCATTTGAGGAAGCAATGAATACTTATGGAAGCGACAAGCCAGACACTCGCTTTGAACTGAAATTAGTTGACGTAACAGAAGAAATGAAGGGAACAGAATTTGGAATTTTTAACAGCACAATTAAGTCAGGCGGTTCAATTAAGGCATTAAAGGTTGAAAAGGGATGCGAAAAGTTTTCCAAGAAAGATGTTGACAAGCTAACAGAGGTTGCAAAGCTCTACAAGGCAAAGGGTCTTATGAGTGTTTGGGTTAAGGGCAAGGAAATCGAAAGCCAGATTGCAAAATTCCTTCCAGAAAAAACAGTTAAGGCTTTGCTTGACAAGACAAAGGCAAAAAGGAATGACTTAATTCTTATTGTTGCAGACAAGTGGGAAACCGCCTGCAATTCAATTGGGTATGTAAGGCTTGCGGTTGCGGCAAAGCTTGACTTAATTGACAAAAGCAAGTACAATTTCCTTTGGGTTGTTGATTTTCCTCTCCTTGAGTGGAATGACGACGAGCAAAGATATACTGCAATGCACCATCCGTTTACATCTCCTCTAGACTCTGATTTGGAATTTTTGGATTCTGCTCCTGAAAAGGCAAAGGCAAAAGCCTACGACATTGTCTTAAACGGTTCAGAAATTGGCGGCGGAAGCATCAGAATTCACAGAGGCGATGTTCAGGAAAAGATGTTTAAGGCGCTCGGAATCAGCAAGGCAGAAGCAGAATCAAAGTTTGGCTTTTTGTTAAGTGCATTCAAGTACGGTGCTCCTCCACACGGCGGAATTGCTTTGGGTCTTGACAGAATTGCCACAATAATGACTGATTCAGACAGCATCAGGGAAGTAATCGCTTTCCCTAAAAACAAGGCATCTATTTCACTAATGGACAATGCTCCAAGCGAAGTTTCAGAAAAGCAGTTGAAAGAGCTTAGCCTAAAACTTGATATTGAAAAGGCTCCCGAAACAAAGAAATAAATACTTCTTTTTAACAATAGGTCTAATGACTCTTTTGAAAAAAAAACTTTTACTTTTTCTAATAGTAGTTGCTTGCACTGTCTGGATTCTTAGCTACTTTAGTGTGCATTTATATCCTTACAACGGCTTTCAATTTGCAGAAATTTTGTTTTATTTTTTGCTTTGTGGTGCTCTTGACTGCTCTACAGCGGTGGGAAAACGCTTTGTCTTTTGGAGTGTTGCCTTGCCACTTTCGGCAATTCTTTGGCTAATTCCCCCTGTTTTAGCGATTATAATTTTTTGGAAGAAAGGGCTTTTTAGAAAAGAATAATTTCAAAAAAAGACTTCTTAGGCAGGCTTTAAATTTCTTTTACTCTTCTATATTGTGGGGATTAAATGGCTAAACAAACAGTTGACAAAAAGCTTCTTTTGAAGGTTGCAGCCAATGCAAGGCTCAATTTAACTGAAAAAGAAGTTAATCTTTTTTTGAAAGATTTCAAGGAAATTCTCAAAGCATTTGAAACACTTGACGAAATCTCTGTTGAAGGGGAAAAGCCAAGCTTTCAGCCAATTCAGTTAGAGAATGTGGTAAGAAAGGACGAAGTTGAAAAATGCCTTTCACAGGAAGACGCCTTGAAGAACACAAGAAACAAAAAAGACGGCTATTTCATGGGGCCCAAGGCGTTGTGATTTACATGAAACAGCAAACTATCAGCCAACTTATTTCAAGCATTAAAAGAGGCGAAATTTCTGTTGTTGAGCACATTGAAAAAATACTTGAAGAAGCCAAGCAAACAAATGTAATGCTTAACCACTTTAACATCATTGCAAAAGATTCTGCCCTAAAGCAAGCCAAAGAAATTGACGCAGGCCTCAAAACAGGAAGGCACAAAGGCAAGCTTTTGGGAGTTCCGCTTTCAGTAAAGGACTGCATTTGCGTTAAAGACATTGAAAGCAGGGCCGGTAGCAAAATTCTTTCAGATTACTTTCCATTGTTTGACGCAACAGTAATTGCAAAGGCAAGGGCTGAAGGGGCAATAATAATTGGTAAGACTGCCCAGGACGAATTTGGCTTTGGGACCTTTTCAAATAATACAGGCGTTGGATTTGAAAAGCCGCTTAATCCTGTTAACCCAAAAAGAAGCTGCGGTGGAAGTTCGGGCGGCTCAGCAGGATTTACTGGAGCAACAAAGTTTGCACACGGCAGCCTTGGCCAAAGTACTGGAGGAAGCATTGCTGCCCCTGCATCTTTTTGCGGAGTGGTTGGATTAACTCCAACTTATGGCCGTGTTTCAAGATATGGCCTAATTGATTATGCAAACAGCCTTGACAAAATTGGAAGCATTGGCAAAACAGTTGAAGATGCCGCTCTTCTCCTGGAAGTTATCAGTGGACACGATGTAAATGACAGCACTTCCCTGCAGGAAAAGGTTTCAGGCCTTTCGGATTTGAAGCCAAGCTCTGACTTAAAGATTGGAATTGCAAAAGATTTCTTTGAGGGGTGCGAGGAAGGCGTTCAAAAAGAGTGCATGAAGGCAATTGACAAGCTTGAAAAAGCAGGTTCAAAAATCGAAGAAATTTCCCTGCCTCTAAATGTGAAATACGGGGTTGCGGCATATTACCTTGTTTCAACAACTGAGGCAAGTACAAATCTTGCAAGATACTGTGGAATGAGATACGGGCTTCACGACAAGATAGAGGGTTCGTTTAATGAATACTTTTCAAATGTTAGAAGCAAGGGCTTTAGCCAGGAAGCCAAAAGGCGTATTTTGCTTGGAACATTTGCAAGAATGGCCGGTTTTAGAGATGCTTATTATCTAAAGGCAATGAAGCTTAGGACAAAATTGATTAAGGAATTCCAAGAAGCTTTTGGCAAGGTTGATGTTATTGTAAATCCAACAATGCCAATTGTTGCTCCAACCTTTTCGGAAATTGAAGAATTAAGCCCGATGCAAGAGTATGCAATGGACTTGTGCACTGTTCCAGCAAACCTTGCCGGCTTGCCCCACGCCTCTGTTCCTGTTGGAACCAGCAAGAAAATGCCTGTTGGCCTAATGATTACTGCAAATCATTTAGAGGAAGAAAAGATGGTGAAAGCCTCTTTAGCTTTTGAGGAGGTCTGCAAATGAGCAAGGAATTAGATATTGCAATTGAAGCTGCAAAAAAGGCAGGCAAACTGCAATTGGAAAAATTGTTTTCCAAGCACGAGCTTAAGAAAAAAGGGCTAAAAGATTTTGCCACAGATGTTGATTTGCAGAGTGAAAAAATCATAATTGATTATATAAAGAAAAATTTCCCGTCACACAGTTTTTTGTCAGAAGAAAGTGGAAAAAGCGAAAATTCAAATCCATACAAGTGGATAATTGACCCTGTTGACGGAACACACAGTTATATGACCGGGCTTCCAAACTTTGGCACATCAATAGGTTTAGAGAAAGACGGGCAAATTATTGCCGGAGTAATTTTCCTCCCTGCCTTCGGAGAGCTTCTTTCAGCGGAAAAAGGTAAGGGCTCTTTTCTGAACGGAAAGAAAATAAGCGTTTCAAAAAAATCAGAACTTGACGGAACAACAGGAAGCTTTGAATTTCAGACAAATATGTATCCCTTGGAAAAATACGCTGAAATTTTTGGAAATTTGTTTAGCAAAATGCTTAATCTGCGAAGTCTTGGCGGAGTAGCTGACTTTGCAATGGTTGCAACAGGCAGAATGGATTTTTCTGTTGCAGTAAGAACTCATCCCTGGGACTGCGCAGCAGCAGGCATTATTATTGAGGAAGCAGGCGGGAAGCTGACTGACTTCAATGGCAAGCAAGGTCCCTATATTTCAAATGTGGTTTCCTCAAACGGATTGCTTCATGAAAAAATCTTAAAGGAGCTTGGCAAATGAAGAAAGTAAAGGAATGCAAGAAAAGCAAGGAATTGATTACTGCAATTGCGGCTGCAAAGGCTGCCGGAAAGGTCATAATGAAACATTATGGCAAGTTGCATCAAATTAGGGTAAAGAGTGCAAGGCTTGGTATTGTAACAGAAACAGATTTGCTTGCACAGAAAAAGATTAAGGCAGTTATCAGAAAAAATTTTCCCAAAGCCGAGTTTTTTGCAGAAGAAGACAAAAATCATCCCAAAATTTCTCACTTAACATGGGTTGTTGACCCATTAGATGGCACAACAAACTTTTCCAGGAGCATTAGGACCTTTACTGTTTCAATTGCATTGCTTAGAAACCATCGGCCTGTCATTGGAGTTGTCTTTGATCCTAATTCAGGCGAACTATTCTATGCTGAAAAAGGCTGCGGAGCCTTTGCAAACGGCAAAAGAATTTCGGTTTCAAGTGTTTCAAAGCCTGAACATGGTTTGTTTAGCATCTCCATTCCAAGACGTGCCAAAACCAGGAAGGAGAATTATACATCGCTAAAAAAACTGTTTGGGATCATGGGAGGCCTTAGAAATTTTGGCACTGCCGCCCTTCATCTTTCGCTTATTGCAGCCGGGCGCATTGACGCCTATCTCGAATATGGCTTGTATGCATGGGACTCTGCTGCAGGAATTGTGCTTGTCCAGGAAGCTGGTGGAAGAATAACAGATTACAAGGGCTGCAAGTATAACATGTTTTCAGGAGAATCTCTTGTTGCGACAAATGGCAAAATCCACAGGCAAGTAATCAGGGAGTTGAATAAATGAAATTAACTGTTCTTGGAAGCGGTTCAACTAATTCAAGCAGGGCAACAATTGGTTTTGTGCTTGAATTGCCTAATCAAAGCATTGCTATTGATTTGGGTTTTAGCTGCTTCAAAAACATGCAAAAAACAGGTATTGATTATTCAAAGATAAATAATATTTTCTTTACTCATGTGGAACACCCTGATCATATAAATGACCTTACTGCTTTTTTGTTTGCGAGAAAAGGGCTTGCTGATTCAGGCCTTTCTGAAAAAATTCAAATTAATCTTTTTGCAGGTCAAGGACTGAAAAAGTTTGTTCAAAATTTGTTTGTGCTTTATCCTTTGTTTGAAAACCTTCCCTTTAAATTAAATGTAACTGAATTGGAGGCGCATTCAAAAAACAAATTCCCAAACTTTTCTTTAACAACCAAAAAAATGAAACATAGGCCAAGCAGTTTGGGTTTTAGGTTTGAAGCAGGTGGCAAAAGCATTGTTTTTTCAGGCGATACTGAGCAGAATGAAAATCTTGTTGAGTTAGCAAAAAATGCGGATTTACTTGTTGCTGAATGTAATTTTGGTGAAGAGGTTGGTGGGGATCATATGAATGCAGAGCAAGTTGCCGTTATTGCTGCAAGAGCCAATGCCAAGGCATTGTTATTGCATCATTTTTCGCCAGAAGCTGAAAAAGTAGACACAAAAGCGATTGCCGCTAAAAAATTTAATGGTGTTATTTATGTTGCTGAAGACTTAATGCAGGTGACTGTTTAATGGTTGGAAAAGAGGGCGTTATGATTGGACTTGAATGTCATGTCCAACTAAACACTGACAGCAAGCTTTTCTGCGGATGCCCAACAAAGGCAGGGGATCCAAACACTGCCTGCTGCCCGATTTGCCTTGGCCACCCTGGTTCAAAGCCTGTTCTCAATGCAAAGGCATTGGATTATACAATGAAGGTTGCCCTTGCATTTAATTGTGAAATAAACCAGCAGTTTTTCTTCAGCAGGAAAACATATTTCTATCCTGATATGTCAAAGAATTTCCAAATAACACAGTATGAGATTCCTGTTGGTCTAAAAGGCTATATTGTCCTAAGCAGCGGCAAGAAAATTGGCATTACTCGTGTACATTTAGAGGAGGATCCTGCTGCACTTGTTCATACAAGCGGAATGGGTTCAAGCAATTTCAGTCTTGTAGACTATAACAGGTCTGGAATTCCTCTTGTTGAAATTGTTACAGACCCTGATTTTGAAAGCCCTGGGGAAGCCAGAGAATTCCTTGAACAGCTTACTACAATTCTTGCATACTTAAAGGTTTTTTCTCCAACAACAGGCACTTTGAAGGCTGACTGTAATGTAAGTGTTTACGGAAACAACAGGGTTGAGGTAAAGAATGTTACTGGTAAAAAGGCTGTGGAAAAGGCCCTTTCATTTGAGATTGCAAGGCAGAAGAACATGCTTTTGAACGAAAAGGAAATTGTGATGGAAACAAGGGCCTTTGACGAAACCACTTTCACAACAAAGGCAAGTAGAAGCAAGGAAACAGAGGCTGATTATGGTTATATCTTTGAACCAGACTTAACTGCTTTTAGAATAAGCAGGGAAGAAATTGAGGGCATGAAAAAGGCCTTGCCAGAACTCCATTCGGCTAAGTCAAAAAGGTTTGTTGAAGAGTTTGGATTGGATGAATATACTTCAAATGTTTTGGCAAACAACTTTTCTTTGGGCAATATTTTTGAAGAAGTTGCAAATTGTAAACAGAAGCGAGCTTGACCTGGAAACCATTCCATTGGATGCCGGGGAAATTTGTTCCCTGCTTAGAATGCTTTCGGACAAAAAGATTACTGAAAAGGTTGCAAAGGATGCAACAATTGCATATCTTACAAAAAATGTAAAGCCAACCGAATTTATTGAAAAACAAGGGCTTGCAATGGACCTTGACAAGGGAGAGGTTGGAAAGGCAGTTGAAAAGGTTTTTCTGGAAAACAAGCAGGCTGTTGCAGATTTGAAAAGAGGAAAGCAGAAAAGCCTTAATTTCCTTGTGGGCCAGGTAATGCGTTTGACCAGGGCAAAGGCAGATGCAAAGACTGTTCAAGACATTATTCTAAGCAAGATTAAGGGTGTGTCAAATTGATTGAACTCACTGTAAAAACAGGCAAGAGAAATGAATTGCTTGATGTAACAAGCCAGGTTCAAGAAGCTGTTTCAAAAGCCGGATTAAAAGAGGGACTATGCATTGTTTACTGTCCTCATACAACTGCAGGCGTTGCAATAAATGAGAACGCTGACCCAAGCGTTAAGGAAGATGTTTTAAGAAAGTTAACAGAGCTTGTTCCAAAGGACGACAATTATTCCCATATGGAGGGAAACTCTGACGGCCATATTAAGGCAATTCTTGTTGGAAACAGCAAAACTATTTTTGTCAAGTCAGGAAAGCTTGTTTTGGGCACCTGGGAAGGCATTTTCTTCTGTGAATTTGATGGCCCAAGAAGCAGAAATCTCTTGCTAAAAATGGCTGAATGTTAAAAGAAGATGGAAGAAAAGCAAAAAAACCATCCAATAGTTATCTTAGTCAAATAGCCTCATACTGTTGCTTTAAGGGCACCACACGCCCAAATTCGATTTTTGCACTATATCAAGTATTGTACCAAAACCTCTTTATAAAGCGGGAGCAGCAATAGGTATAGAGATTCAATCCTCCTATAATTGAATCACCCCCAACGAAGGCAACCAGTTATTTTTATCAAAAATAATTCACCTCACTTTTTTGGTTGCCTTCTCATTTTTTCTTTTTAAAACATTTTGGTATATCATTAAAGTACCTTAAAGGAGGTTTTTTTCAAATGGCTTTTTGGGATTTTTTGAGGCCGCTTACAGACAATGTAATTGAGCTGGATTTCGCAACAAGAGTAATCGTTTTCCTGATTTCTTTGGGAATTCTTGGAATTGCTCTGCTGGCATATCAGAGAAGCAAAAGCAACCGCTTTCTGTTTGTCTCTGTCGCGTTCCTGCTGTTTGCTGTCAAGCTGGCTTTGAAGGTAATAGACCTTTACATTAGCCCAGGGGAATTTTTCCACAGGGCTGCAGAAAACATTTTCGAGCTTGCAATCTTGGTTAGCCTTGCGCTTGCCATTTTTAGGAAGTAAGATTTTTCGAGGTTTGGTGTCATGCAGGACGAACTCTTAAACGAAGCCCTGGCTTTGGGTGCAAGAAATAAGATTTACAAAGCAATAACCAAGAGCCCAGGTTTGCATTTTAGAGAGTTGCAGAGAAGGACAAAAATTGCAACAGGAAGCCTGCAATACCACCTTGACTTTTTAATGAAGCGGCATTTGGTGCGCTCTGAGAAAAAAGGCAAGTTTGTAAGGTATTACTCTGTAAGGGATGCTCATTCTGAAGAGGACTCAAGCACAATTGGTCTTTTGAGGCAACCTAGCCTTAGAAAAATAATTCTTTTCCTTTTGACAAAGAAAAGAGCTAATAATGAGAAAATTGCTGTAGCAGTTGACCTAAGTCCCAGTACTGTTAGTTGGCATATGACCAAGCTTGTGCAGGGAAATCTTGTTGAGAAAAGGCGGGTTGGAAGAAAGACCTTTTTCTACATTGTTGAAGCAGACAGAATTGCAGCTTTACTGAAAACCTATAAGAAAAGCTTTTTGGACGAAATGGTTGACAGCTTTGTTGAAATTTGGGACGAAATGCAGATTCCTCAAAAGTAGCCGTCACGTCTGGCTGATGCAAATGCTATCTTCGCTCCTTACAGTCGCTCGATGACATAAGCTCGCTAACGCTTGCTTTTTACAGCATTCCAACAGCTATAACAAAGCCAAGTAATCCAATTAGAATGTCTCTTGCCTTGTTCAAAGGAGTTTCCCTAAAGGCGTGCCATCTCTTGTTTACAAGAATCATTTCCAAAACTTCCCATCCAATGATTAGGCCTATTGCCGTTGCCCAGTCTGTAACAAATGCCCCAAGTGTAAGGCCTCCCAAGAAATGAGTTATAGTATCAATGGTTGGCCTGCTGTAATACCATCCCTTTGTATGGGCAACCAGGTGGGCTGCCAGAAAAACAATTAGAATTAAGAACTTTCCAAACAGGGTAGGCATAATAGAATTAGTGCCTTTCTGCTTTAAAAAACTCTCATCACCTCCAATAAAACGAATTTTTTCTTAGAAGAAAGTAATAAGGTTGGGAATTCAAAAAGGCATTAATAAATCATGGATGAGCCAGGATTTGAACCTGGGACCTCTCGATTATCAGTCGAGTGCACTAACCAAACTGTGCTACTCATCCGTTAAGTAACATAATTTAGAATTGGGAACTAATTTAAAGCTATTTACCCACTAATTTTTCTAAGTAATAGCCCCATCGTCTAGTGGCCAAGGATACAGGCCTTTGGAGCCTGGGACCTGAGTTCGAATCTCAGTGGGGCTATTTTTTACTTATTCGAAACAATAAAATAGGTTAATCCTCTTTCCAAAAACTAATATCTATTAAAAAAGAGCCCTATTTTCATAGCTATTAAAAAAGAAACTTGTTTCAGTAAGAAATAAATAAACAAAAGCTCTTCTTGAATAGGGAAAATTGACATGACAGTGACAATCAAAAAGAACGTTGACGTGCAGGCAACACTTGAAGCAAAGCAATTCAAGTATCAGGTTAAGCGAGATTTGTCTGGAGCCGTGCAGTTTGAAAACATGGCAAGTCCTAATGGTGCAGAAGCAACAGCAAATAATTTCGGCGGTGGAACTGATACAGCTACAAGAACAATTGCTTCAAATAATGGTTGGAATTTTATAAAACTGCCAAAGGTTCAGCTTTATTTAGTTGCTTTGGCGGTAGGATCATCGCCTGTGTCGGCTTCAGGTAGTGCAGCTGCTTATTGGCAAATAAACGGAGTTACAAAAGTTTCAACAGGCGGAAGTATTAGTTGTTCTTCTACTGGCTCATCATCATGCTTTGCCATGGACACAATAACTGTAACACCTGCACCTGTAGGTATTACTTCAGCACAAGTTGCTCCAAACATCCTAACAAATAAAGCATTTGCAAGCCTAATAACAGGAACGGGTGTTTATTATCTTATCGGAGCAACAGCTAATGACATTGTAGCCGGACAAAAGAATCAAAAAGTTACAATAATGAAGTAGGCTTCTTTTCCTAAATTGGTTTGAAATCCCAACCGCTTAAACGAGCAGTAGAAGCCGTTTTAAAGATTGAGCAACCATAGTAAATGTAAGGGCTAATTAGTTTGACTGCATAGCCTCAGTGGGGCTATTTTCCTTTTTTTAAGTGGTTTTAAATACCTGCAGAACAGTATTTGTTTATGGTTGTTAGGGGAAGAAAGCGAAGAACTGCCAATTTTAGGGAAAGGGCAAAGGCATTTGTTGCAGATGCTGAAAAGGGAAAGGGTTCAAGGCTTGCAATAAGGGACAAAAAGGGACTGGATATTGGAACAGGCAAGCACAAAAGGCTTGTTTTGAAGAAAAGCATTGGACATGTAAGGCGTGCCAAAATTGATCAGGCTCGCTTTATTAAATTCCTAAAAGACAGCAAAATTGAGCCAAAAAACTATTCCCTTGTAAAAGTTGCATCTCATTCAATGTTCGGAGTCCAAGAATACTTTCACAGGCCATCCCTTTACTCCCTCAGCCTTTTTTTGGAGGGCAAAGGCAAAAAACTTGGCTTTTTGGAGGGCAAGCAGGATGCCCTTTTATGCAAGCAGTTTTTGGGAAAGCACAAAGACCTCAAGCACGCCGATGTAATGCGCGCAAGCAATGAATTGTTTAGGCATTTAAGGCAGGCAAACATTCTTTTCCAGATTGAGGCAAACATTATTGTTGTTGGCAGGGCAAGGGATGGAAAGTTAAGGCTTGCAATGGTTGACGTTTAACCAAAAGCTTTTTTTACTTCAATTTCCTTATTGTGCTAATGTTTTTCAAATGGCTCGATTTTCAAAAGCCAAACATGGCTATTGCAAAGGCAAGTATTATTGCATTTGTTCTTGCTTCTTTTCCTGTTCCAATTCTTGAATTTTTTTTTGGAAAGTACACTATTTTTGGAAAGCCCTGGGTTTACATCGGAGTCGGCTTCCACGAAATAGGGCATTTTCTTGCACACCTAATAACTGAGCCAATTCTTCTTGCAACAGGATTTCTTGGATTCCTTGCAATTCCCATAAACTATCTTGGAGGCTTTCTTTTCAACGGCTTTGCAGGCATTGTATTGCTTGTTGTCTCACTTTTTTTCCAATCAAGAATTGCAGAGGGAAGGCTCAGCAAGCAAAGCAGGCCAATGGCCTTTTCTTTTCTCTTTATTGCATATATCAACGTTTTCCTTGTGCCCTATACTTTAACCCATTTACAGCATGTTGTAGGCAATGGCGCTGACTTTACAATGGCCTCGTCCCTTCTGGGAATGACTCTTGACCAGCTTCTTGCATGGATGTGGGCAGTTAACTGGATTGTGCTTGTTCTTACCCTTTTGCTGAACATTTTCTTTATTTTCAGAAAAAGAGGATAGCCTTTTTATAGTTTTTTTACCTATGTAGTTGCATGGGACTTCTTGACAAGTTAAAGGGGAAAGAGAAAAAGAAGGAAGAGGAAGAGCCTCAACCTGAAGGCAAGTATTCTGAAGCATGTTCTCTTTGCGGCAATCTAGGCACTGAAAAAAAGTGGATGGGTCAATTCTGGCACAAGAAATGCCTCAGAACTTTAAAAAAATCTGGGCGAAAGATGATCTAATTTTTTTCTTAAAACCCTCCTCGCTTTTAATTCTGAATTTTTTCTTGGAACTCTGCTTTTTTTGGCTTAACCTTTGCCTTCATTTTATTAATGCATGCTTTTTGATTGGAAGAGCATAAGTTTTATACTTATTATAGAGGCTTTTGCCTTGGTATAACTTTTGGATAGTGTTTTCTTCGATTAGTGGAAATCTTGACTATACAAAACAATTTAAAAAGAAAAAAACAAGATACAGTTATGGAGGGAATCATTGTTGATGAAGAAACATTCCTTGCTTCATTTGGTGAATACAATTACAGAATATCAAAGAATTATCTTGCCGCCTGTGAATTGAATAAACAAATCAAAAATTTTTCTGAAATAGCAAGACAACTTAACTGCTCGCCAAAAACAGTTTGTGAATGGCTTCAAGGAAGACAAACGCCTATAGCTATTAGATCATTTAATTTTCTCAAATCAATAAAGTTAATGCCTTTAAAAGAAAGTTTTTTCAGCGAGTTTATTTTATTTACTGACTTGGCTGCTTTCTTATTTGGTGATGGGCATTTAAGTAAACAATTGGGATCGCTTATTTTTTATGGTCAAAAATCAGATTTGAAAAATATTTCTATGTCGTTAAATAAGCTTTATGGCATTAACTCCAAGTTAGTTTATCATACTGCAAATTCAACAATAACAAAAATAAAAAACGGTTGCATAATAAAATCCAATCCTTTGGGTTTTTGTTGGCAGTTATATGTAAATAACAGTGCTCTCGCAAGATTGTTTTATTTAGCTGGCATCCCTGCTGGTGATAAAGTTTCCATTTCAACAAGAGTTCCTGAATGGGTTATGAATGGCAATAAAGATACAAAGCGTGCTTTCCTGAGCGTTCTTTTTGGGAATGAATTACAGTGCCCCCGTCTTAGAGCAAAGAATGCATTTTCTTCTCCTCAGTTTGCTTTGCATAAGATTGAACAGAAAGAAAAAGATTTGCGAATTTTTTTGTCCCAACTTAAAAATCTGCTTAAAGAATTTGAGATTTCTAGTTCTCCTATTTCTTCAGAAAAATGTCGAACTATTAAAAAAAGTGGAGCGCGTTCAATGAAACTTTATTTTTCTATAAATTCACGCGCTCCAAACGTCCTTTGTTTATTCAAAGAGCTTCCATTCAAATACGCTGAAAAAAAACAAACAAAATTTGCAAATTCTGTTGAAACATTTTTACAAAAATCCGCTTGGTTGAAACAAGAATGGGACTTATATAAAAAAGTAATAAAGTTGCACGATGGTGGATTGGGGCGAAGAACAATTTTCAAGAAACTGCAGTTACCTAAGAAATATTTTTACAAAATAAACGCTTGGATTCACTATGGGCAAAAACCATTGTACTATGGCGAAAATGTCTTCTTGCAGATGCTTGTAAAGACACTGGTTTGATTACTATTTTCTTCTTTTTTTTGAGAAGTTGCCCTATTTTTTGCTTGTATTATCTTTAGAAATCTGATATTTGCTATTTTCATTTACTGTTAGATAAGCACAAGTTGCAGGTCCATTACATTTGTTCCTGTTGAGCCAGTAACAATTTCTCCTCTAACTTTTCTAAAAAAACTGTTTGAATCATTTCTTTTCAAAAACTTTTTCCAGTCTTTTCTTTTTCCAAGTGTTTTTGAATCGGCAATTGCGCCTGCAGCTTTGCTGTTGCCGTCAACTCCGTCGCTTCCAATTGAAACAAAAATAGTTTTTTCAGATTTTGCAAGTTCTTTGAGGTTTGCAAGAACCATTTCCTGGTTTCTTCCGCCAATACCTTTTCCTTTGAGATTGACAATTGTTTCCCCTCCTGCGATAAGTGCAAAAGGCCTCTTTTTTGCCCTAATTTTTGAAACAAGTTTTTTCCCTGCATTTCCTGCCTCTCCTCCAAGGGAGTTGCTGTAAATTTCTGCCCTGAATCCAAGCGATTTTGCCTTTTCCTTCATTGCCTTCAATGCAACTTTGTTGTTTAGCAAAATCCTGTTTTTTGCCTTTTTGAAAATAATGTTTCCTGGCTTTGGGGTTTCGGCAACTTTTCCTTTCATGCCCTTTGAAAGTCTTTCCCTTACATCCTTTGAAACCTTGTTCCACAATCTGTATTTCTTCAACACTGTGCCTGCCTGCCTGAAACTGCTTTTGTCTCCCGCTGTTGGTCCTGAGGAAATTGTTGAAAGCTTGTCTCCCACAACATCTGAAACAATGAGGGAATAAAGCCTTGCTGGATAAATTGTCTGCATTAACAGGCCGCCCTTAACCCTGCTCAAATGCTTTCTTACAATATTTATTTCCTCAATGCTTGCTTTTGATCCCACAAGCAGCTTGTTTGTTTTTGCCAAAGAGCCCAAGCTAATACCTCTTGCAGGCAGTGCAAGCAAGGAAGAACCGCCTCCGCTTTCAAGCACAATAACCAGGTCTTTTTTCCCTGCCTTTTCTGCAATTGACAGAATCTTCTTTGTTGCAACAATGTTTTTTTTGGAGGGAAAAGGATGGCTTCCAACAAAACTTCTAATTCTTTTTGTTTTTGCCTTTTGCAAGCCTATAACAAGACCTTTCTTAATTTTCCTGCCCAGCCTTTTTTCAAGGGCTTCTGCCATGGAGGCTGAGGCCTTTCCAAAGCCTATTACATAAACGTTTTCAAATTGGTTTAGGGAAGGAAGCATTGCTTTCTTAACTGCTTTCGAGACATCGGCTGCTTTTAGCCCTGCTTCAATTATCTGCAGTGCTTTTCTTGCATCATTTGGAAAAGTCGATTTTTTAATCAGTAATGCGTTGTTTTTAATCATTAAACAAAAGAAGACTTTGATTTTTTTAATTCTTTCATTTCTCTATTTTGACTTTTTTTGAACTTATTTTTTCTTCAATTCTTTTTTTAGATATCTAATTGATGGAACTGGTTCTGGGTCAACCTTGTTAAGCAGTGCAAGGTAATAGGATGTTAGTGCTGCAAGTTGCAGTGTGTAAAATGTTGTTGCCATTAAACTTTTTCCCTTCAGGTTTATTTCTGTAAGATTGTAGTGCTTGCCCATAATTTTTTTGAGTGTCTTGAACCTTTTTGTTACACGCTTGTGTTCTCCACCATGTCTTAACAAAAGAATTTCGCAGTCCTTTCTTTTCAGGCCAAAACTTGCGCTTATCTCATTGTGGTTTTGTTCTGGAAGGAAATGGCTTAATGCAAATTGTTTTGCGTTCTCGTTTATTTCTGTTCTAAACCTGTAAGCAATTGTTGCAAGCTCTTCCGGGGCATAAATTATTGGCAGCTTGTCCTTCAATTTCAGGGCAAGCTTTTTTGCAAGCTCTTCAATTTGCCTTTCTTCTTTTTTTAAAATAAATACTGCTTCGTTGAATTCCTTGCTTTTGTTTTTAATTAGTCCCATTTTTTGCAGTACAACCAGCATCGGCAGACTAAGGTATGAAATTGCCATTCTTGGCTGTGGGCTGCTTTTTGGAATAATTACAAGATTTGGCTTGGCCATTTTGGCAAGCTTTCCGCCTGTTGTAATTGAAACAACGTAGGCTCCTTTTTTCTTTGCCTGCTTGAAGCAATTGAGGGTTTCCTCTGTATTGCCTGAAAAAGAGTTGCAGAAAACAAGGGTGTTTTTGTCAACATATGCGGGCAAATCATAGGAGTTATAGACCTCAAAGGGCACTTTTAGCTCGTCTTTTAGCATATTCTTCAATAAGGCTGCTCCAACCCCTGATCCTCCCATGCCACAGGCGACTATTTTGCTGATTTTTTTCTTTTTTGGACTGAATTGCTTGCCCCTATAAACAGATTCAACTACCTGGTCTGGAAATTTTCTAATCCAGGAAACAACGTGTTTTTTGTCATATTTTTCTCCAAGCTTATTCCAGTTCATAGCAGATATTAGGACTCGTTTGTGGAATAAATAGTTATTGGTTCAAAAATTGCTTCTTATTTTTTGGCCCTTTTGCCAATTTCTTCTTTTAGGATTTTACTTATTGCGCTTCCGTCGGCCTTTCCTTTCAATTCCTTCATTGCGTCTCCCATTAGGGCGTCGACTGCGTGCATTCCCTTGCTGTCAACAGTGTCCTTGTTTTTTTCAATTACTGCAATAATCGTTTTTCTCAAGGCAGAATCGTCAACTCTTTCAATGCTCATTCCTGCAAGAATGTCTTCTGCTTCAAGTTCTGGCTTCTTGCTCCACTCTTTCAAAAAGTCAAGCAAAATGTCTTTTGAAATCTTTTTATTTTTTTCAAGCATCAAAGCCTGTTCAACCATCTCGTTTGAAATGTTTGCAATGCCTTCTCTTCTAAGCTGGGTTAAGTTGTCAAGCAAAACAGAGGCTGCAGTGGTTGCATTTACTCCTTTTGCCAAAAGCCTTTCAAAGAAACAGGCATAATTGCTCAGCTTCATTCCATCTACAAACTTTCCTGACAAGCCGTTTTTTGCGTAAAGCTTTTCCCGTCCCTTAACCGTTAAAGGCAAGTTCTTTCCAATGCTTGACAGTTCTTTGGCTTCAAGGCTTACCGGCGTTAGGTCTGTTTCAGGATACATTCTTGCAGCTCCGGGGAGAGGCCTGCTGTATTCTGTATTTGCGTCTTCCAAAGCATTCCTTGTTTCCTCAGGAACCCCCGAAATTGCCTGCTTGCATCTTTCAACAATTGCGTCAACAGCTTTCTTTGCCTTTTCTTTGTTGCCTTGCACTATTGCAAAGCCGTCGTTCATAACACAATTACACTTGTGCTTAACATTCTCAATTTCCCTTTCGCTCACGCCATAGGCTGGTAGCTCATCAGAATGAAGAATTCCCCTAAGCCCTGCTTTTGATTTTACATAACCTGCGAGCTCTGTTCCAAATCTTCTGTTTGGCTGCAGTTCCTTTCCCAAAAGCCCCTGCATTTTGTGCAGCCTTATTCCAAAGATTGGCTTTCCCTTCAAAAACTTGCACTCTGTTTCGGAAAAAATTTGTGTAAGCTCAACAAATTCCGCTTCATCAAAGTCTTTGGCTTCAATTTTTCTTTTCTTCATCTCATCCCTTATTTCTACAAGTGAAACCTGCCGTTGAACTTCCCTTCTTGCATACTCATCAATCATGGCGAGGTCCTGCACTCCCTTTATTTCAACCCTTGCCCCCTCCCTAATTGAAATATTTACATCCTGTCTTATTGTTCCAAGCCCTCTTTTGGCCTTGCAGGTTCTCCTAAAAAGTTCTCCAATCTTTGCCGCACATTCTTTGACTTCCTCAGGCGTTTTCAAATCAGGAGCGGTTGCAAGTTCTATTAGTGGAATGCCCAGCCTGTCAAGCCTGTAAATTACTTTTTCAGGCGTTCTCTCCATTGGCCTTGCGGCATCTTCTTCAAGTGCGATTGTCAAAATTCCAACTTTTTTTCCAGTAATTTCCAATTCTCCGCCTATTGAAACAAGCATTGTCCTTTGAAATCCTGATGTATTGCTTCCGTCAATCACGAGCTTTCTCATAACAAAGAACTGGTCTAAGACATTGGCCTTTGCCATAATTGAAACCTTTAAAACTGTTTCAAGTGCATCCTTGTCGGCCTTTTGCGGGGGCTCATCGTCAAGTTCTATTTCACAATTCGTATCCTTAAATGTTTCGTAAACATATTCCTGGCCTTTTTCAAAGGCCTCTAAAGCAGCCTTGTCAAATTCTCCTAGTTCTGAGGCAACAGGCCTTAGCTTTCTTTTAACTATTAAATCTGGTTTGTCTTCCCTTAAAACAGAGGGACATCGGCAGAACAGCTTTCCTGTATCAAGCTGCTGGTGGCATTCCAGGCCTGCCTTAAATCCAATTTTTTCCCAGTTTTCTTCCATTTAAACCAGACTATTCAAGCAGAAAAAAGCTTTTTAAGTGAATTAACCAATAACAAGCTTTTCCCCTAGTTCAAGGCATTCCTGCATTAGTTTCTTGTCTTCTTTTGCCTCGTTTGGGCCGTCAACATGGGGCATTAACTTTTCAACAACCGTCATTTTGCAAATTCTTGGAAATTCTTCAAAGGCACGCATTCCCCTTTTAATTGATTCCTTGCTGTAACCACCTGGCATTACAAGAACAACTTTTTTTCCTGCAATTGCCGGGTTTTTCCAATGTGCATTCATTCTGTCGATAAACCCTTTCATCATAGCAGAGACATTGTTGAAATAATTTGGGCTGGCAAGAATCAAAACATCTGCTTTTAACAGCTTGTCAAAGAGTTTGGGAAAATTGTCTCCAATCTTGCAGGTATTTGTAGTCTCGCATCCCATGCATCCCTTACAGTTCTCAATCTTTTCGTCTAAAAGCCTGACAAGTTCAATTCTTGCGCCCTTGCCTGCGGCTCCGTCAAGAATCTTTTTCAGAATTTCGTCTGTATTGCCTCTTCTGTGGCTTCCGTTTATTGCAAGAATGTACATACAAATAGAATATTGGGTAATCGCTTTAAATTCATTTTTTTGGTTTTTAATTTAAGTTTGTTGATTCTTTCGGCTAAAAGCTTTGCTGGAAGATTGCTTTTTATGGCCGCGATTTTGATCATGTGAGGAGTAACGGCAAAAAGATTTCCTTTGGCCATTTTAATTATGATATGTTGACAGGTGCCGTTTACTCTTATTTTTATTTGGGTTGGGGAAACTTTTTTTATATTAAATTGATGGTGTTCTTTTAATCGCCCAATAGGCGTTGATCTCGTTTTTGTAGTTTTTTTTCCTTTATGTTTTGGGTTCTTTTTCTTTAGTGCAACAGGATTCTTTTTTTGTGCAGAGGCTCTTGCTTTCATCTGATTCACTTTTTCTTCCTTTCAACTTCGAATTCTTCACCAGGTGAAACAAAGATTGGGCCTGAGTTATGCATTACTGTTTCACTGTTTTTAAGCGATGAATCCTTTTCTGCGTGCACAATTTCTCCAACCACAATAAAGTGGTCGACTTTGTCTGATTCAATTATGTCGTGTAATTTGCATTCAAGCGCAATTCTCGAATCTGTTGGAGTTGGCGCCTTCACTTTCTTACTTTCCCTGAAAGAAATGCCTGCCTTTTCAATCTTGTTTTCTATTTTGGCTTCGCAGCTAATTGCCTTGTCTGCCCACTCTTTTGTAACAACATTTACAACAAATTCCTTTGTTTCACGCATGTTTTTGATTGTAAGAGTTTCCCTTCTCTGAATTCCAATATAAACCATTGGCGGCGTGAAAGAAATAGGGGCAATCCATGAGTAAGGGGCTGCATTTGCCTTTCCTTCTTTATTCTGTGTTGTAACAAGAATTGTTATTCTTGGACTAAGCAAGCCAACCGACTTTGCCAAAGGGATTGTTTCCATTTTCATACTTTAATTTATTTACCAGATTAGGCTTTTAATCACTTCTGTTTTCATTTAGCCTATTGGTAGGTTTACCTTGACGTTAGACTTTGTTCAGATTGGATTTGGCTTGTTTGGAGGCCTTGCACTATTTCTTTATGGCATGAATTTGCTTAGTACTGGCTTGCAAAAGGCTGCAGGTGACAGGCTTAGAAGCTGGATTGAAAAGCTCACAAACAACAATATTAAGGGTGTTGGAGTTGGAGCAATCACTACAGCTGTTCTTCAAAGCAGCAGCATAACAACTGTAATGCTTGTTGGCTTAATTAATGCTGGACTTATTTCTTTGCCGCAGGCAATTCCTGTTATTATGGGGGCAAATATTGGGACAACCATTACAGCCCAATTGGTTGCATTCAATATTGGTTATCTTGCACTGCCAATTATTGCTATAGGTTTTGGTTTAAGTACTTTAGGAAAAAAGACAAGTCACAAGTACGTTGGCCAGGTTATTCTTGGATTTGGATTGCTTTTCCTTGGGATGAATACAATGAGTGCGGGAATGAAGCCTTTAAGGTTGGATCCAGTTGCAGTGGAGTATTTGGCAGAACTTGGAAAAGTGCCTCTTTTCGGAATCGGGGCAGGAGCAGTTTTTACTGCACTTATTCAAAGCAGCAGTGCCACCTCCGGAATTGTAATCGCAATGGCATCAGAGAAAATTATTGATTTGCCGGGCGCAATTGCCCTAATAATCGGCGCAAACATTGGAACATGCATCACAATTCTTTTTGCTTCCTTTGGCTCAACTTTGACAAGCAAGAGGGCTGCCCTAAGCCACATTATCTTCAATGTTTTTGGCGCGCTTCTTTTCTTTGTAATCTTTAACCCGTTTGTTTCACTTGTTTCAGGAACGGCTGTAGACCTTCCAAGGCAAATTGCAAACGCACACGTACTTTTTAATGTTTCAGCAACATTGATCATGCTTCCGCTTGTTGGAGTCATGCTTTTCGTTGTCAAAAAGCTTTTGCCAGGAAAGGAAATTTGTATTGACGGTGGCATAAAGTATTTGGATGAAAGGACTCTTGGTGCGCCGGCAATTGCCATTAGCCAGGCAGAAAAAGAGATTGAGCGAATGGGAGAAATGGCATTGGATACTTTTGAGGACAGTATCAAGGCCTTTAAGCAAAAAGACCTTGCAATTGTAAAAGTTGTTGAGAAAAGGGAACAGGGAGTTGACAAGCTTGACGACGCAATTGAAACATTTCTTGTAAAAATAACAAGGCAGGAGCTCAACAAACAGCAGTCAAAGAGGGTTGCTGCACTTGTTCACAGTATTTCTGATATTGAAAGGGTTTCAGACCACGCAAACAATATTGGTGAGCTGGCTGAACGTGTAATTAAAGAAAAAATTGTTTTTTCAAGGCTGGCTTTGACTGAGATAGACACAATGTTCAAAAAAAGCAAGGACTGTTACAGCAAATCTTTGCGTGTTTTGATTAAAGGAGACAAGGTTCTTGCCCAAAAGGTTTTGGCTCTTGAAAGGGAACTTGATTCATTGCAGGTTAAGTTTGAACAAAACAACTTTGAGAGAACACAATCAAAAAAATGTACTGCTAACTCAAGCATTGTATTTGCAGAGCTCATTCGTAATCTTGAAAGGATTTCTGATCATTCGCGTAATATTGCGATGACGACCACAATCGGCTTCTAAAAAGAGTTATTTTGAAGTTGGCTTGCTTATTTCTGTTCTCTTGGTTATTTCGCCCCTGAGGTTCTTTCCCACAAGCTCTTTTGCTTCTGCTGCCTTAAAGTTGCCCAAAAGCCAGGCAAGCTTTACCAAAGCTGTTTCTGCAAGCATGTCTTCTCCGAAAACAATTCCAATGTTTGAAAGCCTTCTGCAATTGGTGTAAATTGTCGGATGTACTCTTCCAAAAATGCATTGTGAAGTTAGGACTACTACCCCGCCCTTTTTTATGAATTTTTGCAAAGCTGCATAATTTTTCTCGTGTTCTTTTGTGTTGGTTGGAGCCTGCCCTATTCCTGTTGCCTCAAGCACAAGGCCCTTGTAATTGTTTTTTTCAAAGAACTCAAAGATTTCCGGCTGCATGTTTACATGTGTTTTAAGCAGACCAACCTTTTCCTCAAACTTGTCTTTCAAAACAAGCTTTTTGCTCTTGCTTTTTTTCTCATAATTCTTTTTCTTGAAGTCAATGCTTCCTGTTTTGTAATCAACAAATGCAATTGGCGTATCATTAACTGCCTTAAAGGCATCTCTTCTGCTTGTGTGCATTTTTCTTGTCTTGGTTGCAGGCAAAATCGCGCACTTTTTGTCATCAGCATCTGCGTGCAGGCAAATGGCAACTCCTGCAAAATCGCTTTTTGCAATAAAGTTTGAAGCGCATGCAAGGTTCATTGCTGCGTCACTGCTTCCTCGATCACTGCTTCTTTGGGCTCCGACAACAATAACTGGGACAGGCAAATTTTCAAACATAAATGCAAGTGCTGCAGCTGTAACTGCAAGAGTGTCTGTTCCATGCCCGATAATTACTCCGTCAACGCCTTTTTTTATTTCTTCTTCAACTGCTTTGGCAATTAATTTGTAATCTTTGAACCTTATGTCTTCGCTCATCAGGTTTGTAACCAAGCGTGAATTAAAGTTGGCTATTTTTGTCAGTTCGGGGACCATTGTAAAGAGATCCTCTGCACTAAATGCTGCATAGACTCCTCCTGTTTTGTAGTCGACCCTGCTTGCAATTGTTCCACCTGTGTGCAGAACGCTGATCGTTGGCAGTCCTGCTTGTTTTTTTCTTTTAATAAGCTTTGCCTTTCCAACCTGCTTTCCTGAACCTGTTTTTTTGGCTGAGGCAATTTTTTCAATCAGAACACCAACATTGTAGCCGTTGTCAAGCTTTAAGGAAAGGATATTTTCCTTTGTTGAAGGGATTATTGTGCCCTTCATTGAGCTTCCCTTTTTCTCGGATATTTCTGCAATGTCGCCTTCTTTCAAGCCGTGTTTTTTTAGAAATTGCTGTAAGTTTGAAGTCATGTTTAATCCAGTAGATTAATATAAAAGAACTGAATTTATATTAATTGGTTAGAATGTTCAAGCAAGGAAAGCCTCTTTTGAGGGCTGCTACTGCCAATCTTGAGCTAAGCAAGGCATTGTTTGCGGCTGCCGAGAAAACGAATTCCCCGCTTTTTATTCAGATAACTGAGTCAACAATTGACTATGCTGGCATTGAAAATATTTATGGCATTGTTCAAGAGCTTGAAAAGCGTTCAAGCATTCCTGTCTGCGTGCATTTGGACCATGGAAGACATCCTTCTGTCATAAAAAAGGTTATTTCAATTGGCTTCAAGAGCGTTATGATTGACGCAAGCCACCTTCCTTTGGAGAAAAACATTGCTTCTGTAAAAAAAGTTGTTTCAATTGCCAGAAAAAAAGGCTGTTCTGTTGAGGCAGAGATTGGTGCTTTGAAAAGGATTGGCTCAGAGGGTCAGGCTTTGACAGATCCTGAGGAAGCAAGACATTTTGTTAAGGAAACAGGATGTGATTATCTAGCGGTTGCAATTGGAACCTCTCATGGCGCACACAAGTTTACAGGAAGGGCAAACCTTGATTTTGAAAGATTGAAGGAAATAAGGGATCTTGTTTCTGTTCCACTTGTTTTGCATGGCGCATCATCTGTTCCAAAAGAGTGGGTACAGAAATGCAACAAGTTTGGCGCAAAAATTGCAAAGGCCAAAGGAGTTCCTGAGGAAAGCCTCAAAAAGGCAATAAAATTGGGAGTTGCAAAAATAAATATTGATACTGATTTAAGGCTTGCATTCACAGCCGGGTTGAGGGAAACCCACAGAAAGAGGCCTGAAAACTTTGATCCAAGAAAGGCAATGCTTCTCTCACAGCAGTATGTTCAAGAGGTTGCAGAGCGAAAAATAAAGCTGTTTGGCTCCAAAGGAAAAGCTTAATCAGGGTTTTGTGCAGTATGCTGGATCAATACTGTCTGGATCAGTAATTAAATCAGGATATAAAAGGTCAGTGTAATCCAAAGGCTCCCAGGTGTCGCATGTTGGAATGATTCCAAGGCCTGCTGCCTGGCATTCCTCTGTTGTAAATTCAAGTTTGTTCATTAAATCTGTTGGAACAGGCGCCAGAATGTTTCCTTCATTGCCGTAACTGTTTGAGGCGAGAGAAACAGTGTCAATTGAATTCCATACCCTGCTTTGATCTCCTTGTATTAGTGCGGAAATCACGCTTTGGTCTTGAATTATTTCTCCCACGTCATATTTGTGGAAGCTTGGCAAATTTTTGAACCTGTTAAGGCATGCATTTGACGTGCTTCCAATCCAGACTCCGCACATTGGCATTTCTATAACCCTGTCTTTCCAAGCACTTCCAAGATTTTGCGCCTGTCTTGTTTTCTCAACGTAAATTTGCCCAAGCGGGATTCTTACTTTCAATTTGTCGGCGGTAAGATTCTGCATTCTTGCGTTTATACCAAGCCCGTCTGCAACAAAGTCTGCTCTCATCTTCCCTTGGCTGATTGCTTCTCTTAGGGTAATTGAAGTTCCGCTATCGCTTACAAATCCTCCGATTAACTCAAAGGGAAGGCCGCAGCATGGCCCGATGTTTGTAGGATTTTCAAACATGTTTGCCTCGCTTTCTGAGGGAACAGGAATAATAACTTCCACTTCAACAGAATTGTTTGCGTAATCGTCTTCCTTTTCTGTCTTGTCTTCGTTTGCCGCTAATCTTACACTATATGTCCCTGGGCTTAGGTCAACAATGATTGATTTTATTACCTCTGAATCCTCATCTATTTCGTTTGGCAGAACATCAACACTGCCAATGTTTTGCTGGTCGAGATATGCATTTACTTTGAAAGAATTTTGAATAGGATTCCCTGCAATATTTTTCACCTTAAAGCCTATTTCGCCTGCAACAGCACTTGGCTCTTTGAGGGTTATGTCACTTGGGCACATGTTTGCCAAAAGAGCCATATCTACAATATTTGAGCCCAAAATGCTCGGAGTGGCATTTTTTAGATTTATGTCTGGATGAAGGCCTAGGTCAAGATTGTCTGCTTTTAGTAAGAGTTCTGAACAAACAGTGCCGCTCATGCAATCCTGACAATGGCATCTTGTTGTGCATACCTGATTTGAAAAGCTTGGTTTGTCACAATAGGCCGGAAGGCAAACATCTCCTGCCCCGATTGCGCTAAACTGAACAACTTTTTCTGCAAAGCCTGCTTCAAGGCCTGACACTCTTATTTTTGCCTTGAATTCACCGTTTTGATTAAGGTTTACTGTAACTGTTGCTTCAGTGGACTTTCCTGGTTCAAGGGAACCAAGGGTAAGGCTTTCCTTGCTGTTTTCAACAACTTTTTCAATCCATCGTCCGTCTTCAAGATATCTTTGAAATATTTTAATCTCTATTTCGGTTTGCTCTGCTTTTTGGCTGCCTGTGTTTGAAAAAGATATTTCGAATTTTGGCAGGCTCTGGTTTAGATTAAATTCTTCATCTGATTTAACTGAATTAATTTCAACTTGAGCCGGGTCGATTCCTGCGTAAATTGTGCAGGTAGATAAATCAAATTCTCGGTCGCATCTTGTTGTGGTCAAAACAGTGGTTTGCTTGTTGAACTGCAATATCCTGTTATCCCACTCGATTGCCAGGTCACAGTCTTTTTCCCGAGGACAGCATAATGACGCGGAATTGCATTGGAATACAACATTTCTAAATTTTGAATCAAATGTTTCGCCGGCAAAGCCTTCTCCTTCCTGCACAAACAGCTCCACAGGAAAACTTTTGCCAAGGCCTGTTTCGCTTGCCTTAAGGCTTTTGTTTATTGCATCAATATTGTCTTCAACCGGAAACAAAATCGGGGCCAGTAAAATGTAAATAAGGCCAATAATTGCAATTGTGACAATTGTGTAAACAAGTAGTCTGAAAGGTGATTCCATTTTTTATTTCCCCCTCATCTCCATCCTCACAAACCATTGATAAAGTTTTGTTAAAACCATTCCCAATCCCATTAATATAATCCCTACAAAAACAGCTTCTTCCCATCTTCCTCTTTTCATCAAATAATCTATCCATTCATTGTTCCAAATTCTAAAAGCCACCATTATATAGATAATGATTGCAATGCTTATCAGAATCATGGCAATTTTGTAAAAATTGCTTGTGATATGCCTCCAAAACCTTTTCATGTCATTCACTTAAACCAACGTGTTTCTGCCTTTTAAACATTGCTTCAATTTCTTTGACTGTTGTTGCCTGCTCTGCCTTCTTGTCCTGTCTTATCTTAATCATCCTTGGAAATCTTAGTGCAAAGCCTTGTTCACCTTTTTTCTTTCCGGCTGTGTGAATAGGGCTTCTTGTTATCTCGTCTGCATTTACCTCTATCACATACTTTGGTTCAACCCAATAATCTGGCTTTAGCTCTGAATCAATTCTTGCAGGCTTTTTTCCTTCCTTAATTTTTGAAAGCATTTTGTGCAAATCTGATAACATTTCCTCTGTCATTCCTGTTCCAATTTTTGCAAGGCTTTTGAATTTGTCCTCTTTCTCGTCATAGACTCCGGTCAACAGGCCGCCAAGGCCAAACTGGGTCCTTTTTCCCTTTCCTTTGAAGAATCCAAGAATTACTGTGTCAACAGTGTCGCCTAATTCTCCCTTATAGCTTCTCTTAAGTTTAATCCAGGCAAACTTTCTTGCTCCTGCAATATAACCTGCATTTAGGTCTTTTGCAATAATGCCTTCAAGTCCTTTTTCAACACTTTCATTGAAAAAGCTTTCAACTTCTTCTGTTTTGTCGGTCTCAATGCTTTCGGTCAGTTCAATTGTTTTTCCTTTTCCAATCATTTTTCCAAGCCTTTCCCTTCTTTTCTTGAATGGAAGGTTCATTAGACTTTTTCCGTTTGCATACAGTAAGTCAAATGCAAATAGTGTTAGTGGAAATTCTTTTGCCATCTTGTCAATGTCATATTTCCTTTTTCGCTGAATCGTAACCTGAAATGGAAAATATTCTTCAGTTTCCTCGTTGAAGACAAGGGCCTCTCCCTCAAAAATTGCGTCCACTGCCTTAATTTGTTTTCTCACCGCATCGGTTATTTCAGGAAACATGTCTGTAACATTTTCCTGCCTTCTGCTAAAAATTGTCACTTTGCCTTTGTCCTTGTGGATTGCAAGCCTGAACCCATCGTACTTTGCTTCAACTGCACATCTTCCAAGCTTTTCTACGATTTCTTTTGCTGTCGGCAGCCTTTCTGCAAGAGTCGGCCTTATTGGAACGCCTGGCGTAATCTCAATTTTTTCCAACCCCTTCAATCCCTTCTCCGCAAGCTTTTCAGCAAGTCCGCCCAAATCACTGTAGACATTGTACTTGGATTCGATTAGCTCGCGTACCTTAAGCCTTATCTTTTTTTCAAGTTCTGCTTCCCTTTTTTCTTCCTTTTTTTCCTTAAGCTTTTTCTCAACCCCCTTTACAAGGGCCTTGTTCTTCCTTGCTTCCTCTGAAAGGTTTTTTGCAAACGAATCCATTATTGTCGGGTCGCCAATTCCCAGTCTTAAATTTCCAAGGGGGATTCTTACAAGATACTTTGCTTCAATTGGAGAAGCGCTGTTCAAAAGTTCTGCTAAGAGTTTTATCTTAAGCTGCTGGCTTCCGCTTCCTGAAACTGTTGCAATTTTAATCAAGTTTTTGAAAACCTTGCCAATACTTAACTCTGAGGAAAAAAGGCTTCTCTGCTTTTTTTTGGAAAAGAATTCCTGTGCAACAAGTCCAAGATCTCCTCTTTTCTTAAATTCCTTGTCAACATCTGCCTTGCTGTAACCTGATGCCTTTGCAATTCCTTCCTCCACATAGCTTTCTCCCATGCCAACTTCAATGTCCTTGAAGGCAGGAGCAAGCTTTCCTTGGCAAAGGTATACAATTCTGGCTATTTCGTCTGCTTTGGATTTCTTGAAAAGGTCTGCAAGCAAGTCAGTCATTGCAAGCCTGCTTGAAACATGTTCTATTTTGTCAAAAGATTCGGCCAATGTCTTAAAGTGCATAGCTATATTTTATAGGCATTTTCTCAATATAAACCCTTTTGAGTGCTTTTGACCATGTTGCCGAGCAACGTCTTTTTGGAGCATGGAAAGGCAGTTAAAGGTTAGAGGATTAAGTGTTACATGCAGCAAGAGCTAAAGATTCTTCTTCTGGCATCTGCATTGTTCATGCTTTCAGGCGGATTGCTTGGCCCAATTTACGCAATTTTTGTCGAAGACATTGGGGGCGACATCCTCACAGCAGGAACCTCTTACGCAATTTTTGCAATTATTGCCGGCACTCTCATTTTTTTTGTAAGCAGGTGGGAAGACCATGTAAAGCACTTGGAAAAGCTTGTTGTGGTTGGTTATGCATTGAGTTGTGTTGGCTTTCTTGGTTATATCCTGATAAGGAATCCAATGGATTTGTTTATTGTTCAGGCAATTTTTGGAATAGGGCAGGCGGTTGGAGCCCCTGCCTTTGACGGTCTTTACTCAAAGCACCTGGACAAAGGAAAGTTTGCCTCAGAATGGGGTGTTTGGGAGTCAATGGCATTGCTTATAACAGGAGCTGCGGCGGCAGTCGGAAGCTTTGTTGCAAACTTCTTTGGATTCAAGTTTCTTTTTGTGATAATGCTTGCCTTATCTGTTTTGGGGCTTGCTGTTTCAAGTTTGCTTCTTTTTAGAAAAAGAAAAAAGCGTTAATCAAGGCATTAAGCTTTTATTATTCTCCCACTCAAAGTTTATTGAATGGGAATCCAAGTTGAATTCAATGCAGAGCTGGCTTTGCGAAACATTTCTCAGTTTAAGGCCGGGGACAGAACGGAAGATGAATGTCTTCCTGAAAAGCTTGAGGCAGGAAAAACTTATTCTTTTTTGAAAAGCGGGCAAAGGAATTATTGGCTGCAGGGACAGGTTCCCTTGGTTGAAACAAAGGGCAACCAAGAACTTTCAAGGCCCTTGGCAGCGGTAGAGATCCTGGAAGTAACACACTTTCTTTTGGACAAGCAGGCTTTTACCAAGGGCAAGTACAAGGTCATTGATGTCTTTGACTCAAGCGATTCAAAAGTTCATTTTGACAGGTTTGAAAGACTGGATTAATTCTAACCTTGTTCTTTTAGGCTGTTGTGGTTGCAAGCTCTTTTTCCTGTTTACCGTTGATTTCAAGTTCTTTCAATGAAAGGAACTCATAAGTCTTTTGCAGTGCCAAAATTGCTTTTGGCAGGTCGTTTGCCTTAAGGGAGCTTGTGCTTTTCCACTCGTCGTTCTTGTCCTTGTATCTTCGCTCAAACGAAACAGTGTAATAGCTGTTTCCTTCCTTTCCTTGATTCTCCCAGACAGCAACCTGTACTGCGCCAACGGAAAACTTTTTAGTTGGCAAATTCATTTATCCCACCTCCTTTGCTGTTTAATTCTTTTCATAAGTGTAACGCCGGCAGGAGCAGGCAATTTGCCTACTTTTGCCCTGCCAAGCAATAAAAATAATAAAATGCCCTTAGAGAAAGGGCCTGATGCTTCCTGCTTTTCCATATCCTTCAACATACCTGCACAATCTAAAAACACTCATTTTCATTACCTCCAGTTTTTTTAATGAACTAAAATAATCTTGTTTGACGCGCTTAAAAACAACTTGAAGCAGAGTGGATTTCCGGTGAAAAATACACCTGTCTTGTTTCCCCTTTTCCCAAAAAGGGCTTTTTTTAAAGCTTTTCAGGCACAATTTTCTTTAGAATAGAACCTTTTTTGGGGCTGTAGTCTAGTCTGGTAGGATTCTGCGTTTGGGACGCTGCGGCAGGGGTTCAAATCCTCTCAGCCCCATATTCTTCTTTTTAAAATTCTTATCACCGCCAATTCTGAATTTTTTTTTTGGACTCGAATTTTCTCGGCTTAAATCTTTCTCCGCTTTGCTTCAAAAGAATTTAATGCCTCCAAAATTCGCAAGACGTCCATGAAAAAATTCATTCTAAATTGGAGGTGATACAAGGTGGGTTTTTCTCAAAAACTTTCAAAAACAAAAGGAAACGCTTTTGGAGATGGTTTTTCTTTTGATGAACTACTTAAAAACATGAACGGAAAGGGGTATCCATGATTACCGGAAATTCAGAGTATACAAAGCAGTTTAAAAGTCAAAAGCGAATTTTTTCTATGCTTGTTGAAAGAATGGCTGATGTATCAATTAGTGAAGCAGAAGCAAGGATTGTTGCCCACATTTGTGGAGATGGGTGCATTTGTTCTTATGATACAAAAAGGTTTGTTGGCAAGTATGATCCTCCTAGAAAGAACCTGATCAGAAAAGAGTATTCCATTTCATATTGCAATACCGAAGAATCCTTGTTAGACTCCTTTTGTAAAGACATGTTTGCAGTTTATGGAAGAAAGGCCTATAAATCAAAAAGAAATGACGTGTGTTTAAGGGCCAAGTGGATTTATCAAAGACTTAAACGGTTTGGTGTGGGAAAATCTCGTGAGTGGTTTATAGCAGATAAAATTTTCAGTGGGGAAAAACCAATTATTAAGCAATGGCTAATAGCTTTTTTTGATGATGAAGCGCATGTTGATTTACGAACCTTTCGTATAGTGGTAAACTCAGTTAACCAAAAAGGTCTAAGACAAATTCAACAATTATTAAAAAAAATGAGAATAACTAAAACAAGTTTCAAAGACCCCTACCTTTACAAGAAATCTAAAATATACAGGCTTTCAATCCTAAAAGAAGACGTGGAACGATTCAGGGTTTATGTAGGGTTTAATCATCCAAAGAAAGTAAGGGATTTAGAAGAACTTTTAGATTTGAGGGCATTAACTTTATAAATTTTAAAAGGTTTTCTCTCCATTTATTTCATTTAGTATTGGTAGATTAAAATGAATCCAAAAAACTTTAACAGAATTGTTGTAAAGCTTGGTACAAGCAGTATAATGCACAATAATAAGTTTAATGTTGAATTGGCTGACAGCCTTGCAAGAGACGTTTCTTCCCTGACAAGGCAGGGTAAGCAATTTATTTTTGTTTCAAGTGGGGCAATAGGCCTTGGCCTTGAAAGAATGCATTTGGCCTGCAATGGCTTGCCTGTGGAAATGCAGCAGGCAATGGCAGCAGTTGGTCAAAGCCAGTTAATGCACGAGTATGAAAAGGCATTTTCAAAGTACAACCAGGTAATTGCCCAGGTTCTTTTGACACAGGAAAACCTTGAAAACAGGAAAAGTTTGGAAAACCTGCAGAACACTTTGGAAAAGCTTTTGGAGCTGAACATTGTTCCAATCATTAATGAGAACGATGCTGTTGCAACAGAAGAACTTGCCTTCGAAAAGCAATTTTCTGACAATGACTTGCTTGCGGCAAAACTAGCCAAGCATGTTAAGGCAGACTTATTAGTAATGGTTTCAAGTGTTGGAGGGCTTTTTTCAAAAAATCCTGAACGTAGCGGAAAAGCCGTGTTGATTGAAAGGGTTTCTGACACAAGCAAAGTAAAGGCCGAAATTGGCGGCAAAAGTCTTTTGGGCAAGGGTGGCTTTGAAACAAAGCTTGAGGCTGCAGACATTGCCCTAAAAAGCAAAATTCCGTTAATTGTTACTGGTCCAAAGCCAGGGCTTTTGGGAAAAATCTTAAACGGCAAAATTGAAGGAACTGTTTTTGAGAAATAACAGACCTGTTTTAGGTTTTTTTTCAAAATTAGTGTTTTTTTTGCTGTTTTCTACTGGTTAAAAACAAAATTGTAGAAAATAGTTTGATTGCCCTGTTCACAGTTTCGCATTCCCCATTCAGGATGTTCTCTGGTTGGATCTGCACATTGAGGGCAGTCAGCCTTGTCAGTGCACCATGTGCAGTCTGATGGAAAAGTGCAGTAATCACAATCTCTTGCACAATTATTTTCCGCCCTTTCTTTGCTGTCGCAGAAAGAGTCTCCGCACACTCTGCCTTCAATTACCAGATTGTTTGGAAGTATATGTTCTTCAAAGGTTTCTGTAACCGTTTTTCTTTTTATCCCTTCAGGGTCTTTGTTAGATAGGTATTCAAACCATCCTTCTATTGCGTTTATGCCATTTTTGGTAAAATTGTTGTGATGTGTCACCACTCCAAAAATTTCTTCTTCGTTTAAAGTTTCATAATCTCTTTTTGCATTTTCAAGCAAGCCAGAATTCCAAAGCCCTGAAATGCCAATAGTGTAAACTTTGTTGCCGTTCCATGTTTGCTTAACAGCTTTTTTGTTTCTTGAGCCTCCACCTGCTGTAAGATACTGTATATTCGGAACGTCGGTCCACTTGTTTGTAATGGTTCCTGATTTGATTTCCTCTGGATAAGCGAGTTCGTTCGCCATTTCAAGAAAATCGTTCATTGTTCCAAGAAGCTCGTGTATGTCATCATCTCCTGTTCCGCGGATGTAACTGGTGTTTATTGCATCTTGTGCCTGCATGTTGGAGTATCCATCCCAGCTTAAATGGGCGGGCCCTGGGTGAATTATAGATATTTCGTGCCCGTTTTTCTGCCATAATTTAACAAGGTTTTTTTCGTTTTCGTTTGCCAAAAGATACTCAATCCACTGTGGGGAAAATTGCAGTGTAAGCTTAACATTGTATAAATCGGCTGACTCTACAAGTGGTTTCAGGTAATCATAAAAATGATTAAAGTAGTCTGATTCAGGGTCTCTTTTAATGTGAACAACAAAATAAGAATAGGGGACACCTGTTTCATTTGGTTCACCGGAATCAAAAAATTCCATTAGTTCAGTTCCCCAGATTTCCTGCCCTATTTCATTAGGGTGGCATCCGTCCTTTCTTTGAGAATTGTCTAATGGGAATAATATTGGTCCAGCATTTAATTCTTCTTCACTAACCATTTGGTCAATGTGATCTTTTGTAATCTGAGGGGCATTCTGAACCTGCATGCATAGTTCAGTTGAAGGCGAGCCTGGAAATTCAGGCATTGGAGTGGCATAAATTTTGGCAGAAATTCCATTTTCATTTAATTTTGCTTTTATTTCATTTAAGATATCTACTGTTTGTAAATAGCTTACCTCAAAACTTCCAGAACATTGCATCCACCATATTTTTGTTGTGTCTGGATATTGATTAAGCACATTTTCAAATATTTGCCAACAACTGTCCCTTGGGTTACTCCATTTTTTTAAACTGCATCCGCTATAACTTTCACCAGCTTCCCTATCCATCTCCCAGAACTTTTCACCGCCTAAATTAAAATAGCCTTCAATTGCGCCATGGGTTGCAGAACAGCCTACAAAGCCAATAACCTCTTCTTCCTGGTTTGTTTCGCAGCTTATACTACAGCATCTTATTATATCAGAGGCGGGTAACAGTTTTCCGTTGCAGTTTTCCTCTGCTGTGCAGGCATTTCCACCCAGTTCTGAGCATGTTTTATTGGCAATTCCTAAATCAAAGAAGTCCATTAGGTCCTGGCCCCAAATGGCTTGGCCTGCTTCATTTGCATGGCATCCGTCTGATCTCTCATAATCTTCCAAAACATCCATTATCGGCCCCTGTTTTACTTCTCCTTCCTGCACTAATTGATTAATAAAATTTTCAGTAATTGTTGTGCTGTCAAAACCGGCTGCGCAGACTCCTTCATATGTTTCCGGAAATTCAGGCATTGGCGTTGCATAAACCTCAAGCCCTGGAGCCCTTTCCTTTATTGCATTCAGGATTGCCAACGCATCTTCATATGCCATGCCTGATTCCTTGCCTGAACCGCACATCTCCCACCAAATTTTGTCTGTTTCAGGATATCTGGCAAGCATGCTTTCAAACCTTGCCCAGTAATCATAAGCTTCAATATGGTCTCCGGTTAATTGGGTGTGCCAGGCATTCAGGCTTCCTCCACTATAGCTTTCTGTTGCCCTATCAGGATTCCAAAAGTTTTCTCCCCAATTATCCAAATAGCCCTGAACAGCGTTGTTGCTTATTGAGCATCCTACAAATCCAACCATGCTCTCTCCAGTCGGCGGTGAAGGGATACAATCTGTTGGGCATAATTCAGGGTTTGCCTGTTCTGCAGGGCCGCATACTCCGTCTCCGCACCTGCTTCCTGTGGGTTCAATAGGCTCTTGCGGTTCCACAAATTCAGGGAATTCAGTGGGTCCAGGCTTCTGATTCTGTTCCACACAACCGCTTAATATCAAGACTGTAATTAGACCAAAAATTAGTGCAATTGCAAGGCTCTTTTGCATGTCAATAATATCTATTTTCCTTTATTTAATGCTTTTGCGAGGCTGCTTCTGGTTGTTTTTAACACTTTTAAATAGTTTTTTCTTTAATTCTTAAGTATTAATAGCAGTGGTGCGTTGGTGTAGCTTGGTAGCATTGTGGGCTGGGGGTCCTCCGACGGGGGTTCAAATCCTCCACGCGCCATAAACCTTTTAGAAAAAGGTTTGCGAAAAGATTGCAAAAAGATTGCAAAAAGATTGCGAAAAGATTGCGAAAAGATTGCGAAAAGATTGCGAAAAGATTGCGAAAAAGGTTTCGCAATAGGTTAATTAACATCTTTGCAGTTATTTGGATTGGTTTGAAATGATTGATGTAGCTGAAAATGTAAAGAAAGTGGCCAAGAAGGTCAGAAGGAAAAAGCAGGCAAAGGCCTGTGACACAAGCGTGCTTGGCTGGTTTCACAAAAACACATTGCACCACTCCCAGTTTGAGGACATTGACAGGCTAATTGATTTAAAAAAGCAGCAGGGCTTAAAGATTAGCATTGGAATTCCTACCTTGAACGAGGAAGAAAATGTTGCAAATGTTGTTACCACAATCAAGGACGAGCTTTATAAGAAAAAGCATTTGATTGACGAGATTGCAATAATTGATTCAGGAAGCGAGGACAATACTGTAAAGGTTGCTGAAGAGGCAGGTGCAAAGGTCTTTGAAAGTGAAAGGCATTTGCGAGAATTCGGAGCCTTTTACGGCAAGGGAGAAAATCTTTGGAAAAGCCTTCATGTTCTTCGCGGCGACATTATCTGTTGGATTGATGCAGACATCAAAAACATTCATCCAAAATATGTTTACGGCCTTGTTGGTCCTCTTCTTGAGCAGAGAAAGCTTCAGTATGCAAGGGGATTTTACAGGCGTGCAATTACCTTTAAGGGAAAAGTTGTTTCTTACGGTGGAGGCAGGACAACCGAAATTTGTGTTCGTCCTTTTCTATCTCTGTCGGCTACGGTGTTGAGATCGGTCACTTGATTGATATTTCAAGGCAGTTTGGATTGAATTCAATGGCCCAGATTGATTTGGGAGAGGTTTCTCACGAGAACAAGGAAACAGCTGCTTTGGGCAGGCAGGCTTTTAGCATTTTGCAGGTTTTTGCCAAAAGGCTTGGCGAGGAACAGAAAGCCTCTTTAATGAAGGAATTTTGTTCTGTTTTTAGGTCTCCCGAAATTCGAGAGGAAGAAGGCAAGCCAAGGGAATATTTTTTGAATGAAAAAGAGGTTTTGGAGAGGGAAAGGCCTCCAATTAAAACAGTTGCAGATTATGCCCTTAAGAAGAGAATGGACAAAGACTTTCTTTCAAAGGTAGCTGACTTTATAAGGGACTCTAAAAGAAGGCACAAGTTCCCTCAGGTGGAAACACAGAAATAAGGCCTTTTTTTGATGCAAAAAGGATAATAAGCGTTTTGGAGAAAAAAATTATTCTAAGAGAGATGTTTTATGGCAGCAGAAAAGGAAAAACAGCAGGGTTTAACTGAAAAGAAGGAAGGCGACTTTTCAGAATGGTATAACCAGGTCATTCTAAAGGCACAGCTTGCAGACTATTCTCCTATTCGCGGTTTTATGGTAATTAGGCCAAACGCATATGCTCTCTGGGAAGAAATTCAAAACAATTTTAACAATGCGATTTTCAAGAAGGGCGTGAAGAATGCCTATTTTCCATTGCTTATTCCAAAAAGCTTTTTTGAAAAGGAAGCAGAGCATGCAGAGGGCTTTGAGCCGGAACTTGCCTGGATTGAAAGCGATGACAAGGATGTTGAGGAAAAGCTTGCAATTAGGCCAACCTCTGAGACAATAATGTATGACAGTTATGCAAAGTGGATTCGAAGCTGGAGGGATTTGCCTTTAAGAATTAACCAATGGTGTAATGTCCTAAGATGGGAGGTTAAGCAAACAAAGCTTTTCCTAAGGACAAGAGAATTTCTTTGGCAGGAAGGACACTGTGTTTACGAAACAGAGGCTGAAGCAGAAAAGGAAGCCCTAATGTTTTTAGACGAGTACAGGAAATTGTCAGAGGAACTTCTTGCAATTCCTGTTGTTCTTGGCCAGAAAACAGATTCTGAGAAATTTGCAGGTGCAAAAAAAACTTTTACAATTGAGGGCTTGATGCCTGACGGAAAGGCATTGCAGATGGGAACAAGCCACAACTTGGGTCAGGGTTTTGCAAAGGGCTTTGGCATTGAATTCCTTGACAAAAACGGAAAGCAAGATTTTCCTTGGCAGAACAGTTGGGGATTTAGCACAAGGCTTATTGGTGCAGTTGTAATGGTTCACGGTGACAACAAAGGATTGGTTTTGCCGCCAAGGCTTGCGCGCAACAAGGCAGTAATTGTTCCAATTTTATTTGAAAAGGAAGCAAGCAAGGTTTTAAAGAAGGCAAACGAAATTTCCAAAAAGATTTCAGGCCTAAATCCTTTTGTTGACAGCCGTGACTCTTATTCGGCTGGATGGAAGTTTAATGAATGGGAACTTAAGGGGATTCCTTTGAGAATTGAGGTTGGCCCAAAAGACATTGCAAAAAAGCAGGTTGTTGTTGTAAGGAGAGACACTGGCAAAAAAGAGTTTGTTAAAGAGGCAAAGCTTGTTTCAAGGGCAAAAGAAATTCTTGAAGAAATGCATTCTGATATGTTCAAGAAAGCGCAGAAGTTCCTGAAAGAAAATAGTGTTAAGGCTGACACCTGGCCTGACTTCAAAAAGGCTTTGGCTGAAAAAAAGCTTATTCTTTCTCCTTTTTGTGCGACAGAGGCCTGTGAGGAAGAAATTAAGGACGAGACAACTGCAACAAGCAGGTGCATTCCTTTCAAGCAGGACACCAAGAAAATGAAGTGTGTTAAGTGCGGAAAGGAAACAACAATTAAAGCATGGTTTGGCAAAAGCTATTAGCCAACATATTTCAAATCTTCTTCATCACCTGGCACAAGGTCCAGTTCCATTTCTTCAACCACTGCGCTGTCAAGTTCCCTGTGGTACATTCCAATAAATTCAAAGCCTGCTTCCTTATAGAGCTTTTTTGCGGCCTTGTTTGATTCCTTTACAAGCAGTAGGACACGTGCAATCTTTTTATTTTTTAGGAAGGCGAGGGCATATTCCAAAAGCTTTTTTGCAACCCCTGTTTTCCTGAATTCCTCTTTTACTGTTACACCATTAATTCTTGCAAGTCCTTCTTCGAACAACTCAAGTTCAATAAATCCAAGAAGTTTTTTCTTTTCAACCGCCTTGAACAAAAAAATCTTGTTGCCTTCAATTCTTTCCCTGATTTTTGCCTCGTCAAATGAAACATAGGGAAACTCGCCTTTGATTAATTGCAGCACTTCCAAAATGTCTTTTTCTTCAATGTCAACTATTTTCATTTATTCACCGTGTTTTTTTATTCTTTCTCCGTGGAGGAAAATGCTTATTTCCCTGCTGGAAACCGCACAGCCTGAATACTTTGCGGCAAACAATGCCGCTTCCAGAGACTGTGGCCCTGGAGGCAGTTCTTCCTGAAGCAATCCATATTCGTTTGCAAGGGCAACCAGTTCAACACTTCGCACAATGGACAAACCGTTAAACATTACTCCAAGCAAATCAACATTTCTTTTGTCAAGCCTTATTTTTATTCTTTTTCTGGACTGAAGCACTTTCTGCAACGGCCTTGGATTTTCAATAAGCATTCTTGTTGTTCTTTCGTCAATTGCAATAGCCTCTGCTCCAACCTCTTTGATTATTGCAAGGGCTTCAATTTCACCCCTTTGCAACAGCTTTATTGGCTTGTCTTTTACAAAAAAGCAATTGTTGGCAATCTCTGCAATCTCATCAAACAGCTTTTTGTCCTCAACTGAAACAATTTTGAATGCGCCGTCGCTAATTGCCTTCTTTATCCTTACAGCATTCAATTCAAATCTTTTGATAAAAATCGGCCTTTCAACTGCCTCGTAGTAAACAGATTTTGGAATTATGAATTCGGCGTCCATTTTTCTTTGAAGGCTCCCAAGAATGTTTATCAGGCAGGTTTGGCTTATTGAAATTAAAGTGGATGCGTCAAAGACAACCTTCATCATTCTTCACCTATTTTTCTTTTAAATCGCCTTAATCTTTCGCCAATTCCAACAGTTGGCCTGTCTCTGTCAGCAATTCTTGTAATTCCAATATACCTTAAGAGCTCTTTCTTTTCTAAGGCTGCTGCCTGTCCCAGTCCAAGGCCCATGCTGTAGGCTGTACTTGCATACTTTACTTTTGCCTTTTCAAAAACGTTTTGAGCGTAATTTCCAATCTTTTCGTCAGTTGTTCTTATTGAGTCAATTGCCGCGTTAAGATTTTTATCAAAGTCTTCAAAGTCTTTTGCTGCAATGCTTTTCTCTGCCTTTCTTAAGTCAAACAGAATGTCGTGCTTTATTTCTTTCCATCTGCCGTGCCTTACAATGTGTTCTTTGCTGCTTATTTTGTGAAGGCAGTATGCCATCATGGCAAGCTTTGCAAGTTGCTTGTCGCTTGCAAGGGCGGCTTCTTCAATAGCATTGTTTGCCGTTTCCCTTAATGCAAAAATGTCTGCTTTTGAAAAACCTGCAATGGCCTTTTTTAGAAAAGAAAGCAATGTCTTGTGTTCCAAGTAATCCCCTTGAAAGAAAAGGAAAACCCCATATTTAAGGGTTTGCTCCCTGTTTTTGCCTTACTGCTGCTGCGTTTGGGCTTCTGCCTGGGCATGTTCTTTCATTTCTTCCATTGCCTGGTTCAGCGGCCTGTTTTTCATAAAATTGTTCCACCTGGCTGGTTCAACACTGGTTGACTGCCTTAATTTAGCCATTTCCCTCAAATCCTGAATCATTCTATTGCCAATGTTCATTGGCCTAACCCCTTGTTTTGCAAGGAAATTAAAGTGTTCCCTCAATCTTTCTGCAGGAATGTTCATTTGGGTTGCCAAAGTTCCTATTTCCCTTTTGTAGGCTTTTGTAATCCAATAAGCGGCTCTTCCCCTCATTGCCTTTGAAAGCTTTCGCCTAACCTTTGAGCTAATTTTTCCCCAGGTGTGAATTGCCATATTAATTACCCTCTTTCCCTGCTTATTAACTTTTTCCTCGCTGCCCTCTGCTTTTTCTTTCAGGAATATTCAATAATCTGCTTCAAAAGCCCACCAAAACCTTAATATATTCTGTTTGTTTTTATTATTCAAATGGCAAAAAAACTTCTTGCACTTATGGCAATCCTGCTTTTTTGCAGCCAGGCTTTTGCAATAAGCGCTCAGGATGCTGTAAATTTTACAACAAAACAAAACAATTTCCTTTACTCAGGAGAGGAAGTGGAGATTTTTCCAAATACGCGCATTAAGGACAGCAGAAAAGATTACTGGGTTGTAACTGTTTTAAGCGGTCAAAGCCTTTCGGGTTTTATTCCTGTAAGAGACTCTTCAACTCCGGAACTGCCTAATTCAACCATTACAAGAAGGGAATTAATTAAGACTGCTTATGTTCTCCGTTACCAAATTGAATTAAACAAAAGTAGCAGCCAGCAGGGCTTGTGGCTTTTTGACGCACAAAATGTAAAGTTTTTCTCAGATTTAGGTCAGGATTTGAAGAACGAAAGAATTGACCTTACAACAATTTGGACAAGTTTGGAAGGTTTTTCGCAGCTGCAAAACCAGGTTGATTCTTTGAACGACCAGCTTGATGACATGTATCCTCTTTCAGAAGACATAAGCAAGGGCCTGCTTGACGCAACCTCTACAGAAACCAAGTTTTTGGCAGAGCCTGACACAAACGGCTTGAAGGAATTTAGGAATGCCTTTGTTGACAACTTTGATTTGATTAAAAATCTTGAAAGTGAAAGGTCGGCATATCTTGCAGAGCTTGACGCCTTAAGGCAAGCAATTGCATTAACAGACCCTTGCCCTTGACCTTGAGGAAAAGCTTGTTGCAATTTTTGATTCAGCCCAGGCAAATGTTGACAGCCTTACCTTGGACCTTGTAACAAGAGAGGAAAGGAACGACGCTTTCCAGGCAATGTATGGAAACGATTCAGAAATTTATGAGGAAACAGGCCAGAATACTTTGAGCCAGCTTTTTGATATTCTTTTGGCAGACGAGTTTTTCTATGAGTGGGAGAACCAAAGCGATTTGCTTGGTGCAAAAGAGGAGTGGGAGAAGGCTGTTTCTTTTTTTCAATCAGGCTCTTTTGATCTGGCCAAAACCCAGGCGGTAAAGGCAAAGAGAGATGCCCTGAAAACTTATGAGGGTGGCTTAATGGAACAAAATCCTATTGTGGACACAGACCTGCTTTTTACCGGTGTTGTTTTATTAATAGTTGCAATAATACTTATTTATGCAATAAGAAACAGGGACAGGCTCTCAAGCCTGATTTCTGGAAGTGGGGAAGAATTAGAGGGTGATGATTTTGGGCCGTAAAGCAGTGTTTCTATTATTTTTGCTTTTGCTTTCTTCTGTTGTAAATGCAGAATTGCTTGCAACAGTTTCTCCAAAAGACCCAAATGTTTCTGTAATGTCTTTGTATCTTGACGAATCCGCTGATTTTGAAGTTACTGTTTTGAACGATGGCCCAGACCTTGTTGAGGGTGTAATGGTAAAAATGAGCGTTTCAGACGGCTTGAAGATTATTGACGGCGGGGTTGAAAAGACAACAGTTTCACATGAAATAGATTCAATTAACTCAACTGAAAAGGAAATACTTCTTGTAAAAGTTAAGCCAACTGAACTTTCTTCCAACAAGTTGTTTCTCTATGTTGACTATGGTGAACACGATTACACTCATTTAAGCGCAACTTTTCTAAATGTTTCCGAAAGCCCTTTGCTTATTGAAACAAATCTTTCAAAGACCGCTTTGGACATGGGGGAAGAGGCGTTTGTAGCACTTTCCTTGAAGAACACAAGTTCCGAGCCCATAACTGATATTACGGCTGAACTAATTGTTTTTTCAGGCCTTGAATCCATGAACGGAGACATTTATCTTGCATCCCTTGCACCAGGCGAGGGCTATGAAGCGAAAGAGTTTGTGTTTAGGGCTGATCCAGAGGTTACTGGTGAAAAGCCTGTTGTTCTGCAGATTAGTTTTGAGGATAAGGCAGGAAAGCACGTTGTTGAAAAAAACTTTGCTGTTGAAATCCAGAGCAAGCAAACAATTATCTATTTAATTGTTGCAGTAATTGTTTTGCTAATTATTGTGGCATTCCTTTCAAGAAGAGGGGAATCAAAGCCGATTAAAACTCTTGAAAAGCCGATTGTAAAAGAACTTGAAGGAAAGAGCCTTTAATTCTTAGGCAAAGACTTCTACAATATCCTTGTTCTTTAAATTGTAGTCTTTTGCAACCCTTTGCCCGTCAAATTTGGACGAGCCCCAGACTTTTGCATACTTTAGCTTTTTTGCAAAGTCTTTGTGAAGATGCTCTGCAAAATCTTTTACTGTTGCATCCTTGTGCAAAGCAAACGGAAGTTCAACATCTGCTTTGACCCCTGGCTTTTTTGTAAATACAACAATCTTGTCAAGCAAAAGAAAAATCTTTTCCTTTAATTCAGGAATATCATGTTCTTCAAACGCATTTATGGCAATTGCCTTTTTCATAATGCAACCTGGCTTTTCCTTGTTTAGGGAAATGCCGTTTAACTCAAGCTCTTTTAAAACAATTGCTCCTTCCTCTTTGTTTTTGGCAATAATGATTATGGCATCCGAGTTTCTTGCAATTGAAAGAACCTGGGGCCCGTCTGCCTTTCCTGCATTGCTTCCTTCAACAATGGCTGGCAGTTCAACAAGCTGTATCTTTGCTCCAAAATAGTCCATCATTCCGACAACAGGTGTTTTTGTTGTAAAAGGATATACTGCAACGGCGGTGTCGCTGTCAGTAATCTTGTTCAAAAAAGTGCTTTTTCCGGAATTTGGCATTCCAAGCAGGGTAATCTGACCAATGCCGTCTTTTCTTACAGCAATGCTTGTTCCGCCTCCCCGTTTTTTATCCTGCTTTTTCTTTTTCTCCATGCTTTTTTTGAGAAGCGAGATTTTCTTGCTAATGTCTTTTCTAAGGTTTTCTCCTCCTTTGTGGGAAGGAGCAGTGCTCTGCACTTTTAGCAATGCGGCTAGCTTTGCCTCGTCGGACGTGGCCTGATTGTATTCTTCCAAGGCATTTTCATATTCGTACGAAACATTTGATGGCATACAACATACCTTTAGTGCTTTAATTAATTAAAAGCTATTTGAGGCCCTTTTTCCAGGTTTTAAAGACAACAAGCTCTTCAAAGAAGATTCTTTTCCTTGCCTTTTCCTCTATTTCAAATTTTTTTTCCTCTAATTTTTGAATTGTTTCCTCTTCCCCGTTCAAGCTGCTTTGCAGAAAAAAGCATTTTCCTCCCTTTTCCAAATGCTTTTCAAATCCTTCTAGGAAAAGGTCAAGCACTTCCCTTCCTCCTTTCCCCCCGTCAAGGTCCTCAAACTTTTTTTCTTCACTTGGAACATAGGGTGGGTTAAAAATTATCAAATCAAATTTTTCTCCCTTTGCTGCTTCAAACAAGTTGCCTTGCCTGAATTCAAATCCTTTCAATCCAAGGCTTTTAGCATTCTCTTCTGCATTCTTCAATGCTTCCTTGTTTAAGTCTGTGCAAACTATTGTTTTTGCCCCAAGAAGGGCTGCATTAATGCCTTGAATGCCTGAGCCCGTGCCCATATCGAGTACACTGCAGCCTTTTTCTGCTTCAATGGCTTCGGCCAAGAGAAAGCTGTCCTCGCTGGGAGGGTAAACGCTTTCAAGAACCAATAATTTGTTGCCTTTCAAAAAAAAGAAATTCATCGCAAAAAGCCTCTTGCTTAAACAAAATTAAGTTGATTCAAAACAGGGGTAAATTTCTGGGTTGGTAAGGCAGACTCCTGCAAGAACATTTTCTACCGGGACCTCATATTTGCAGTTAACCAAAACTGTTGGTGTCCTCAAAATGTCTGCAGCCAATGCTGTTTCAAACATTGAACTAAACCTGTCTTCAACGTCTGCCATGCATTCTGTGTACTTTAAATTGTTGTAAATGCCTGCGTTTTCCAAAATTTCCTTCAGTTCTTCTCCTGTCATAAAGTTGTTGAAGTGATTGCTGTCACTGCATTCAAACAATGGCCTTGTGTTTCCTGACAGGATGTCTTCCTTGCTTATTCCACAGTACTTTGAGTAAATGCCCTGCTGAACTTCTACAAACTTTTCAGTGCTAACCTCGTTTGCACAGACAAGATTTTTTGCAAGCTGCTGAATATTGCCCCTTACAGTTTCAGGCTTTCCACCGAAAGCGCTCAAATATTCTCTTTCCATCTCAAGGCTGTAGGTTGGAAGGAAAATGTATTCATAATTAAATGTGACATTGTCAACTCCGTCAAACAAAAACATTAAATTTTCTATATCCTTACTTCTTGCAATTGTGTCTGGGTCATAAGGATCTACAAACCATTGAATTGTAAGCTCGTCCTTTGAACCGCATTGTTCTCCAAGATGTATCATTGACCTTATTTTCCCGTCAAGATTTAATTCAGGGAATGTAAAGATTCCTTCTGCGTAAGAGCCCCTTCCTTCGTCTACATAGAAAAACAAAACGTCTTTTAACGGAACTATTCCACTGTTGTCTGTTTGCACAAACATGGTATCGTCAATAGAATCTTCTTCAATTACAAAAGCGGGCAATTTTTTAATGCCTGTTGCCTGGATTATCCCTTGTGCGTCAAGTGTGTCGTCTTCATAGATTCTTGCAGCATACCTTATGCCGTTTTCAGAAAGGAATTTTTCAAAAAAGTTCCCTTCCTCACAGTTTGGGCAGTCTGTGCTTGTTATAATAATCATTTTAAGCTGGCCTTTTTCTTCAGGAGTTGTTCCATTGCCGTTCCAAAAGTCTTCTGGGTTAGCTTCTTGTGGAGTAAGTGCAATGTTTAGGGCAAGCGCAATTATTACAATTCCGATAATTCCTGCAACAAGAGTGGAATTGTTCTTGATGATTATAACAAAGTCTATTTCCTTGATCTTTACCTGAACCGGCTTAGCTTGAACTGGCTTTTTTTGGGCTTGTTTTGCCTGAACAGGTTTTTTTGCCTCTTTTGGAGCATCAGTAGGCTTTGTATCTTCCTTTGCCTCTGTAATCTCTGGCTTTTTTGCCTCTACAGGTATTTCTTCCTTCTTTTCTTCCGCCATTTTTATTACACTGAAATTAGTTAAACGCTCTTTAAAGCACTAATAAACCAATTCCCTGAAACTTTTAATAAGGTTTTGCTTTGCTTAGGCTTGATTGAAAAGGGTTAAAAAAACAAGCTATGCAAGTTATTTCTAGGGGGAATTAAAATAATCACAACAGTTTTTTTAGCAGTATTAATCCTTAGCCTTGCAATGGGAAATGCCTTTCTTTCATTAACTGATCCAAAAAGGATTGAAAAAATGGCTGACAAGATGCGAAAGGAATCCCTTTCGGGAAAAAATCTTATTGCTCCAAACAACGCCCTTGTTGCTCCTGACGCCTCCGATTTTCAGAATGACCTTGTTCAAACCAGTGTTCAGGACTCTTATTCTGAGGCAATGCCTGAAACAACTTTTGGGCAAAAGGCTTCAATGGAAAAAATTGCTTATTTAACAAAAAGAATTACAAGGCTTGAAGAGCTTCTTTTAAAAATAAACAACAGCCAGTTCCTTGTCCAAAAGCTTAATGGAACAAATCTTTCACAGAAAATAACCGAATTTGAAACATTTAGGCAGAACACAAAGCTTGAGGTTGCGGCTTTGAAGCAAAGGCTTGACAAGATTGCTCCTGTTAAGAAAAAGCCAAAGCTCAATATTCCTGAAATCAGTGACAAAAAGCTGCATGACCTTGTTTTCAGGTCAAAATAAGTCTGTTTCCGAATCCGGTGCCTGTTTCCAAGTTCTAAACTTGTTTTCAGGTTTACTAATATCTGTCCCTAAAATAAGGCAAATTTTGTTTCCTGATCGCTTGCTTTGTTTCCCATCTTCTAAACAGCATTAAGTAGACAATTCCAAAAATTGCTGCGTAGGAATGCAGGAACAAGTCGACATCAATGTCTGCGGCAAATTCTTTGCTTGCGGTAAACGAGGTCAGCTTTGTTTCAACAACTTCTTTTTTGATTGAAATAATTGCAATCTGTTCCTTGTTTCCTTCCTCAATTGCCTGCTGAAGGTCTTGTTCAAGTTCTGTCTTTTCTTTCACCAAAACACTTTCGTTTTGTTCAACAACATTTGTCACTGCCGGGAAAATCAGTAGAAATACAACCACTAAAATTGCAAGGCCTGCAAGTGCCTTTTTTACATCCAGAATAAGGGCCGCTGCCATTAATCCTGAAACCCCTGCACTTGCTCCCATCAATGCAGTATGTGGATTAAATATTGCAAAGGCAATCACTGTAAGGGCTCCTGAAAAAACAAATATTGCAACAACGTCTTTTGAGGACAGGGTTTTTTCAACAATGGCTGCAAATGCAATAAGGCTTATTATGTTTACTGCAAGATGCCAGATGCTCATATGCATTAGCATATATGAAAGAAGATTCATTGGTTGGCCAAGGCTGAACGCAAAAGAAATCAATATGTCTTTGTCAATAAACAGACTTCCTCCTGAAAAAAACAGATATGAAAAAATTAAGAGCAGAAGCAATACTATTGTTGCCTTGAATTTTTTAATGACCGCAATTGCCTTTTCTGGAATTTCTTCGGGATTCATTTTTTTGCCTTCTTTTGCCAGTTTCCCCAGTCCCTTCTCTCACCTTTGTCGTCTGAATCGTTTCTAACCATTTTTGCCACAACACTTGCGGCGCCAATAACTGGATTTAAGTCGTCGCCCTTTTCAAGGAATGAAATGCCTCTGTTGCATCCTTTTAGGGGACTGCCGTCAACAATCATTTCAAGCTTTTCATCAATTCCCTCAAGGCTTTTTTGCCATTCGTTTATGGTTTCGGCCTCTATTTGGTTCATGGAAATCCCTTTTTCGTGCAAATCTGAAAGCTCTTCTGATGAAATAACCTTTATCTTTATGTCTTCTGCATTCTCTTCAACAATTTTGCTTTTTTTATCAATGTCCTTTGTCTTCTTGCTGTCCCTTAATTCCCTTAGCCTCTTGGCTCTGCCCAAAACACCTACTATAACAAACGGCCCTGTTGATTCGCCTCTTCCTGTTTCGTCAACGCCAAAAATAAGCTCTCCGCCAACATCAACTGCTTTCAGAAGCTTTTCTTTCACTTCTTCGCAGTCGGGTCCCTGTGCCAAAACTTTTCCTGACCTGTAGAGGGTAACAGAGCTTTTTCCAATTAAACAGCGGAATTCCTCAAATTCAGTTCCCTTTTGCCTTTCAGGAAACTGCTTTAGGAATGTTAGAACATGCATTTTTTCCTCTCCGGAAAAATTCAGAACGCATTGCATGAAAAAAAGAAGTGTTTTGGCTAATTTAAATCTTCTGCCTTCTCATTCTTTCAAGGCAAAATCTTGCAATTAGGAATTCGAGCAGACTTTCTGCTCCCTGATTTTTATTAACGTCTTTTGGAGTTAGGCCATCAAAGCAGGCTCCTGTTTTCTTGTCGTAAACAGCTGCTCCCTGGCTGTTTCCTCCGAAAAACCAGTTAAAGCAAGTCAAAGCAGATTTTTTGTAACAGTCATTGCTTGTTGCAAGGAATCCAGCGGTTGCGGCTTGGACCATTGCCCCTGCCTCAATTGGCTGTTGGTCAAACAAGGCTTTTGCCCTGCCCTTTGGGAGCCATCCATCTTGTCCAACAGGCACAAACATTTCGCCCCTGATTGTTTTTTCTTCAAGGAATGCATAGCTTTTCTCTGCAACCTCCAAAAATTGCTTTTTGCCTGTTATCTGGAATGCTGCAAATAACGCCTGTGGCATTCTTGCATTGTCATAGGTCATAATATCCTCAAACCACTGCCAGTCATCTGAACTGTTTTGTTCAAATTCTTTAACAAGCTTGTTTGCAAGCAGTTCGACTCCTTCAACCAAGAGTTTTTGCTTTGAGGCCTTTGCATATTCTGTTAATCCAATTAGCGAAAGGGCAATAGGCCTTATATCTTCAAGGTTTAGGACTTGCCTTAGGCTTTTGTCAAGCTTTTTTTGTGCGCTTTGCCTGTAATTCTCGTCAAGCCAGCTGTTAACAGTTCTTCCATATGCCCAAACAGCTCTTCCTAGACAATCAGCGCTTCCGCCTTTGTCTGCAAATTGCCTTTCAAAGGAAAGCGTGTTTCTAAACCAGCCGTTTTCCATTTGCATGTGGTTCAAAAATGCAAGGTACTTAATGCAATCCTGTCTTGCCTCTTTTTTTTCAAAGAGTTCTCCAAAGTCAAGCATTGCAATAAGCGCTCGAGCGTTGTCATCAACTGTGTAGCCGCTGTCAAGTAATGGAATGCCGTGAATTGCATGCTGTCGCATCCCGACACTGTCCGAAAGTAAGTGCAAGTGGGTTAAGTTAATCGGTGAAAAACTCAATTCCCTAAGTAGTTCTTTTTCTGCAGTCACTTAATAGACTAAAGCGTCTTCAACCATTTAAACCTTTGCTCAAGCCGTCTGATGTATTTTTTTAGACTGAAGGCAAGCAAGACGAAAGCTATCAAGACAATGTAATCTGTGAAAAAGTCAATCACACTAAGGCTTGCACTAAGATGTGCTTTTGTAAACCAGTATGCCACGTTATGAATTGCAACCGCTACTGCAATTGTTGCAAGAAGCTTTGGCCACTCGATCTTTGCCAGGTTCTTTCCAAACAGTAAGGCAAGGATTCCTATCACGACATGCATTGTTTCGTGGAACAATAGGCTGAACAAAATCATTTCTGGCGGGAAAAAGATCCGGTTGTAGGAACTTACGCTACCCCATCCAATGGTCAAAAAGAACCAGACTGCCTTTGTCCAGATAACAACTTGGAACAAGGCGTAAACCACTGCTATTCGCTTGAGTTTATCGTTGAACATTGCGCAATTCACTGAAAGTAATTCAAAAAGGCTCAGAGTTTTGTTTTTCCTCATTTCTTTCGATCAGCAGGTGTTAACGTCATCATTGCCTATAATACTCAATGGTGATAATGCCTTAAAATTAATGGTTTTTTGCAGATTCTTTATGTTTCCATGCTTTTTTTTGGAGAAAAATTAGGGCGCATGACAAAAAGTACCACCAAACAACTGTAAGTACAAGAGTTATTCCGAAAACAAGCGAGGAAGAAAAATCAATGTCAACAAAAGTGAGAGGCAAGAAAATAAAAAGATAAAAATAATTCGCAAAGGAGTACATCATGTTAACGATTATGTTCCCTCCTAAACCAAGGATTGTATCAAACACAAATGCAAAAAGCAGTATCAAAAATGCGGCAAAAGGAAACAAGATAATTACAACTGCTTTCTTCCAAGTTATTTTCAGAAAATCTATAATTGAAAGTTTTAGGTTCATAGTTTATTGTCCTTGAATAGTTTACCTCGTCATTACCTATAGAGCTACATAAAGATTATTGCTTTAAATTAACGCTTTTCTGTCATATTCCATGGTAATTCAAATTGTTTGTGATATGTGTCAGACATTTTTTTGTTTTCTATATGATTGCTATGCTTGGTTCTCCTATTAACAGCAGAAACGCTTTGTTTGCGTAAATAATACCTGCTGTGTTTCCATTTTAAGTTTTTTTAGGTTTGTTTTTCTTCAAACTCTTCTTGCATTTTACGCATAGCGTATCGCTAGAAGAAATCCATGCTCCACAGCTTTCACATTTTGGCAGCTTGACCGCTCGTTTTCTTCAACGCTTGTTTCACAAATTTTCTTGTTTTGTTTAATGCTTTTTTTAAGTCTTTTTCGTTCTTAATTCCTGCGCAAATGAGTTGGCCGTTCAAAAAAATCAAAATGCTTGCCTTTGGTTCTGTTAATCTCATTACTGCTCCTGGAAACTGTTCAGGCTCATACTCGACATTGTCCAAGCCAAGGGCTAATTCAAACAAGTCAAGTTTTTTGTTCAAGCTGGCTGAGGCAACCATGTTAACAACGTTGTACTCGATTTTCCTTCTAACCTTTATTTCTGGCTGAACTTCGTGAAGCAGCTTTAGAGCTTTTCTGATTCCTGCAGTAATTTGATTTTCATTGTTTGCGCCACTGACGATGATTTTTCCATTTTTGAATAACAGCATGCTAACCTTTGGCTCTTTAATTTTCAAAACTGCTCCTGGAAACTGTTCAGGCTCATACTCGATATTTGGAATAGCTAGTGCTAAATTATACAAATTCAGTGTCTGCTTCAAATTAGAATAGGCAACCAGGTTAACAATTTTGTAACGCATTTTCAGAAAAACACACTCCTGCAAAAAATAGCAGTAAAATAAGTAGAAGAGAAAACACCTTAAAAGAATTCAAAAAGGCTAACATTTAAGGTAAGAAAAAAGAACAATATTTTTGGGATAACTGGTTTGGCAAATAATTTTTTTTGGTGAAGGAGAAGGAAGGAGCGAAGCTGATTGCAGTTAATTTCCCTTTTATTGAGGTGGTTTTTTGGTTGAAAAAACATTTATTCTAAGATTGAATAACGGCTCTGACATAATTAGCGAACTTGAAAAGTTTGTAAGAGAAAACAAAATGGAATACTGTCTGCTAGTAAGTGGGTCTGGAAAAATAAAGGAATTTGAGTTGATTTTGCATGAATCGAATGGTGGCCTAAACAGGGTCAAGTTTGAGAACGAGTTCGAGTTGAACGCGCTAAGTGGAAAACTTCAAAAAGCCAAGGACGGCAAAATCAACACAAACATAAAAGTATCAGTAACAAGTACTGGAGTTACACCAAAAGCGGGACAGCTGATAAGCGGAAAGACAGTCGGAGTGTTTGAAATCAGTGTAAGAAAAGTTGGATTTGGTGGAATAATCGAAGCATAGAACAGCGTAGTACTAATACAAGTGAATGCCTAAAAGATGTATTAATACTGTTTTTGTTTGAGGCAAAAGTATATAAACACTCCTTATAACCTATAGTGAATATAGGTTATTACCTCATCATTGCCAATAACTCTTATAGGTTATAATATTTTTATACTGGTTGCTTTTGTTGGCTTCTTTTATTTTATTATTATTTTGTTGGTGTTGCCCCAGGGCTTTACAACAATTAGTGTCTTGTCATCCAGTTTTCTTAAAATTCTGGTTACTTTTGCTTTTGAAAAACCTGATTCGTAAACAAGGTCCTTTTGTAATATTTCATTTTTTTCCTGTATAATCTCATACAGTTTTTTCTTGTCTCCTTCCAAAACACTGCTGGCAATTTTTTGTTTCTTATTGTTCTTATCGCCCTTGTTGAAATCAATATAGACCAAAAGAAAACACGCTGTGCTGACAAAAGTGAGAATCATTAAAAAAATTACTTGCATTGTGGAAAACATTGCCGGTATTTCAACATACTCTGGTGTTTCGCCATTTACTGTAACATCAATTTCTGTAATGGCGTTTGAAAAGAAAATAAACGAAATTGAAAACAGGGAAACAAATAGAAAAATCATATAGATTGCTTGCTTCTTTCTTTTTAGCTGGACAAAATCTATATGACTGTCTGTTTTATGAAAAGGGTTTTTTTCCATTGCTTACCGCTGTCTTTATTTTTTCTGCTTTCCAAAAGATTCTTTGTATTCGGTCGGAGTCATTCCCATTTCTTCTGCTTTTGCTTCAAATTCTTCTGCCAGGAATGTTTTGAATTCTTCTACTGTCATTCCCATGGCCTCTGCTTTTGCCTCGAATACTCTTCTTTTGTCCATCCATCCTTCTTTTCCTTCTTCTGCAATACGTCTTCTTAGTTCTTCCATTGTTATTCCCATTTCTTCTGCTTTTGCCTCAAGTACTCTGAATTTTCCTTTTTTCTGTTCTACAAGGTATTCCTTGAATTCTTCTACTGTCATTCCCATTTCTTCTGCTTTTGCTTCAAATTCTTCTACCAGGAATGTTTTGAATTCTTCTACTGTCATTCCCATGACTTCTGCTTTTGCCTCAAATCTTGCAGTGTCGATTTTTCCTTTCAAATCAAAGTCGCCTTTAATGCTTTTATCAAAGAGTGTTCCTGATAGTGCAGATCCACTTGCCGTGCCTATTAGTATGGCCATAACGCATACAATGGCTAGAATATATCTTGTTTTCATTTAATATCATCTCCAGATATTTTGTTAATGTTAACCTTACTGTTTGAAACACTATATATGCTTTGTTTGAAACCGGTTTCATAAGTGAAAATTTGCAATTGTCTTTTATCAAAATCTGCAGTTAAAGCAGAAGTTAACCTCATCATTGCCAAAAAAATTGAGGCATTTTAACAATTTAAACGTTTACGCTTTCACTTCAATTATAAGTTAAGTTAAAGTAAAGTTTAATTATAATATTAGTTTATTGGAGTGGAATTAAGCTGGTTTCTCATGAAACTTATTTATAATCGGATTTTTTTAGAACATGATGTTGGAATACATCCTGAAAGCAAAAGGCGTTTGCAGTCCTGTGGTAAATTAAAGGAAACAAAGATTGAAAATGGTGAAAAATATCTTGAATTGGTGCATTCAAAAAAATATATTGACCGGGTTAAAAAAGCTTGCCGTCTTGAAAATTACCTTGACTCTAACACAATTGTTTCAAAAAAAACCTATAAAACAGCAGTGTCTGCAGTTGGAGCAACTGTTCAAGCCTCAAAGTCAAACGATTTTGCTTTGGTAAGGCCCCCTGGGCACCATGCTTTTCCAGATCATTCAAGCGGTTTTTGCATTTTTAACAATATTTCAATTGCAGTTCAGAAATTGGTTGATGAAGGCAAGAAAGTACTGATTTTTGATTTTGACAGCCATTTGGGGGACGGAACCTCCAAATATTTTTATGAATCAAACAAAGTGCTTTATTGGTCTTTACACCAGTTTCCTGCTTTCCCTTACAGGGGGGATGTTGATGAGATTGGTGAAGGAAATGGAAAGGGTTTTACAGTAAATGTTCCGTTGTCTCCTGGTAGTGGTGATGATATTTATTTGGAAGCTGTAAAAAGGCTTTTGCCAGTTGCCAGGCAATTCAAACCAGACCTTGTTGCCGTTTCAGCAGGATTTGATGGTCATCAAAGCGACCCCTTGCTTGAATTAAGGTTGAGCATGAACATTTTTTATGAATTGGGAAAAATTTTGAGCAAAAATTTTGAAAATGTTTTTGCAACATTGGAAGGGGGTTACAATCTTGAATTTTTTCCCAAATGCTTATTTAATTTTGTTGATGGAATACATGGAACTAGGCAAAGATTCAAAGAAGAGAAAACAGATTCAAGAATTATAACAATTGAAAACTTTGAGTCAAGAATATATTCCCTTGAAAAAAATTTGGAGAGGTTTTGGAAACTGTAGGTGATTTTGTGGCTGAAAAAATGTTGGAAAAACTATTTAATCCTAGTACAATTGCGGTAATTGGTGCAACAAACAAAAAAGGCCATGTTGGATATTCTTTGATGAAAAACCTTGTTGGAAATGGCTATGAGGGTATTGTTTATCCAATTAATCCAAAGAGAAAAAGCGTGTGTGGAGTAAGAGCCTATTCTTCAGTTGCCAAAGCGCCTGATTTAATTGATTTGGCAATTATTGCCACTCCTGCAAAAACGGTTCCTGCAATAGTTGAGCAATGTGGCACTGCAGGTGTAAACAATGTTGTTATAATTTCTTCAGGATTTAAGGAGGCAGGTAAAGTTGGGGAAAAAATGTGCAAGGACATTTTGAAGATTTCTAAAAAATATAACATGCGGGTTATGGGGCCAAACTGTCTTGGATTTATAAGACCAAAACTTGGCCTTAATGCAAGTTTTGCAAAGGAAATGGCTTTGCCTGGAAAAATTGCTTTTATTTCACAAAGCGGGGCATTGGGAACAGCTGTGTTGGATCAGGCTGTTAGGCAAAACATTGGATTTAGCCATTTTGTTTCAATTGGTTCAATGATTGATATTGGTTTCAATGACCTAATTGACTATTTTGGAAATGACCCTGGAACTTCAAGCATTTTGATTTATATGGAATCATTGTCAAATGCAAGAAAGTTTTTGAGTGCAGCGAGGGCTTTTGCAAGAGCAAAGCCAATAATCATACTAAAGTCTGGAAAGAGTTTTGATGGGGCAAAAGCTGCTTTGTCGCATACTGGAACTTTAACTGGAAATGATTTGGTCTTTGAAGCTGCTTTCAAAAGAGCGGGAGTAATAAGAGTAAATACGATTAGTGAATTATTCAATTGCGCCCAAACTCTTGCAATGCAGCCAAGGCCATTAGGAAAAAGACTTGCAATTATTACAAACGCAGGAGGTCCTGGAGTAATAGCCACGGACTTTTTGGTTTCTTTGAGTGGAAAGCTTGCAGTTCTTTCATCTGAAACAATAAAAAATCTCAACAAGGAAATGCCTGTTGCCTGGAGCAAAGGCAATCCAGTAGATGTTTTGGGTGACGCCAATCCTGAAAGATACAAAAAAGCCGTTGAATTTTGTTTAAATGACAAAGGGTGTGACGGTGTGCTGGCAATATTGACACCGCAGGCAATGACTGATTCAACCGAAATTGCCAAAGCCCTTGTTGGTTTGAATACAAATAAGCCTATTTTAACCTCTTGGATTGGCGGAGAGGCTGTCAGAAAAGGAAGGGTTATTTTAAAACAAAACAATATTCCAGTATATGATACTCCTGAAGATGCAATTACTTGCTTTATATCAATGTATAACTATTCAAAAAATCTTGAGCTCTTGTATGAAACACCTGCGACAATTCCTCATGCTTTTACTCCAAAGACCGACGCCAACAGAAAGCTTATTGACAAGGCTGTGAAACAAAATCGTTTTGTTCTCAATGAAATTGAATGCAGGAAATTTCTTTCCAATTATGGAATACCTTTTGTTAAATGTAAGACTGCAAAGACTGTTGGTCAAGCTGTAAAAATTGCTGAAAAAATAGGCTTTCCTGTCGCTGTTAAAGTATTGTCCCAGGACATCTTGCACAAAACAGATGTTGGAGGCGTTAAGCTTAATGTTGATTCTAAAGAAAAAGTGAGAAAAGCTTTTGCAGAAATAATGAAATTTGTTAAGAAAAATGCACCAAAAGCAAGTATTCAAGGTGTTTGTGTTTCAAAAATGGAGTCAAAAAAATATGAGCTGCTGATTGGATGTAAAAAGGATTCAATTTTTGGACCGACAATTGTTTTTGGCATGGGCGGGGTTGCAGTTGAAATTTACAAGGATACAAATGTTGGTTTACCACCGTTAAATATGGCTTTGGCAATGAGGATTATTGAGGAGACAAAAATATTTAGATTGCTTAAGGGTTACAGAGGAATGAAAGGGGTTGATTTGGATTCAATTAAATTTTTACTCTACAAATTTTCTTATCTTGTAACAGATTTTCCTGAATTAAAAGAGATAGATATTAATCCTTTTGCCGTTGATGAAGAAGGCGGGGTAGTATTGGATGCAAAAATTGTTTTGGATCAAAATATTGTCAAAAGAAAAATAAAACCCTATTCGCACCTTGTTATTTCGCCTTATCCAAAAGAGTATATCACAAAGTTTAAAATGAAAAACGGAAAAAATGTAATTTTAAGGCCTATTAGGCCTGAAGACGAACCGCTTGAGGCAGAAATGTTCAAAGCTTTTTCGAAACAAACTCAAAGATTTAGATTTTTTGGTTTAATTAAAGACATAACCCACGAACTTTTGATAAGGTACACTCAAATAGATTATGACCGGGAAATTGCTATAATTGCCGAGATTGAAGAGAATGGTAAGAAAAAAATGGCTGGTGTTGTAAGGTTAATAGCAGACCACTACAATGAAACCGCTGAATTTGCCATTGTTGTTGCAGACCCATGGCAAAAGCATGGCCTGGGAAACAAATTTACTGATTGCATTTTAAAAATTGCAAAAAAAAGAGGGCTCAAAAAAGTGTACGCAAATGTGCTAAGAGACAATTATGTTATGTTGCACATGTTTAAGGAAAGGGGTTTTAAAATAACAAAGGAAAGAGAAGAATGTTACGCAGAATTAAATATTTAATTTTGTTTGCTTACTGGCTGCTTTCTTCCAACGTAAATGCTGTAGCCCAAATATTTCAATAATCCTTTTGGTATGTGCAACGCATTTTTGACAAGGCTGTGAACTGCTAGCCATCACTTTAACTTTACTGCTGTTCCGTAAACCATTATTTCTGCGGCTGAAGCCATTACCTGTGAGGTTGTGAATCTGACATTGATTATTCCGTCTGCTTTAATGGCTTCTGCTTCTTTGACCATTCTTTGCATTGATTCCTTTCTTGCCTCTGTAAGCATTTCAGTGTATTCCTTTAATTCTCCGCCAACAAGCTGCCTTAGGCCTGCCACAATGTCTTTTCCAATGTGTTTTGCCCTGATTGTGTTTCCTTTTACTACTCCAATGGTTTCAGTGATTGTTTTTCCCTGAACAAAGTCTGTGTTTACAATAATCATATTATAATTCCTGCGCCAATTAGTGCAATAATCCAGCCTCCAACGACTGAAAGCATAATTAAGTATTCGCCTGCAAAGATTCCAATAATTGGAAAAACTATTAGCAGAACAAAGCCGATTATTACAAGTGCTGCACCAATAAGCTGTGTTTTCTTCATTTAGTTATTTAAGGGCTGAAGAAATATAAATGGCTTTGCTTTCTTCAATTTAGCAAGCTTACCTTTTTAGTTGGGTTATGACATACAATTTCGCACTGGTTTTTTTTGACAGATTTTTAATTACACAATTTTCCTGAGTAAAGATTAGGCAGTTTTTCTTTGCCTTTTTTTTGCTTTGCCTCTTGCTTCGATATTGCCCTGTATAACATATAATGTGGTCGCCTTTTTGTCAGCCCATTTTAGGCTTTTGGTTGGGCTTATGGTAAGAAAGGAAATCTTATAGGTAAACCCGTTTTCTTTTATGGTTTCGCGTTTTGATTCGCCCCATTTTTCTTTTTTTCTTTTTAGTTTTATTACTTTTATTTCTCCTTTTTGGTTTTCAGGCAGTTGGTCTATGCCTATTCTGTCCTGAAACCCTATCGGGAGCTTTACAGTGGCGTTGAGTGTGCTTTTTGTTGAATTGTTTTGCAGAGTGTGCACAGTGTATCTTTCTGCAAATATTATATCGCCCTCATCTGCTTTGAGAATCTTTAGGTGTTTTCCTATTTTGGCCTTGATTGTTATGCTTCCGGAGAGTATTGTTGTGTATTCGTTCATATGCTTGTGGCTGTGGTAATTTTGCAAGAGTTTTGGCTGGGTATGTGCCATGGCAACGCTGAGGCCATTGTCATAGTAGAGATTTTTGTGCAGGCCAAAATATTTTCTTATTTCAACCATGTTGTTTCTGCTTGTTTCTTTGAAGATGCAAAGTTCGTGGGATTTTAGCACACCCAAATGGCCTGAAATTTGCAAGAGGCAGTTTTCCCTTTTCAAGTGATTTGCTTTTTTAATAATGATTTCAACGCGGTTAATAATTCTTTTGCGCTGGTTATTTTCTTTGGATAGTTTTTCTAAAATGCGTTCCCCTTCATTACGTATTTGCAACAGCCTTTTGACACGGGCATTTCTTTGCTTGAATTGGACCGGGGGCTTGAGATTCTTTTGTATATTGCTTATTTTCCCTAATTCTTTGGATTTTTTCAGGTAAGCTTTGATTTTCTCAAGAAATTGTTTTGAAATCATTTCGCCACATTTTGCCTAATTCATTTTCATTTTTTTTAAAAAATTTGTTTTGCCTAAACTTGGCGCACAACAATTTCAATAAAAAACTCGATTTTCCAGGAGTTGCTTTTTCCCTGGCCAAAAAACATAGGTAACAATACCATTAAAGAATATTGCTTTGCAAGGAAACAGTTCGAGATTCTGGCTTTCGAAGAAATATAAATGGCTTTGCTTTATTGCATTTCAACAAAGATTGGGCTGTCTGTTAAGACAATTTCTGAAGAATTTTCCCTTCATTCACTTTCTAATAGGACTTTCTCCTTTTTTATTCTTTCTAAGAAGAGGAATTTTCAGAATCAGGAATACTTTTTGACAAGCTTGTCAAACTTTTGTTCTTCTATTGCATGCCTTGCCTTTTTGACAAGTGCCTGCACAAATGCAATATTGTGAATTGACAAAAGCCTTTGGCCGTTTTCTTCCTTGGTTTTGACAAGGTGTCTGATAAATGCCTTTGAATGGTTTTGGCAAGTGAAACAATCACATTCTTTGTCCAGTGGCTCAAAGTCCTTTGCAAACCTTGCGTTCAAAATGTTAATGTTTCCCTTTGAGGTCATTGCAGTTCTATGCCTTGCAATTCTTGCAGGAAAACAGCTGTCAAAAATATCCACTCCCAAAGAGATGCATTTAAGGATGTCTTTTGGGCTGCCTACTCCCATCAAATAGCGGGGCTTGTTTTCTTGAAACTGGCTGTTTGAAATCTTGACCATCTTGTTTCTTTCTGCAACTGTTTCTCCAATGCAAAGTCCTCCAAGGGCGTTTCCGTCAAAGTCTAATTTATCAATCTCTTTTGCGCTTTTTTCCCTGAGCTTTTCATTTAGTGCTCCCTGGCATATGCCGAAGAGAAGCTGCTTTTTGTTTTTGTGTGCTTTCTTGCATCTCTCCGCCCACCTGGTTGTTCTCTCAGCGCTTTCCTTTGCCCTTGAAGCAGTGCTTTTGTGCAATGGCACGTCGTCAAGGCACATTGCAACATCGCTTCCAAGAGTATTTTGTATCTGGATAGCTTTTTCCGGCGTCAGAAATCTTTCGCTTTTGTCAAACGGGTTTCTAAACTTTACTCCGTCCTCGCTTACCTCAATCAAAAACTGTTTGCTTAATGTTTGGAATCCGCCGCTGTCTGTAAAGATGCCTTTTTTCCATCCAATAAAGTCGTGTATGCTGCCTGCCTTTTTTATAATTTCAAGGCCTGGCCTTATTGAGAAAAGGTATGCATTGCAGATAATGCAGTCTGTTTCCGTTTCTTCAAGTTCGTGGTTTGAAACCCATTTGACTGCTCCCTTGGTTGCAACCGGCATGAAGAAAGGCGTTTTTAATTTGCCGTGGCTTGTTTTTAATGTGCCTGCCCTTGCACTGCCCTGGCTTGCTTTGATCTTGAACATTTTGTTTCACTTAAAAAAAGGGATTTACTTCTTTCTTTCAAGAATAAATTCAATGCCTGCCCTTAACTTGCTTCTGCCAGGCTCTTTGTCTAGGAAGCCAAGCTTTTCATCAAAAATTCTCAGGGCCTCTTCTTTCAGGGCTTCGGCTTTTTCTTTGCCGTACTTGATGCTTCCAACTTCGTGCATTTTGTCAATAATAAACGTTACTTCTTCCTCTGTCTTTTCTTCCCTGCTTTTTTCAAGGATTGCATTAATCTTTGCCAGGTCTTCCTTGCCTGCGTTCTTTACAAGGTGCACCAGCATCATGGTTCTCTTGCCCTCGTAAACATCGTTGCCAACTTGTTTCTTCAATCCCTCAAAGTCTGATGTCAAGTCAAGCAAGTCGTCCTTTATCTGGAAGCATCTGCCCAACGGTGTTCCAAAGTCCCACAGTGCTTCAAGCTGTTTCTTGTCCAAGCCGGAAATTATTCCGCCAAGCCTTATAGGCCCGCAAATAGTGTAATAGGTTGTTTTGCCTCCAATAACAAAGTAAATGTCCTCGTCACTCAAATCAAGTTTGTTTTCTTCAGTCCACTTGATTTCAACTGCCTGCCCCAAAGTGGTTCGCATTAGCATATTGTTCATTTCATCCATTACCTCAAAGGTCTTTTCCTTTCCCAAAACCTTTTCGTTGTTTCTCAACATTTTCCACATTATAATATGCAATGCGTCTCCTGCGTTGATTGTTTGAGCCATTGAATGCAATTTGTGCAGAGCCGGCTTTCCTCTTCTTTCAAGTGAGCCGTCTTCCAAATCATCGTGTACAAGAATCCAGTCCTCTGATGCCTGCATTGCGGCAGCGGTTAAAATAGCTTTTTCTTGTGGAATTCCCCTTGCCTCACAAACAAGCATTATCAGGGTACCTCTTACATACTTACCTTGCCTTTTTGGATAGTCTGAAATCATTTCCCAGAAGAGCTTGTCTTCTTCCTTGTAATTGCTTATTTTGTCAAGTTTGTAGTGTGAGGTTGTCTTTCCTGGCAAATACTTCTGGTATTCCTTCCAGATAAGTGCCTTTTTTTCTTTCAAAACTTCTTTAAAATCAAATTCCATTGCCTTAAACACCTTTAATTATCTTATTGGTGATTTGGCTTTTTATTGCTTTTGTAAGGGGGGTTTTTTGGCAAAATACCTACTTTAAAGTCTGGTTTGGTTTAAAGAAAGCCTTAAATATTGAAAAGTGCTTTTCTGTTGTATGCTTGAATTAAAGCTTGGCCTTGGAGCCAAAACAGAGTACAAAATTTCAGCAATTCTTCACTTTGTGATTACCTTTTCATTGGTTGGATTTGCCATTGTTTCCCTTGTAAGGGGAATTCAGGTACAGTTTGCAGGAGACACCGTAATTGGCTTTATGTTTTATTTTGCCGCTCCCCTAATGGTCTTTGTAAGCTATTTAACTTACAAAAAGGCTCACTACAAGCTTAAAGTGCTTGCAATGGCCAGTTAATGCCTTACTTTTTGTTGCCCGAAAAGGATTAATACTGCCAAAACCTAATATTAGCGTTTTAAAATGGAACCAAAAAGAGGATTTTTTGACAAGATAAACAATGCGTTTTTCTCAGTCATAGATGTATTTATTTCCCTGTTGGAGGAAAGAGGATGGAACATTCCTGAGGAAACAAGGTTTTTGTACCATACTGCAATATTCATTTTTCTTCTCTGGGCTGGTTTTCCGCTCATAATTCAGTATTTTATTCAATTTGAAATCTTTGTTTTGCTTTTGACAATTGCAAGCTTTTGCGTTGCAAACATTATGCCAATCAGAAAGCTTCTTGGCTATTACAGCAATGAGGAAAAAATTCATGGCATTGTAAACAAGATTAAAAACAACCAAATTTCAATCAAGGCTGTTTCCGACCACTTGAGCAAAAACCTTGTTGCTCCCCATTTGTCTGTTTCAATCATTCGAGCATATCAAGCAAAGGGCAAGGGAATTCCCCCTGAAATAATCCGGATGCTGATAAGGCAGCCTCAGGAAATTGCAGTCTTTTCAGAAATTATTAAAGAACCCTTGAACGAATCAGACTTTTCTTTGCTGATGAGAAAGTATGTGAACCGAATTCCGAAACAGCTTCTTTTGACAACCGTTGCCTCGCAAAAAATGAATGCATTAACAATAAGGGATCTTTTGTTCTATCATGAAAATGCATATCAGATAATTAACGAGATTGGAAAAAAGGCAGAGGACAAGGACTTAATGGATTTTGTGATTGAGGAAAAGCACAAATACAAGCAAAGAATGCAGAGAAAAAACTTTTTGAGAAACCATCACGCAGCCCTTGCACTTGTTGCCTCAACATTTGTGGCCTCTGGCTCAATTCTTTTAACGCAAAGCCCTGTTTTTTTTAACGCAAAGCCCTGTTTTTTTCTCGGCTTCCTTTGCCATTGCATGGCTTCTTTCCTTTGAACTTTTGTACAATTACAGTATAAGAGGGCTTTACTTCAAGGTGTAAAAATGCTTTTGTTTGCAACAGGAAATAAGGGGAAGTTTGAGCAGGTTTTCCGTGTTCTGGAAGAACATGGAATAGAGCTTGAGCAAAAAGCTGTTGACCTAAACGAGCCTGAAACAGACAATTTGAAAGAGGTTGCCTTAAGCAAGGCCAGGCAGGCATTTCACGAACTAAGGCAGCCGCTAATAGCCGAGGACACAGGCTTTTACCTTGAAGCATACAAGGGCTTTCCAGGGGCAAACTCTAAATGGGTTTTCAACAAGATTGGCTTTGAAGGCTTCTCAAAATTACTTTCAGGAAAGCCAAAGAAGGCATTCTTCCACACAGTAATTTGCTTTATGGATGCACCAGACCACTACAAGTTCTTTGAAGGGAAATGGCATGGCAAGGTTTCAAAAAACATTTCTAAAAAAAAGGCGGATTCCCTTCCCTATTCCAAAATTTTTATTCCTGACGGGGAAAAGATTCCCTCTGTTGAAATGGATCCAATGGACAGGTCAAAGAAAAGTCAGAGGGGGCTTGCGGCTCACAAGCTTGGTGACTGGCTTAAAGAAAAGGCATTGCACGAACTGCTTGACTCAATTTAATGTCTTGCAGCTGTTTTAAGGGCTTTAGGTTCTTTGTATTCTGGTGTATGAAAAGCCACCGCCGCCAGGGATGCAGTCATAGGGGCTTATCCACTGGCTGAAAACTATGTC
>JAFCCH010000070.1 GCA_017610265.1 Nitrososphaerota archaeon
CGGCACAGTAAGTGCTGCGGTAAAAGCGTTCAAGATAGGTCATCCATTGGACGAAGACAAGTTCCTAATTCACTCTGCAATTGAAGGTCCGGAAAGCGCTGTTTATTATAGAGGTGAAGCGCAGCTTGAAGAAGGAGCAGTAACAATACAGTTGCCTGACTACTTTGAAGAACTGACAAGAAAAAAAGGAAGAACAGTTTTGTTAACCGCAAAGAATGGCTGGAGCCCGCTTTATGTAGACGGAGACGTTGAAAATGGCCAGGTTACAGTAAGGACAACTGAAAATGGAAATCTGGAACAAGAATTCTACTGGGAAGTCAAAGCAGTAAGAGCAGATGTTGCCCCCCTTGAAACAGAGCCATTGAAAGAACAGCCAAAAGAAGAACAGGAAGAAAAAGTGCCATGGGCGTTTGATAGACAAGACATAGAGCCAATACCAGAGCAAGGAGAAGAATTGGAAGCAGAAGAAAAACCATTGGCAGAAACATGGGCAACCGAAGAAGAACCTGTAAAAGAGTTGCCTGTCGAGGAACTGCCTGTGGAAGAGCCGTCTGTGGAAGAGCCTCCGACAGAGGAGCCACTTGTGGAAGATGAAGAATGTACTGTAACCTGCTCAAGTGACAGGGAATGCGATGACTCAGATGCCAATACCTTGGATGTGTGCAATAATGACGGTTCCTGTGACAGCAGCTGCACTAATCTGCCTGTTGTGTTCAATGCAAAAGCCATTTGGAACAATTGGTTTGGTCTGGCAGGATAGTTCCTGCTTTGGGGAAAAAGCCTGTTTCAGGCACTTGGGCTTAATTATTTAAGCACTTAATCCCTTTCTTTTTTCATGCAAAAGGTCTTTCCAACATTGGTACTGCTTTTTGTCCTTACTCAGGCACTTGGCCTTGCTGTTGGAGCAAACTTCATTGGAGAAATTGCTACAGGCGAAATGGAGCAGCCAACTGTTGTAACCGACAATCCAGAGGACCCAATAAACGCTGTTGTATTAATTGCAGGAATTCTTGTTTTTACAGGAGTGCTTCTTGCAGTAATGTTTTTCTTTAAGGGAGCAACTCTCTTCAGGCTAATGGAATTGTTTGTGGTTTTTACAGCTTCAATCCTTGTCTTTGACACTCTTGCAAAAGGATCTGCCCTTGTGTTTGCCGTGCTTCTCATTGCCTTAAAGATTCTTTTCCCAAAAGATGTTTGGATAAAGAATGTTTCCGCAATAATCTCTGTTGCAGGAGTTGGCGCTTTAATAGGAGTTACTCTTGGCGTAATTCCCGTTCTTGTTTTCATAATCCTTTTATCAGTCTATGACTTTATTGCTGTCTTTAAGACAAAGCACATGGTTACTCTTGCAAAGGGCATCTCAAACAAAAATCTTGCTTTTACTCTTGCAATTCCAACCAAAGAGCATCAGTTTGAGCTTGGAACAGGCGATTTAGTAATTCCGCTTGTTTTCGCAGTAAGCGTTATGAGTTCCAACCAGGCAATTGGCTTTCCTCTTTATCTTGTGCCAGGAATCTTAATTCTTGCAGCTTCTCTTGTAGGCCTTCTTTGGACAATCAACTGGGTTAGCAAGAATGTGGGAAAGGCCTTGCCTGCTCTTCCGCCACAGGCGGTGTTAATGATTCTCGTCTGGCTTCTTACAAAGGCAGTTGGTTTTTAGATTTGCAATTGGTTTCTAAAAGTAGTTAGGCAGCCTTTCTTTTTTTGAGTTCGGCTCTCATATTTTGAAGCCTTCTCATATACAGGTTTCTTTCAGCCGTTGTATGGCTTAATCTGTTTCTTAAATTGGCAATAAGGCCGCTTGAGCTTCTTGCCTTGTTTGGCTTTGTTGGTCTTCTTTTTTGTGCAGGCATATTTTTTCTCCCCTATATTATATTGCCTTTTGCTAAGTTTTTAAGCTTTTTCTCACATTCCAACCAGGGTCTTTAACCATGGCATGGCTGTAATCAATGCAATCCCTCCGTAATATCCGATGAATGCCACTACCAGATATCTTGCAACCTTTCCTGCCCAGGCTGCCACAAAGAACTTTTTTGGGTCATATTTTATTACTCCTGCAGCAATTCCAATTAAGTCAAAGGGCAGGGGTGTAAAGGCAAACACAAAAATTAGCCAGGTTCCCCTTTCAGCAAGCCTTTCTCCCAGTTCAAAAATCTTGTCAACTCTTTTTTTGCTCATTTTGTGCAAAGTCTTTATTCCAAGCAATCCAAGAATGTATCCTGACATTTCTCCTACGGCAGCAGCTGTTCCTGTTACTATTCCAAGAACAAATACCATGAAAATGTTTGGCGCAATTATTCCGAGAAGAAAAACAACCGGTTCAACCGCAATTGGAAGAAAAAGGGTGGCATTCGCAATCAATGCAAACACAAAAAGAATAATCATTCCAAAAGGGGTTGAAAAAACAAGGTTTGCAAACCATGCTGCAACCACTTCAGGGCTTTTTAAGAAAAGACCAAGATCCATGTAGCTATTAACAAACTTGCATTAATAATAGTTTCTTTTCCGCTTTAGGAAAGGGTTAAAAAGGCTTGGAAATTGAATTATCTTATGGACTATGAAAAAATGGCTGACAGGCTTTACGCCGGACTGCCTGAACGAACCAAGACAAGAGAACGTTTTGAAATGCCGCAGGCTGAATCATTCTTCCACGGGCACAAAACAATTGTCAGAAACTTTGCTTCAATTTTAAAGGTTATTAATAGAGACCGAAAGCACCTGTTTAAATTTCTTGCAAAGGAAACAGCAACATCTGCTGCAATTGACGAGACTAACAGGCTTGTTCTAAATGGAAAGTTTACAAGAGACCAGGTTAACAGACTGGTAAGCAGTTATATCACTCAATTTGTTCTCTGCCCTGAATGCAAAAAGCCTGACACCAAGGTTGTTGAAAAACAGGGTGTCAGAATGTTGAAGTGTGAAGCATGCGGTGCACTTAGCAGCGTAAAGGGGCTTTAAGTTTGGAATTTTTGTGCAAAGAGCATAATTCTGAAACAAACTTTGTTCTAGCCGTTTGTGACCAAGGCCTTTGTGGAAAAACCTTCACGGAAGGAAACCTCGAACTAAAGGTTGGAGAGTTCTTTTTCAAAGGAGAAGAAATAAGCGAGGCTGAGTTAAGAAAAAGGCTTCACGAATTTGAAAACATTAATATTATTGGAAATGAATCAGTAAAAATTGCAATTGAGGAAAAGCTCGCAACAGAAGAAAATGTGGTTGAAATTGCAGGTGTAAAGCACGTGCAAATATTTAAAATATAGTTTAAGGATAAGTGATTAAGATGCCAAGTAACAAAAACAAAAAAGACAAAAATAAGACCGAAAACTTTGGAAGAATGCGCTTTCCAAAAAAGGAAGAGTTTGAGATTTTTGGAGTGGTAACTCAGTTAATGGGTGCCTGCCAACTTATTGTAATGTGCCAGGACAAGGTTGAAAGAAAATGCAGAATTCCAGGCAAGTTAAGGAAAAGAGTCTGGGTAAGAGCGGGAGACCTTGTAATTGTAAAAATTTGGGACTTCCAGCCGAGCAAGGGCGACATTGCTTGGAGATTCTTCGGCAACCAAGTCGAATGGTTTAGGAAAAAGGGCATGCTTGAAGGCCTGCCAATCTAAACCTCTATTTGCTGTTTAGGTTTTTGCCTAAGTAAAAAAAGCAGTATTTAAATATCAGTAAATATAGTTGTTTCAGGTGATATTCTTGAAACAAGAAATAGATTTTTTACTAACTCTTGCTGCTGTAGCAGTTGTTGCGGCAGTGCTTTTGGCCTATCCTTTAATGGCTCCAATTGAAACAGAACCAGGAACAGGGCCAATTCAATTTAAAGAAATGCCCAGGTTCCAAAACTATGCAGAACTAAAAGCAGCTTTTGAAGAAAACCAGAACTATTATGGCTATGGCATAATGGAAACTATGGCTGGCGGAATTGCCAGGCAGGTTTCTACTCCAATGGCCATGGACAAGGCTTTTTCCGAAGTAGCTGAGGGCTCTGACGATTTCTCAACCACAAACGTTCAGGTTGAAGGAGTTGACGAAGCCGACATAGTAAAATCAGACGGAAAATACATCTACAATTTTTCAAACAACCGGCTGGTCATAACAGACGCTTATCCAATTGAAACAGCAAAAACAGTTTCAATTACAAGCTTTGAAGATATTTCAACAATTGAAATGTTTGTCTTAAACGACAAGCTTCTATTGTTTGGCCAAACATACAAAGAATTTGATATTGCAGTAAAAGAAGAGGCTGACAAGCCAGAGCCTGATGAGCCAAGCCTTGAACAAGTTTCTGAAATGCTTATTGTCGGAGACAGAATGCCATATTATGGCTCAAGCAGTATTGTTGTAAGACTTTATGACATTTCTGACAGGTCAAGCCCTAAGATGGAGAAAGAACTTTTCTACGAGGGAAACTACCTTACAGCAAGGTTAATTGAAGACAACGCCTACTTTGTTGTCAACAGTTGGCCTGCTTACAGGGATTGTATTGACGACTTTGGCTGCATCATTCCATTAATGGAAGAGGACGGAGTTGAGAAAAGGGTTGCAGAGCCAGTTGACATTGGATATTTGCCTCCAATGCCGGCAGAAAACTTTGTAACAATTGCCTCAATAAACCTTGAGTCAAAGGAAACAGACAGTGAAACAATCGCAGGAAGTGCTGCAAATGTCTTTGCTTCACAGCAAAACATTTATCTTGCCTCAAGCGTTTGGATTCCAAACGAAGGCATTGTTCCGGAAGGAACTCCTGTAGTCGATACAATTGAAAGCATCATTATCGGCGGAGAGCAGGAAACTGTGATAAACAAGTTTGGCCTTGTCGACGGAGACGTTGGCTATTTGGGACAGGGAAAAGTTCCTGGAAATGTCTTGAACCAGTTTTCAATGGACGAGTTCAAGGGGAATTTTAGGATTGCCACAACAACAAGCCAGGTCTCAAGAGGAGGCTCTGAATCAACAAACAACCTTTATGTCTTAAATGAAGACATGGAAATAATTGGAGAACTTGAAGACCTTGCTCCAGGCGAAAGGATTTATTCAGCTCGCTTTATGGGCAACAAGGCCTATATGGTCACCTTCAGAAAAATAGATCCGATCCAACAAACCCAACTGTCTTAGGAAAGCTAAAGATTCCAGGATACAGCGATTATCTCCACCCAATTGACGAAACTCATTTGATCGGCATTGGAAAGGACACAATAGAGGCTGCAAAGGGAGACTTTGTATGGCATCAAGGAATTAAAATGGCTGTCTTTGATGTAAGCGATGTGGAAAACCCGATTGAAATGCACAAAATTATAATCGGCGATCGGGGAACAGAAAGCAATGCATTACATGACCACAAGGCATTCCTTTATGACAAGGCAAAGGAACTATTGGTTTTGCCAATAACCCTTGCTGAAATTCCTGAAGAGCAAAAACAGCCTTTGGAAGAAGGCCAGTCCTGGCCAAGCTATGGCGAGTATGTCTTCCAGGGGGCATTTGTTTTCAACCTTTCTTTGGAAAACGGTTTTGAGGAAAGGGGCAGGATAACTCACGTAACAGAGGAAGACGAACTCAAGAGAGGTTATTACTATGGCAGTGACTATATGGTAAAGAGGTCATTGTACATCGGAAATGTGCTATACACCCTTTCTGAGAATGTCTTGAAGGCAAACAACCTTGAAACACTGGATGAATTGAAAGAGTTCTCATTTTCTGAATGAAGCTCTTTCTTTTCCCTTTTTTTCTTTTTCAATTACTAATTTAAACCTCTTTGAACACTTGTTTCTTTATGGCACAAGAATCAAATGAAGAATTTGACTTAAGAAAATTTGTTCCTGAAGAAAACCAAAGAAAGACATTTGCAAAGGTTTTTGACAAAAGAACAATTCAAGCTGTTCACAAGCTTTCAACCAAGGGCTACTTTGATGTCCTTGAACACATTATCAGTACTGGCAAGGAAGCCCATGTTTTTAAGGCAAGAGACAAGGCAGGCAATGCCCGCGCAGTAAAGGTTTACAAGACTGATACAAGCGACTTTAACAAAATGCACCTGTACCTAAAGGGAGACAGGCGCTTTTCAAAGGTCAAAAAAAACAAGAGGGACATTGTTTACGCCTGGACAAAAAAGGAATTCAGAAACCTTTTGCTTGCAAACCAGGCAAAGGTAAGGTGCCCAATGCCGATTACCTTCCACGAAAATGTTCTTGTAATGGAATTTATTGCAGGAGAAGACGGAGAAGCAGCTCCTCCAATGAAGGAAGCGCCTCCAAAGGACATAAAAGAAGCCTATGAAACAATAACAGGCTTTCTTGCAAGGCTCTTGTTCAAAGTTGATCTTGTGCACGCCGACCTTTCCGAATACAATGTTTTAAACACAGGCAAAGAGCTTGTGGTAATCGACTTTGGCCAGGCAGTTTTAAATACTCATCCAGAAGCAGAGAATTTTTTCAAAAGGGATGTCTGGAATCTTGCAAACTACTTTTCAAAAAAGGGTTTTAAGAAAGAGGCTGAGGAAATGAATGCTGATATCAAGTCACTTAAAGGCAGTTTGAACAGCGGAAAAGATGCTTGAAAAAACTTGCCCTGCCTTTTCCATGTCCTCTATTTTAACAATTGTTTTTCCGGATGCATTCATATCAACCTGAGTTCCTTCAAACCTAAAAATTAACAAGGAGGGGGTCTCAATCTCTATTTCTGCTCCAAGCTCTTCAAGGGCGGAAACTGCTTTTTCAAGGTTAAACCTGACATGCTTCTTTGGCCTGAACTGAATATTCTTGCCTGAATTGCATTTCTTGCCTGGAAAATCATCCAAATTCATCTTTCTTCCCTTTCCTTAAACGCTGTTTCAACAAGTGTGTCTACATCAAGCTTTTCTTCCTGTTCTTCCATTTGCACTCGCCTTGCCGCAGTGCTTGGCTTTTCAGGAATTGAACAGCAGGCACTTGCCTCTGTGCTAATAGTAAATGTTCCATATTG
>JAFCCH010000071.1 GCA_017610265.1 Nitrososphaerota archaeon
CAAGATTTTTTGTTTTACTTCCTCAAACATTTTTGTTGCCTGGGCCGCGTTGTTTGCGGTTTTTCCAAATACTTTTTCAGGCTTTGTTTTTGCATAATCTTCAATGTGCTTTCCGTTTGTCATTGTTTCCGGAAGAACTGCTTTTTCTCCGATTGGCATTTTAATGCCTGCGTCTATTGCGCCCTTCAATGAAGCTGTCCACCATCCTTTGTGGCCTGGCAATGTAAATCCAATGTCCAAAATTGCTTTGTCAACCTTCTTTTCCTTGGCTTTTACGCCTGCAAGGAGCCCTGTAAGGTATGCTGCAGGAATGCTTTTCTTTCCTGCTTTCCATCCAAGCTTTTCAAGTGCTTTACTGTTTACGTGCACAAGAGTCTTGTCTCCTGTTGGGTTGTACTCAATAACCTGGACAATTACATATTGGTTTGTCCTTCTTGCAACTAGTCTTGGGCTGTTGCCTTTGAGCATGGCTAACCTTTTCTTATAGTTGGTCTTGCCTTCCCTTCTTCGTCTGAACTGTGTCACATAAGTTTTTTTGGTTGCCATATCACATTACCTTTTTTTCCCTTCAATGGCTGCTTTCAGGTATTTCTTGCCCTTGAAAAAGCCGCCTTTAATCCTTTTGTACAATGTCCTGTAACCAATCTTTTTGACTGCTGCAGGCTTTTCTTTTTGCATTTGCTTAAGCATTTTCCTCTGGCTTCTAACATTCTTCATCCAGGTTGGTTTTTTTTCAGACCTTGCCTTTTTTGTGCCTTTTCTCTTTCCTTTTCCTCTTTTTCTGCCCTTCTTTCTCTTTTCTTTTAGGACACGGGATCTTCCCTTACTTTGGCTGTTGTGCTGCCTTTTTTTAATGCTTCCTTCCTGAATAAGACTTCTTACGTCTTCTTTTGTCATGACTTGCTTTATCTTGTCGCCCTGTTCTGGGTCAAGCCATATTGTATTCTTTCCACATTTCAGAATTTCTGAAGCCATTTGCTTTACTTTATCTTGCTGCATAACATTCACCTATTCAATACCACAATTTTAAGCTCGTTTGCCTTTTTTAGCATTTCAATCTTTTTCTTTTTTCCAATCTTTGCCGAAATTCTTGCAGCAGTGTTTGCCTTTTCAGGCTCTATTGCAACCAATTCCTGCATATTTCTAACAAATCTTTCTTTGTAACCTGAAGGGTGCAAAAATCTTATGGCATTTGGAGTCCTGTAACCCATTCCTGGAATAAAACCGTCTTCCTGCTGGAAAACTATGTCAATTCCTCTTGGCTTTCTCCACTTCTGCCATTTTTCATTGCTTACCTTTCTAACTCCTCTCTTTCCAAATCTTCCTCTAAACATTCTTCTAGGCTTTGCTTGAACTTTCTTTGAGAGTTTTTTAACTTCCTTGCTTTTTGAAATCTTAATTGCCTTTGGCTTTGCAAAAACTTTCTTTTTTTTGACAGGCTTTTTTTCCTCTTTCTTGGTCTCATCTTTCTTTGCAGCTGCCTTTTCCTTTGTTGGCTTTGCCTCTGCTTTTGCCGGCTTTTCGGCTGCTTTCTTTGCAGGTTTTGCTTCGGCTTTTGGCTTTGCCTTTTCGGCTATTTTCTTTGCAGGTTTTGCTTCGGCTTTTGGCTTTGCTTTAACTTCTGCCTTTTTCATCGGCTTTGCCTTTTTTTCAGCCTCTTTCTTTTTTGCTTTTGCTGCAGCCATTTTTACTTACTCTCCTCTTTCTTTTCTTGTAATGCCTTTGTTACAATAAAAATTCCGTCCTGGTAAATTCTTTTGTCTTTGCCTCTTACTTTTGTGGCACCTTCAATGTTCCCGGCTGTCTGGCCTGCAACTTCCTTGTTGTTGCTTTTTATTGTTACTGCCTTGCCTTTAATTGTAACTGTTGCACCTGGCACAATTTTTGCAATCCTTGTCTTTTTTTCTCCAACAAAATTGTTGATTTCTAGAATTTGGCCCTTAACTGCAACATTCATTGGAAAGTGGCTGTAAACTATTGTCATCTTGTAAACATATTCTGTCTGCAGGCCTGATGCCATATTGTTGACGTGGGATGCAATTGTTTTTACAAGAGCTGCTGTTCTCCTTGAGAAAGGTGCTCCTGTTACAATTACTTTGTTTCCGTCTTTCTTGAACGAAATTCCCTGTGCCTTGAATTGCCTTTCGGCTTCCTTACCTGCTCCTTTGATTACGACTTTTTGGCCGTCGATATCGGCAGTGAACCCTTCGGGCATTTCAACAATGTTTTCAACTGATTGTTTTACCATTTTCCTTTCACCTAATAAACGTAAGCTATTAGCCTGCCGCCAAGGCCTTTTTCCTTTGCTTCCCTGTGTGACAGAACTCCTTTTGGTGTGCTGACAACAATTATTCCAACATCTCTTGCTGGAAGATATCTTTTCTCAAACTTTTCAAACTTGTTTTTCTTTACAGCGTGCCTTGGCTTTATTGCCTTGCATTGGTTTATCTTTCCAAGAAGGCCTACTTTGTAAATGCCGTCTCTTCCATCTTCAATAAATTCATAGGATGAAATATAACCCTGTGCCTGCATAACTTTGAGGATTTCTCCGAAAAGCTTTGAAGCTGGCCTGTAAAGGCATTCTTTTTTTGCAGCGTTGTCGCTGTTCTTGATTGCAATTAATCCATCTGCTATTGGGTCTACCAAACTCATCCTTCTCACCTTAGTCAAATTTCTTAAAGCCGATCTTCCCGGCTATCTCCTTAAAACATCTCCTGCAAACTAGCAGTTTGTACTTTCTTATTACGGCCTGTCTTGTTCCACAAACCCTGCATTTCCTGTTCTTCTTTTCTTCTCTTAAATTTCTTTTTTCATCAGTCATTGGAACTCAACCTCAAACCTTTTCTGTACAAAATTAATGGCTTCTGCCTTTGGAATAACATGGCTTTTGCCAATCTTTCTGTTCCTAATCTTTCTTCTCTTTATTCTGTAACCTGGCCTTTCAAGTGTAACAAGAACATCAAAACCTCTTACGCCCAGGGTTGGGTCATATTTTACGCCTGGTAGGTCAATATATTCATGTATTCCGAATCCAAAATTGCCCTGGTGGTCAAAGCATTTCTTTGTAAGAACCTTGCCTTTTGCAGCAAGTGCCCTTTCAAGGAAGGCTTCTGCCTTCTTGTTTCTAAGAGTAACCTTTAATCCAATTGGCAGGCCTGGCCTGATTCCCCACTTTGGCTGCCTAACCTTACATTTGGTCTGAATTGCCTTGCTTGTGGTAATTTGTTCAATGATCTTCTGCCCTGTCTTCATTTCGTTCTGCTCAGGGCCGATTCCCATGTTTACCGTTACCTTGGCAATCTTTATTTCTTTCATTTTGTTTTCTGCGTCCATTTCATTCACTCTACTTTAATTACTGGCTTGTCGTCTCCAACAATCACAATGTTAAGTTCAACTGTGTTAAATTCTCCGTTATCTGTTTCAAGGGTCACAAGCTTTGGCTTGCTCATAGTTCCTTCAACAATCTTTTTGATCTTTGCAACGTCGCCTATGTGCTTTCCTTCAACAACAAGCACTGTTTTCTTTGCTGCCTGTTTCATGACTTTAACGACTTTTTGCTCTGGCACCTTAATCAAAAGGCTGTCTCCAACTGAAATGTCTGTCTTCTTTTCTTTCAGGGTTCGGCCGTCGTTTGTTGTAATCTGGATAATTCCTTTTGGAAGAACCATTTTGCCAACAACTTTGCAGATTTTTTCGTTCTGCTCAAATTTTTCTTCTACAACCATTAATTTTCCCTTCTTACTAAACAAAATTCTAAATGCTTTCTTGCTTGGAACAAGGGTAATCAAATCGAACAAGCCAACAGGTCTTTTTGGGTCCTTTGCAATTTTTCCGTCAACAAGCACATAGCCTGCATTTAGAATGCCCTTTGTTTCCTTTGCATTTTTTGTAACTTCAATCATATTTCTTAAAACAAATCCTAGTGCAACACTGTTCTTTTTCTTGTGCGGGCCTGGCTTTACCATAATGTGCCAGGTACTTTCTTTTCTGTGCAGTGGAACAAGCCTGCTTACTGCAAGCCTTTTTTCGCTTTTTCCTTCTCCTTTGTTTGCCATAACCTTTACACCTTCTTTTTTGTTTCTTCAGTTGGCTTCTTTGCCTTTTTCCTTCCTTTGAAACGCTTTGCATCGCTCTTGTCTGCGTCTGTAATAATCAAATTTGAGGCGTGAATTGGAACAGGGACTTCTTCCCCGTTTGCTTTCTTCCTCACAATTTTTTCTATAAAAACAACTCCTTTTTTGTAGTTGACTTCAACAATCTTGCCTGTTTTTTCCTTGTTTTTACCGCTGTCAATTCTGACGGTGTCTCCTTTTCTTAATGCAAGGCTTTTAACGCCAAGCTGTCCGCTGATCTTTTTGTCCACGTGTGCTGCAAGACCTTGCTGTTTTCTGTGCAATGGCTTGGTATAGTGGAATTTTCTTTGCTTTTTTGGCTTGCTTGACTTAATATTGTTCATTTTCATTCACCTATATAACTGCTGAAGAAATTCCGGCTATTTTTGGGAATCTTTCTCCAACCT
>JAFCCH010000001.1 GCA_017610265.1 Nitrososphaerota archaeon
TTCAACAAATGGAACAAAATTTTGGTTGAGTTTTCAACCAGACCAAAATGGCACAATGCTTTGGGCAATTTATAAGTTCTTTGAGAAAAAAAAGATACCAAAAAAATATGTCACGCTTATAAAAAAACTCGCAAATGGATTATGCAATATATGGGACAAAACTCATTTTACAAAAAAGACCCAGGGTTTGTGGGAATACTATTACTGTTACCCTGATTTAGATGAGAACCATACTTATTCCTTGGCAGCTTGCGCTCAAGGCCTTAATCTAGCAAATAAGCTTATAACTAACAAGAGATGGGAAATTGTTTCAAAGCAAATGGTAAAGCAAATCCAACAAAGATATGCTCAAAAACTCAATTATTTTACAAGGACAACAGGAAAGATCAAGCTTCTAAAAATTGATGCATCGCTAATAGGTTTAGTATATCCTTTCGATATTGTAAAACCTAACGATGAAAGAATGATTAAGACAATTGAGATTATGGAAGCTAAAATTATGGTCAAGACTGGCCTATTGAGGTATGAATATGACACTTATGATGCTTGGGCAATTGAAGGTGGTTACAGAGGAAAGGGAGCAGGAAGTTGGCCTTTGCTCAATTTCTGGTTGGCAATTTATTATTATCAATCTGGAAACAAAAAGAGCGCTTTGTCATTGTATAATAAAACATTAAAACAATTTGAAGATTACATACCTGAACAAGTTTTTGATAACGATATACAACAAACAGTAAAACCTTTAGCTTGGGCACATGCAATGTTTATTCTTGCCACAAAAGAGCTGGATTTAATATAAGTTCGAGTACGTCTTTGCTTCTCATTACCTTCCTGAAACTAAGCTCGCCACTCTCAATCTTATGTCTTGTATTTTGGTCAGCATTATTGCAAGCAAGCATCATTTATTGGACTGTGTCCCTAAACTGAACAACTGGTTAAAGCAATATATATTTCTGGCCATTTTTTCCTCAAAAAACATTAATTTTAATACCCCATTGTCATTGGGTACTATAAGCAATGATAAGGTTAACACATGTTGACTGGTATTGACAAAAATTTGTAACTAATCCTTGGTCTTTAGAGTAGGATGGGCGGACTGAGGCATCCAAAAAAATTTGGATGAAATTTGCACTGTCTTCGTGCTCTTAGCACTTGACAGAGTTTTTTCTAATTAGAATTTATGCGAAGTCATACTATTGAGTTCAAACGAAATGGCATTCTTGCTCGCACCAGTCCCGCGTGAGGGCTTTAGAAGTTTTGTTCGTAGGCAGGAAACAGAATGTCTTCCTCTATCTTGATTCTTTTGTCGACAGCAGCCCCAATTTCCAAAAATTCCTTGTTGAATTCTGGGTTCTCTCTTAGGGCTTTAAGCGAGTCTTTCTCGTATTTAGCAAAGAAGGCAAGAACAGTTTCTGCAATTCCAACCATTTCTCCTGAAAACTTTTTTCCCATTTCCTTCAATTCCTGTTTGTCAGAACTGTCAAATTTTGGGTAAATAAGCTTGTTTTCAAGGTCAAGGTGTGCTGAAAGAATTGTTCTAAGTTCCTGAAAATAATCTCTCAAATCAGGCACTGTTTCCTCTTTGGAGGCAATTGTTTCTTTTCCTGTTTCAAGCATTCTCATGATTTCTGCATGTTCGTTTCTTAGCTGTTGTATTAAACTCATAATAAAAACTAGTTTCAACAAGTATATTATTGTTTCGGAGGCTAATTTCTTTTTAAATGAAGAAAACAATTGCAATTTCGTTTCTTTTAGTTCTTGTTTTAAGCGGCTGTCTTGCCTCTCAGGACATTGAGGCAATTGCATTGCAGGCCGTTGACAAAAAGTTACAGCAAGAATGGGCTGATTCTTTTTTCAAAAATTGCTTTTTTGAGCAAACAACTCTAGTTTCGGAGCCGGTTGAAAATTCTTCTGCAGAGGTTTTTGTTTGCTTTAAAGAAGACGATGTTGCCCTTTGCAAGCAAACGGAATTCCTTGCATCTTACCTTATTTTAGTTAATTCTTCTGGAAAGGCCGTTATTGTTTCAGAGCAGGGGCCTTTGCAGAACTTTTCTCAAGCAATAGAGTGCGGCGAGGACACTATCTTCTGGCAGTAAACTTTTTTTTGCAAATCCTAAAATTTGGCATTGCTTAACCTTGTTTAAAAAATTAGAAGGAGTGGGAAGCAAAGCTTCCCCTAAAAAATATTGTTTTATGGGCAGGTGCCGATTAATGGCTTTTGGCCTGTCTGCGTCTTGCCTTGAATGCCGCCAACAACGTTGTATGCTATTGAAACATCATATTGGTAGCTTGAGCCGCTTGAGCAGGCGATTCCTGTTGAACCCGTAACTGCACCGTTTGTGTCTCCGGCTGCAAGGTTTGCGTCCATAATTCCCATTGCTGTATTGTCAACAGTTATCTCGGTAACCTGAATCTTGTCTGTTGTCAGGTTTTGTAAAGAAAACGTTGCCTCTGTTGCCGTGCTTGTAACTTGCCAGTCTGTTATCGCAATTGGCGCGCTGCTTTTCCAGTAAGCCCTACTTTGGCTTTCTGTAATGCCTGTTGCAAGTCCTGGAAACCAACCCATTACTCCGACAACAACAAGTGCAATGACAATAATTACTGCAAGAATAATCAGGTATTCTGTTGTGCCTTGTCCTTTCATATTCATGGCTTTTCCTCCATTTAAGTTAATAAAAAATCTGTTTTAAGTTAGGTTTTTGTTATTTATAAACCTTTTTTGATAACGACTAATTGCTATCAAAAATTATATCCCAAGGAATTGCGAAAACATTAAGTTTGAAACAAAGAGGGCTGCAATTGACACAATGAAAATAAGCGGACTGTATTTTAATCCCATTTTTGCCTTCCCCTGCCCAATAACTCCAATAAACATTCCTGCAAGAAGCGCGTTTCCAAAAAGAAGAATGAAGGAAACAATCATCATAAAGTCTGTAGTAATACTGAGTTCACTTGAGAGGAATGCAACAGAAGCGGTTTCTGCTCCAAGGCCTGTTGTGGTCTCTGCCTGAATTGAAGCAATCATGGTAAGGAACTGCATTGAAACAGCTAGAAGAAGCGGAGTTGCAATAATTATTACAAACGCAACAAAAATAACGTACATTCTAGTGCTTGACTGCAGTTCTTTCTTCATTTCCTGGGTTTGCCTGAGGTCAAGTGCGCTTGTTTCAAGCAGCTTTGCAAGTTTGCCTCCGCTCTTCATTGCCTGGGCAAAAAACGAAACTGATTCATTTAAAATGCGTGAATTAATTCTTACTCCTAATTGTGCCAAAGCTGATGAAAAACTTTTGGTGCCAAGGCTTTTTACAGAGGCAATTTTTACTTCCTCTGACAATGGCCCAAATTCCTTTCTTGCACTTGCCCTAAAGGCTGCAAAAGGAGTCATGCCTGCATTTATGTTGCTTGAAACTAACAGCATAAAGTCGGGCAAAATTTCTTCAACCATTGAAATCCGCCCTTCAATCAGGTAATAGGTGTGAAGGTAAACAAAGATGATTGCTATAAACGCCAAAAGCAGGCCTGCTCCAAACGCTATCGCTAAGGGTGTAAGTAAAGTTGTAAAGTCAAGCACGAAAAAATATTGCCCAACTGTAAGAGGCAAAAGAAAACCTATTATACCTGCAAGTACTATCAAAATCATTCTTTTTCCAAGCCAGACGTCAAAGTCTTCGTTTATGCCTGCAAACCTTAGCTTTGGAAAGACTTTTTCCCGCCTTTTTTCCTGTGGAACAAGTTCGCACACTCTCTTGCAAGTTCTTGCGTAAGCTGCTTCAAGGTCCTTCATGCAAACACCTTCGGAATTCTGCTTTTAACAAATCCAATCAAAATTACTTGCATTGCAAATGCTCCAAAAACCATTAGAAGAACATGGGTTGGCCCAACTGATGCCCCACCAAGAGAGGAAAGAATTACTAAAAAAGTTATTCCAAGAGTTGGAATGGCTGCCGCAAGCAGCAGGTAAATCAAAATCCACAAATTTAATTCTGCTGCATAATCCTTTATGGCTCTTGCCTGCCTATCAGAGAGTCTTTGCACAATGCTGCTTAGGGCGCCCTGTACTGAGGCTCCGCTTCTAAGGGATGCAAGAAGCTGCCAGGCCATTTTTCTTAGGTAAATGCTTTTTGTTTTAAGAGCCATGCTTTCAATTGCCTTTGACTCGCTTTCTCCGCCGCTTATGTCCTTTGTCAATTCTTCAAATTCCTTGCTCACAATTCCATACTCTGACCTGCTGATATTAACCATTGACTTAAACAAGGAAACTCCGCTGCTCACCTGAATCAGCATGCTTTTCAACGCAAACAAAAGCTGCTGGTCAATTCCTGCAGCATATTTCTTTGCCATTATTCCTGGATAAATGATGTGGAGGAAAAGTGCAAAGCTGAAGAAGGACAAGCCAATAAGGCCTGAAAGCATGCTGTTTTCCTGTGTCACAAGTCCGTCGCGCAAAAACATTAATGCATAAAAGAAAAAGAAGAACAATGCTCCGTAAAACAATGCACTGAAGAAAGCTGCTGTCAAATACTTTTCCGGAGAAATTTCAAGGTCTGCTTCCACCAAATCGTATTTTACGTTAAAGAAAATTCCAGCCAATTTTTCTCCAATCCAAACAAAGTGCCTGTTTATCTTCATTGACCTTTCAATTGAGAAAAGCATGAACTTTACTCTCAAGAGTCATCACCAAACAATGTTTTTGGATCTGCATTCTCAGCCGCTGCTTTTTTCAAAAGTTCTGGTTCGGAATAGAAAAGCTTCATTATTCTTCCAACTGAATCAATGTCGTTTAAGTTGTTTTCAATAGCCCACTGCAAAATGCTTGCCCTTTCCTCAAGGTCCTTAGTAATTTCGTCCTCAGTCATTCCGGTATGGAGATTAAGCCGCCTAATAAACTTTGTTGCAGGGTTAACATTTTCCCACTCGTCTGTCCTTGGATCCCATTTAAAAATTGTGTTAACTGAAAGTTGCTCTGAGCCGCTTACGCCTGCCTCAATTTCGCTTAATTCATAGGTTCGCCTGACATTCTTTCTTCTATCTCTGTACTGAACTAGCACAAGGTCAACTGCCTCAATTTCAAGTGGGGGCAGGGACATTGGTGGTTCTGTCAGCCTCCTTAAAACTTCCTGGCTGCTGTCTGCGTGCAGTGTACTGTAAACGCTGTGGCCTGTGTGCATTGCTTCAAACAAAACCTCTGCTTCTCTTTTTCTCCTCATTTCTCCAAGAATAATTCTGTCAGGCCTCATTCTAAGCGAGGACTGCATTAAGTCAAGCATTGAAACCTCTCCAAGCCCCTCTGGGTTTGCATTTCTGGTTGTTAACGCCACCCAGTTCCAGTGCATGTATTTTGGAAGCATTAATTCCCTTACATCCTCAATTGAAATTACTCTGTGATATGACGGAATCATTGCAGTTAATGCATTGAGGCAGCTTGTTTTTCCTGAAGCAGTTCCTCCTGCAACAACAAGGCTCATTTCGTAATGCATTGCCATCCAAAGCAATGCAGCCATTTCAACATTCATTGTGTGGCTTTTGCCGATAAAGTCAATTATTGTCCACGGCCTTCTTGAAAACCGCCTTATTGTAATCGTGTTTCCAAAACTGCTCACAGGGCTAAGTGTTGCATTTACTCTGTCGCCTGAGGCAAGGTGTGCGTCAAGAATAGGATTCAATGTTGTAATTTGCCTTCCAATCTTTCTTGCAATCTGTGAAGCATAATTGAATATGTCGTCTTCTGACTGCATTATAATTGTTGACTGCATCCAGCCATATTTTTTGTGATAAACTGTTATTGGGTGTTTAGCACTATTGATTGCAACTTCTTCAAGTTCGTTGTCTGCCATCAAAATTTCTACTCTCCCAAGGCCATACATTGAGTGAAGCAAAAGTCCTGCGAGAACATCAACAACGCGTGTTGGACTTTCTCCCAAATAACTTTTCAATTCCTTTCTTGCAACCGAAAAAAACTTTTTCTTCAACAAAGCGCTTTTCTTTGAATCAGTTATTTCTGAAACATCTACTGGAATCTGTTCTGCAATATCTTCTTTCAATTCTTCAAAAAATGCCTGGGTGTAAGCGCCAATATATGGCGTCATCAGGTGATAGATTGGCCTTCGCTCTTCTTTCACTTGGTAAATTCTGGCGGTTGCCGGCACAAAATCAACTGAAAATTTGTATTCTTCCAAGAGCTTTCCTTCAATTCCGTAGCGTGGCACTGTTGGCAGTTCTTTTAGAAAAGAAATTGAGGGTTTTGCAGTAATAAGTGTTGGATAGTGGACATCTACAAGACCTTGCTTTTCAAGAACCAGTCCAACTCTTTCAATGCTTTCAACACTCCAGTTTAACTGGGTTGCAAGGCCTTGGAAGGACATTTTTTTGTTTCTTTTAATCAAGCCAACTAACTTGTCAATTGGTGTTTCAAGCAAGGGAGACTTTGAGGGCTTTTGAACCTCTTCTTCCCCTGTTGCCGCTGTTTCAGAATCTACTGGAGCTTCTTCAACTGCTGTCTCTTCGGTTACAGGCACAGCCTCTTCAGCCACTGGTTCTGCCTGTTCTTTTACCTTTTTTCCAGCCTTTTTTGCCATTTTTCATCATTCCCTGCCTTTGCAATAAACGCTTTTCTGATTAATAAATGTAATATATTACGAGCTTCCAAGCTCTATTTTTCTGTTAATTGCAACATCTGATTGAACATAATTCAAGTCGGCATCGTAATACCATACAACCTCTTCTGTTGATGCAGCAAACTTTGCCTCAATGGAAATTCTAACAGAAACGTTTGGGGTTTGAATATTGTCCCTTACTTTTACAGAATTTTCATTGCCTTGAACATCTCCAAAGCTTACAACAAGGTCGCCCATAACGCTTCCTTGAAAAGCAAACTCGTATTCATATTCCTGTGTCGGATCCTGGTCACAGATGCTTGTAACGCTTTCTCCAAAGTTGTCAGTATAACGAAGATTTACATTTACATCCCCGCCGCTGTCGCAGGTCCAAGCAGTTGAACCACTGCTGTCATATCTTGCTCCGTCAACGTAAACATTTATGTCGTAAGTGAAAACTCCTGTGTCGCTTCCATCGTCCCTGAAAAATCTTACAAAGTTTTGATCGCCGTCATACTGGTGTGTGTAACGCAGACCGTTGTCAAAAACCATTTCGGCATTGCCGTCCAAAAGCCTGTCAAGTCCAAGGCTTATTGAGGCGTTCTGCATTGTCCCATAATTGCCGTCAACAAAAATGTTATAATCAATTAACTGATACTTGTTTATATCTGCAGGGATCTTGTCCTCTAGCCCAATTGTCATAAATGTTCCTGCTCTTCCAACTGTTTGTTCCACTCCAAGAATTTTGCTAATGTCAAAGATTACGTCGTCTGCAACAAGGCCGGCTTTTTCAATTGGATAAATTGCATTAATGTTTACTTCCCTGTCCTTAATCATTCCTTGGTAGAACACAGAGAACCACACAATGGTTATTACAATCAAAATTGTGCTGATTGAAATTACAAAACCTTTTTTTCTAAAGCTGTGATTCATGCTGTTTCCCTCACCCACATTTTCATTTCGGCTAAGTAGAAGTTAAGGTTTCCGTCGCTTTCGGTAAAAAAGCTTCTTTTTATCACTGCAAGGTCATCAAAGGTTTTGGCACAATCAGTTCTTAGAACAACAAAGACAGGATTTTTAAGGTCTGTTTCGGAATAGACAAATACCTCTGCACAAAGATTGTAGGGCAGGCTGTTCAAAAAAGACCTTATTTCAATTGTGCTTTTGTCTTCAACACTGGTTTCGAGTGCGCCTGTTTTGTCCAAAACTGTTATTGCATCTCCAGCCGTTTCCTTTAGCAGGTTGCTGTTTCTTGCCCTATACTCAATTTCTCCGAGGAAAAACACGCTTGTTCCGATAAATATTATCAAAACAAGGAGTGCGACAAAAGCATCAAGGGAAATCACAAACCCTTTTTTGTTTCTTGGAAAAAGCTTCATTCAAACACCCTCAGTCTTACAACAACATTGTTGCTGTCGTAGATTGCAATTCTGTTAATGCTTACAACTCTGCTTTCAAGCCCTGGTTCTTGGCCAAAACTTTCTACAATCAAATTGTTTTGTAGGCTTTTCACTTCCAGCTTGAAATCGAATTTTGATAATCCGAGTACTTCCTTTAAATCCTCATAATTGCTTGATGTAAGTGTTTTCATCTGAGTCATTTTTTCAATGCTGAGAAAATTTTGATGCTCTGCAAGCCCAATAACATTTACCTCCTCAAGGCTTGAAAGTTGTTGCCAGTTTGCCGGGCTTCCTGTGGTAAGCAAAAGGATATTGGCAGCCTGTTGTCCAATTTGCCTCATCTCGGAATCTTGTTCTATGAAGTAAAGCCTGTTTGCGAGCTGGTTTCCGTAAACTGCGGCAGTTGTCAGAATAAACAGAAAGACTATTGAGGCAATCATTAGGTCTGTTGAAAAAATTTGGCCTTTTCTATTAAGCAAAGTCAATTACAATCTCCCCGTTTATGTTTTCAATTTTCAATTCTTTTCCTAATGCAAGATTGTTTACAGTAACATTGTTTGTGAGCAATGCAGAATCTACAAAATTGTTCCGCCATGAAACTCTGGCGGCATTTCCTGCAATGCTTGGTGCAAATCCCTCAATTTGCTTTAACCTTATTGTTGTCTCTGCTCCGTTGCCTACAACAACTATTCCATTTATGTTTTCTGCAAGCTTGTCTGCAATTGTTTTGGCCTCGTGGTTTTCCTGGCTCAACGTTAAACCTTGTCTTTTTTCCCCGTAAATGCTTAATGAAAACAGAAGCAGGCTTACAAGCAGGACTACAACAATTAGGAACTCTATTGAAACTTGTGCTTTGCCATTCATTCATTCACCCTAAGGATCATATGTTGAGGTAGTATAAGTGCTGCCGTCGCTGAATTCGAACACAAGGTAAAAGTCTTCGCCGTCGTCGTTTACTTTTTTTGTGAATTCCAATTTGTTGTTGTTTGAGTAGGCTGTGGCTGCTGCTATTGTGAAGTCTGCGTCAATATCTCTCCAGATATCGGCATCTGTAACTCCGCCTCCTCCGTCCCATCTTGTGTTATTGTTTAGCTTAATTTTTTTAAGTTTTGCATTGTCATTGTCGTTAACTGACCATTCCCTTACTTTCATTCTAGTTATTGTAATTGTTGAACTGCCAAGATTTTCTATTGTCCAGTCGTCCAAATGTTTTCCTGGTCCATCAAAACTTGCTGTGCTCCAGCTGAAGTTAAAATTGGTTGATTGTAATGGCACATTAATTGTTATTTGTCTGTTTAGGTCGCTTCCGCTTTCGTTTGAGTTTGTTGAATCGTCTGTGCAGTTTACATCCCATCCATAGGTTGCGTTTGAAGTAAATGTTTTTGTGAATGATTGTGTTATTCCCTCAGTAATTGAGTTATCTGTCTGGTCTGATGCTCCGTTAATCAGGAGTTCGCATGAGGCAATGCCTGAATTTCCGTCAGTAACATTGTATGAAAATAATGTGTTGTAACTGTCATATGTGTTTGCATCGGCCGGAGCTTCCAGTGTCACTATTGGAAGGTCAAGATCATTCACTGGGTATACAGGAGTAGTGTAACTACTTCCGTCGCTGAAGCCGAATACTATGTAGAATTCTTCATAGTCGTCGTTTATATTGTCGTTAAACTCTAACTTGTTGTTGTTTGAGTAGGATGTGGCTGCTGCTATTGTGAAGTCTGCGTCAATATCTCTCCAGATATCGGCATCAGTAACCCCTGCTCCATCCTGCCATCTTGTGTTATTATTTAATTTTATTTTGTCAAGTAATGCATTATCAAGATCATTTTCACTCCATTTTCTTACTTTCATCTGGCTTATGCTTATTGTTGAATCGCATGTGTTTTCAATTGTCCAGTTGTCTAAATGTTTTCCTGGTCCATCAAAACTTGCTGTGCTCCAGTCAAAGTTAAAACAGTCTTTCATTTCTATAACAATTACTGTTATTTCAATTTCGTCACTGTTTGTACCGTCTGTTGCTGTAATAATGCCTGTATATGAGCCAGCACTTGTTGCACCAGGAACTGTCAGAGTATAATTTGTTGTTTTACACATTCCTGCTCCCAGAGAAGTAATTGTTGAAATTGGGTCAATCCAGTTTGCAATTGTTCCGCTGTCTGAAAAGGAAATATTCATTAGGGTATTGTTGCTGTTGTTGCATGTTTCAAAGCTGTTGTTGTCAATATTATTTGACATAAGGTTGCTGGTTCTTGTTGCCGGAAAAATTGCCAGAACTCCTCCGCCTGACACAAGCACTTCTGCCGTTACTGGCAATGAATTGTTTTCGTCGCCTGATGCAAATGCTGCGTCAACTGAAATATTTCCTGCGTAGGTTCCTGAAGCCGTTGGGCCTGAAGTGTAAGTTAGTGTAACAAGCTGTGACTGGCTTGGGTTTAGTGTAAAGGAGTAGGTATCAAGACTTAGGTTAACATCTCCTTCTGTCCAGTTCCTGGTTAAAAAGATGTCCGCGGCCTCTGTTCCATTGTTGGTTAGGGTAACAGTGTCTTCTTCTGAATCATTTTGGTTTAGGGTAACGTAACTGCTTGTTTTGTTTAACGAGATGTTTTCAATGCCTACAAAAACACATTGCTCTTGGGCTGTTAGCCAGATAAAGTGGCCTCCTTGGTCAACAGGAAGGCTTCCTAGAAGGCAGGTGTTTACTCCTGCGTAAACATCTGATTCAAGCACATTTATTACAAATGCGTTTTGTTCAATGCCGCTTTTGCTTTGGTCAACATTGGTTGGCACTGTGTAGAAAACCCTTTTTTTGGCGCCGACTCCTTGGGCGTAAACGTCGTTGGCGGCGTTTGCTAAATCTTGTACGCTTATTTGGGCTGTTTCAACTATTTGCTGCTTTTGAAGGCCGGCTATTGAGGTAGCGCTATAGCTGTAGATTGCTATTAGAACCACTATTGAAACAGCCAGAATTATTAGCAGCTCTGTTGCCGCCTGCCCTTTTTTGTGCATAGCCTTAAACCGGTTTAAATAAGGGTTTAGTGCTTTATATGGTTTTTGTCATTCTGTGTAGCCGCTTGCCCTAAGCCTTTTTTTGCCTCTGGTAAACATCCAGAATGCGCCGTAAAATGAGATTGCTGCAAGCAGGTAGAAGGGCACTGCATCAATGCTTACTCCTGACATTTGCTTTAGAATTCCTGCGACAATGGTTGTCAAAAAGATTGTTGTAAATACTACTGCTGCGCCAAAAAAGAAAATGGCTCTCAGAATCATTTTTTGCTTGTCATCCATTTCAAATCAGTTTAATTAAAGCTTTCTTCTATTTAATCCTTTTTATTAGAGGAAAATTGTTTTGTTATAATTCTTATTAGAGGAAAATAGTTTCGTCGCAGTACTGGCTTATTCTTGTTAAAACCTCTTTTTCTGCTTGGTCGTCCATTGAAATAAACACTGCGTTAATGCCTGGTTTTTTCCTTAGCTCTGTTGTAATTGCGTGGAAGAACTTTTCAACAAGCTGCTTGCCATGGTATGCTAATAATATTGAAATTGAGTCAAATACAAAGAACGAATTTTCGTTGTCTGGAGTGTTTTCAATTGCTTTGTAGATTGCAATCTCCAAAGCCATTATTTCCTGCGGCCCTCCTACATAAACTAGGTTGTCATTTTCTTCTTCGTCATCTTTTCTTGTTGCAAAGTCTACAAAGGTAATTCCTTCTGTTGCAATTCCTTCTTGTTCAAACTTTGCTGCAAGGTTTTCAACAGGGCTTGTCCCGCTTGCGTAAATGCCTGTATTTCTTCCCTTGCTTAAAAGCTTTATAAGTTCAATTATTCCGTATTGGGCATTTTCTGCTTTCAATCCAAGAAGTGTAATTCCCTGTGCCCTTTCCAGGTCAAGCTTTTCTTCAAGCTCTCTGTTGAAGCAGCTTGCAACCGACAAAAGGTCTTGCAGTTCGTCGAATTTATCTTTTTCTTCCATGTTAAAATAGAATTACTTAATTGTTTAAAATACTTCTACTTCTGGGTAAATTGTCAATCCGTCTTTTTCAAAGCCTATTGCAAGCAGTTTGTTTGTGTGCTTTGTGCCCCGCATCTTGAGAATTTCACAGCTGTGCACCCTTACTCCTTTGTCTTCTTCTTTGCTGTAATAAAGGGAGATAATTGCGTCTGTCAAAAAGCCAACACTTCCCTCTTTTACTTCTGCTACCTTTGGCGGCAGTTCTGAAATGATTATTGAGGTGCAGCCCCATTTTTTTAGCAAGTCAAAAAAATCAAGGATGTTTTCCCTTCTTTGGTATTCGTCTTTGAAAAGCAGGCCATAGGATGTGATGGAATCAATTACAAGCCTTTTGGCGCCCATTGCCCTTATCTGGTCTCTTATTGGGCCGCCTCCTTCGCGCATTAGTTTTTCAACCTGGTGGGGTTTGTATTGCAGTACCTTGAACAAATTTTCTTTCTCTAATGCTTCAAAGTCAAAGCCAAATGCTGCACTATGCCTGTATAATGATTTTCTTTCTTCTTCAAATGAAATAAATATGCCTGGTTCCTTGTAGTCTATTGCGCCTCTGTACAGGAACTGTAATCCAAAAAGTGTTTTTCCTGTTCCTGCAGAGCCAACGATTAAGACACTTGAGCCTTTTTCAAAGCCTCCTTCAACCAATGGGTTAAGTCCTGTAATGCCTGTGGGGACTCTTTCAACTCCTGCAAGTTTTCTTGCAACCTTTTCTACAACTGCTTTTGCCTTTGAAACAACCTTTTGCGGCATTGGCCTTGCAGGTTCTGTTTGTGCCTTTTCCTTTATTTGGGTTGTAACCTGCCTGAAGTCAAATCCCTCTGAGGCTTTTTCTCTTTGTTTTTTTGGCTTTGCCTGGAATGCGTTCATTTCCTTTTCAAGCTTTTTTTCTAAAGCAGGTTGCTGTTCTTTAGCCTGTTCGTCTTCTTTTTCAATTTCGTCTTCCCAGTCCTTTATCTCTGGTGCTTCTGGTTCAGCCTTTTTTTTCTTGGCTTTTCCGCCTACTAATTTGCTAAAATTGGCTTTTTTCGGCATTGTAATCGCTAAATAGTATGGTTTAATTCTTTAAAAAACTGCCTTTCCTTCTTTTATCTGTCGTTTTTCTTTTTGACACTTAGGTCTCGGCAAACAGCAACTCTTACAATTTTGCCTTCAATTTTGGTTTTCTTTGCGTTGATTTCTATTTTAAATTTTGAACCGTCTTTTCGCAAGCCAATGGTTTTGTATGCTTTTTCATATTGTGAACTAATTTTTTCTCTAACATTGCCTTTTTGTTCTGGCGCAATTAGGTTAATGGCGTTTGTTCCAATAAGTTCTTTTGAGGAATAACCAAAAATTTTGGCAAACTGGTTGTTGACGTCAATTATTTTGCCTTTGTCATGAATTAAAATTCCTTCAAAAACAACTTCAGATAGCAACTTGAATCTTTTTCTGCTTGCTTCTAGTTTTTCTGTCGCATCTTTTTCTTCAGTAATATTTCTAACAGTTGCCTGCAAAAAATCCTTGCCTCTAATTTTCATCTTTGTCAAAAGAACTGTTGCCTTAAAGTCTGTTCCGTCAATTTTCCTGTGAGTCCATTCAAAGAAGTTTGAGCCCTTTTCAATAGCAATTCCAATTTCCTTTTTTGCTCCTTCGGCGGAGGGCTTTCCGTTTGGCTGTGTTGGTGGTGAGAGTTCGCTAGGGTTTTTTGATATAAATTCTTTTTCTGTTTTTGCCCCGAACATTTTTAGGGTTGCCGGATTGCCTGCTGTAAAATTCCATGTTGGCGGTTCCAAAATCATTATTGCATCCCTTGAACTTTCGTACAAGGTTTGGAATTTATTTTCTGCCTCTTCCTTTGCGGTAATTACTTTTCCCAGGCCAACTTCTCCCTTTGAAAGTCCTGTTCTGAGAATGGCTAGCTTTAGGCTTGCAAGAATTCTGTCTAGGGAATCTGTCAAGGATTGGATTTCGTCTATTCTGCTTTTCTTCAATTGCACGTCAAGCTTTCCTTTTGTTATAAGGTCAACGGTTTTGGTTAGTTTTTTTATCGGCTTTGAAATGAATTTTGCCACAAAAAATCCAATCAGGCTCATAATGGCGGTTATAACGATTATTATGCCCAAAGAGGTTCTGATTAATTCTTCTCTTGCATCGCCAAATGCTTCTGTTTCATTTATCTCTGCTAATAAGCACCAATCCATTTTAGGGATGTAAATATGGGTTCCTAAAACAGAAATGCCCTTATAATTATTAAATAAGTGAGTATCTTCTTCTGCCTCCGTGCCGCTATATTGAAAACAATGCTTTGTATTTTCCGTATCGATTTTTTGCTTTAAGAAAGTGTCTTCTTCAAATCTTGAAGGGGTAACCATATACCCATCTTTGTTAATTAAATATATTTCACCGGTTTCCCCCAAACCTCCATAACTAGTCATTATCTTTTCCACTGTTTTTCCATCAGAACCAACAGCCACAACCCCTAGAAATTCCCCGTCTTGAATTAAAGGCCCTGATATGACTATTCGAACACCGAAAACATCCTCCTCAAAGAAATCCGAAACAAAATAATTTTCTTTGCCGTTTATAAAAATATCTTTTCCGGAAATATCTCTGTCCACCAAGCTTTCTTCGGTGGAAATAATGATTTTGCCTTCGGGATTTGTAATTGAAATATGCAAAAAATTAGAGTTTTCCTTTTGTGTATCTGTAAGAATCTGTTCCACGTTTATTTTATATTCTTCATCGCTGGTTTCCAAATAACTCTTCAAATGTTTCCGCATCCAGGTTTTGCTTGTAACCAATCTTGCCCTTTGCTCATACATTTTTAAAGCTGTTTCAATATTATGCGCTTTTGAATTGGCAGTTGTTTCCAAATGGGAGATAACTGCGTTTTCCAATATCTCGGTTGATTGTAGGTAAAAATAGTAGGTTCCACCAACGCTTCCAAACACGGTTGCAAAAACAAATACTAGGATAATCATTGTACTAAGTCTCATTTTTTTGCCTCTTGCTTTAATTGCTCTTTTTCTTTATTTAAGTATTTCTTTTTGCCTGTTTTCTGACTTTTTTTGATTGATGGATCAATTTCCTGTTCCTTGTTACTGCCAAAAATCTGCCTTACTTGTGTTGTTACAGTATCCAGCGTGTTTTTGTTAATTATCCCTTCCTTGTTCAATTTCTGCAAGTAATCTGTAAAAGACTCATAGTCCAGGCCCTTGCTTTGCAGAATGTTGAACTCTTTTTCTCCTAGTGGACCAAGGGCATTTATCAGAACCTTTTTGGCCTTTTTCCTAATGTCCTCCTGTGGTGAAAACAGCATCTTTATTGGCTTGATGTTCTTTTCCGGCGTGAACGGAACCGTAAAATAAAAAGTTGAGCCCTTTTCTTTTTCACTTTCAACCCAAAGCTTTCCCTTCTGTGATTCGGCTATTCCCTTACAAATTGTCAGTCCAAGTCCGGTTCCTCCAAATTTTCTGTACATTGTTTGCTCTTCCTGGAAAAATGGCTCAAAAATGCGCAGCTGGTTTTCTTTTGATATTCCAATTCCTTTGTCCTTTACTGAGAAAAGAATGTCTGTTTTTCTTGCCTGGGCCGAAATTGTTATTGTGCTGTTTTCTGGAGAAAACTTGGTTGCGTTGTTGACAAGATTTCGTAAAATCTGCATTGTCCTGTCAGGGTCAACTTCTATTACTGGTAATCTGCCAATGTTTGCAACATACTTGATTTTCTTTTCAGGCATGAATTCTTTCATGCTTTTGATTAACCTTTGAATATGCGGTGTCAGGTCTGCTTTAACAAACCTAAATTTTAGTCTTGCTGCTTCAATTCTTGAAATATCCAAAAAGTCCACAATTATGTTGTCTAGTCTGGTTGTGTTTCTCAGAACAAGATCAAGTGATTCAGCCTGTTTTTTGTTTAGCTTTCCGTAAAATCCCTCTTTCAACATTTGCAGCTGTGCTTTCATTGGAGTCATTGGGCTTCTAAGCTCGTGACTGGTGATTGACAAAAATTCTGTTTTAGCATGATCCAACTCCTTATGTTCTTGCTCTGATTTCTCCAGGGCGTTTACAGTCATGTTAACTGTTGCACCCATTTCTTCTAATTCGTCGCCGCTTTTTATGTTAACCCTTACCTTAAAGTTTCCTTTTTTAATTTCGCGGATTGCGTTGCTTAGTTTTTTCACAGGTTGTACAATCGACTGCGAAATAAAAAATCCGATAACACTGCTCAAAAAAATGATAAAGAGCGTGCTTGATAAAAGAATTGTTTTGGTTTCAGTAATTTGTCTGTCAAACTTTTTTCCTTTATCTTCAAGCTCTGTTTTGTGTGTTTCAAGATGCCTGTTTACCTGATTACTTATCGGAAAGTACAGTGGCTTGTACAATTTGTTCATTTCATCCATCAATTGCCCACTTTCAGCCCCTCTGTCTTTCATTTCAACTATTTTATTGTTTACGATGACAAGTTGATCTACTTTTCTGTCCAATTCTTCGGCATCATCCACTTCTTCCGGTCCAAAATAAGATTCGTATTCCAGATGCCTTTTGGAGGCATTGCTGAGGTCTAATCCGGCTTCATCTATCCATTCTTTTACGGTTTTTCCATTTCTTTCAACATTGCCTCTTACAATATATCCAATGGTATATGCTTTGAGTTTTTCAAGATTTCCTTTTATTTCAAGTATTGCAATTGTGCCTGGCAAAATGTCTGTTTCAATTTCTTCGTATGTTGCCCCAATGTTGCTGATATAGCTGTTTTCTGAAATTGCAACAATTAAAAGAAAGATAATGGTTAAACCTATCCAAACCGCAAACTTTTTTCTGATTGACCCAAACAGCGCCTTTTTCAGGCTGAATCCTTTTTCTTCCATAAACAATCGCTTTTACACAGAGGGGTAGGCCTTGCTTAGGTCTATTACTCTGTCCACAAACATGCTTGTTTCTTGGACAAGCGCATCCTGTTCCTTTACCTTTATTGCATAGAACACTGCCTTGCTTTTTGTTGCCCTGACCCTTGCCGCGGTATTTGAAATAAATCTGGCAACAGGGACCTTGCCTTCGTAGACCATAAGGTTTGTGATTGAATCAAAAATAATATACTCAAAACCATGCCTTAAGAGTTTGGTTATTTTTATTGAGAGCTCGGTAAAGGCTGCCGGGGAACTGACATAATAACATTGATCTGTGTCGTCTACGTCCTTAATCGTCTTGGTGATTGCGTCAACAAACACAAAATTGCTTATGTCAATTCCTTCTTTTTCAAAATTTTCCGTTAGTGCAGTAAATGTCTTGTTCAATGTAATGTAGCCAACAGTGCCTCCGCTGATTTGCTTTGCAATGTCTGAAGCAATTTCGTTGTATTGCATACTTGGCATTACTAACAGAATACTTTGGTTTTTGGACAACTCTTGAAGAATGTCCATTTTATTCGCCCACTATCTTCTTTACTCTTTCAAGCAATGTGTTAACGTCAAAAGGCTTTTGAATAAAGTCCACAATATTTTTTTGCTTTAGAAGCTCTTCCTTTTCAGCTTCACCTGTTCTTACAACACTGAGGTAAGAGATTTTAATGTTTTTAATCTGTGGAACGATTTGCTTTACTGGAGTGCCAGGCATCATAATATCCAGTAGTATTAGGTCTGGTTTTGTTTCCTTTAACTTTTCCAGGCAGTCGTCTCCATTGACTGCTTCAACTACTGTGTAACCTTTTCCTTCAAGAATTGTCCTGACAGTAATTCTGATGTCTTTTTCATCGTCAACAATCATTATTGTTTTTCCCACTTTTTATTCCCCCAAAACTTCTTTTATCTTTCCAATAAATGTTTTCTCAGAAAACGGCTTTTGAATAAAGCCATCAACTTCGTCCATTAAAACTTCCTTTTGAGGCACAACTGAAACATAAAGGAGTTTTGTTCGCTCGTTTGCCTTTTCTTTAATCAACTTAACAAGGTCATAGCCTGAAAGGGTTGGCATTCTAATATCTACCAGAATTAAATCAAAGTCCTTTATTTTGAGTAAGTCCATTGCCTGGGCTCCGTTTGTGGCTATGGTTGCCTCATAACCCTCTTTTTCAATCAAATTTTTAATGCTCTGCAAATCATCAAAAACGTCGTCAATTACCAAAATGCTTTTTGCCATATCTAAATCCTCCTAACAATAACAAGTTTCCAAATAATTACTAGTTTCTTTTATATAAAGAATTCGTTTTCGAAAAGAGACTATAAAAAGCCCTTTAGCCAGGTCATTGCCTTTTCCTTGTCTGAAAACATCTTTGCTGGACAAGCTGGCTTGTTTACCTTGAGAAAAAGGTTTCCAACAGTTCTGCTCAACGGCGATTTTGCAAGCAGTGCAATCGCGCTCCAGACCTTGGCGCTTTCCTTTCCTGCAAAATATTGTTTTGCCAGCATGCTTATCTTCTTGACTTTGTCTAAATAAACAATTTGCGGCACCTTCTTTCCATTGCTTAACCTTTTGGACCTTTTAACATCTTCTTTGGCATCTGCCAAATTAAGCTCAATACCCTCATGGTAATCGGTGTGTAAAATTCCAAATTCGTCAAGCCTGATTCGACCCTTTTTGTATCGCAAAACTTTTTCTTCTGCCATAAACATTGCCTCTATTTGCCTTCAAATGGAATTGAGAAATAGAAAGAGCTTCCCTTACCCAATTTGCTTTTGACCCAAATTTTTCCCTTGTGGGCGTCAATTATTTGCTTGCAGATGCTTAGGCCAAGCCCTGTTCCTGGCACTGTCTTCTCTGCCTGGAAAAATTGTGTAAACAGCTTTTTCTGGTTAGCCTTGCTTATTCCTGTTCCAAAATCCCTTATTTCAACAACAAAGTTGTTGCCTTTTTTTTCTGCAATTATCCTGACTTCTCCGCCAATTCTGCTGAATTTTATTGCGTTCTCCAAAAGGTTTTTGACAACAGTGAAGATTTCTTCCGAGTCAAGTATAATCTGGCCTGTTTTTGCTATATCTTTAACAATTTTGATTTCTTTGTTGTTTGCCTCTATTTCCATTGACTCAATAACCTCTTTCATAAGGTTTTGAATTGATGTTTTGACTTTTCTTATGGCAATTCCTTTTGCTTTAATCTTTGAGGTTTCCAAAACCTTTCCAATAGTGTTTTTTAGCCTGTCCTCTTCAAGCAGCATTGTTTCAATTATTTCCTGTTGGGGTTCAGTTAATGAGCCTATTTTTCCTTCTGCCAATGATTCTGTAAAGCTCATCATTGAGGTCAGAGGTGTTTTTAATTCGTGGGATGCTGCGCTTAGGAACTCGTCTTTTGCCTTGTCAAGCCTTTGCAGTTCAACTACCTGGTTTTTGATTGTTTCCTCGGCCTTCTTTTGTTCAGTAATGTTTTTAGCCAGTCCAATCACTGCAATTGTCTTGCCTTTTTCTCCTTTTATCGGGCTTAGGGTAACACTTATCCATGAAATTTTGTCTTGAACAACTATTTTTGTCTGTGACCCTTTTGGCTTTCCTGTTTTAAAAACAATATCTAAATTTGCAGAATAACTGTCAGCAAGTTTTTTTGGAAATAATTCAAAAATGCTTTTTTCAACAATTTTTTCAGGTTTTTGTTTTAATTCTTGGGCAGCTGCCTTATTTACAGACAAAACCTTTTTGTCGGGGCTAATCATAAAAATCATGTCACTTGCGCTTTCAACAAGGCTTCTGTATTTTTCTTCACTTTCCCTAATTTTAAGATTTAGGTTTTGCAGTTGGTTGATATTTGCCTTTAGGAGAATCTGGTTCAGCCTAAGGTTTTCTTCAGTCTTCTTTTTTTCGGTAATGTCTCTTGAAACATTGGCGAGATAAATTGGTTTTCCTGTATTTTCATCTTTTATTGTAAATGTCATGGTATGTACATCGGTTATTTTTCCTGTTTTAATATTTTTGTAGGCAAGTTCACCTTCCCATTTTCCTTTCTTTAACGCTGTTGGAATCAGTTCTTTTTTCACTGTGTTCATAAACTTGTCCGGAATTACTTCAAAAATTTTGTGGTTATTAATCTTCTTTGGATTAATTCCCAGTATCTTGCTTCCAACTCTATTGAGGAACACCATTCTTCCATTCAAATCAGTCAGGTTCACAACTTCGCTGTTGTATTTTGAAATGCTTGCAAGTTTTTTTATTTTTTCTTCAGCTTTTTTTCTATCACTTATATCACGAACCGTTGCTTGCAGTAAATTTTTTCCATTCAGAGTTATTTTGTTTAGTAAAATTGTTGCATAGAAATCTTCTCCACTTATTTTTTTGTGGGTCCATTCGAAAAAGTTGGTTCCTTTTTTGAGTGCTTTTTTAATCATTTTTTTGGCTTTAATGCTTGAAAGCTGTCCATCAGGCTGATACTTTGGAGAAATCTCCCAAGGCCTTAAAGTAGTAAATTCTTTTTCGTCTTTTACACCAAACATTTTTATTATTGAGGGATTTCCTGAAGTGAATTTCCAACTTGGAGGTTCCAAGGTCATCAAAGCATCTTTTGAATTGTTAAACAGTGTTCTGAATTTTTCCTCACTTTCTTTTAATGCTTCTTCAGCCTTTTTCTTTTCTGTTATGTTATCATAAACGCCAATAATTCCGATTATTTTTTCATTGATGTCCCTCAAAGGCCTCTTGCTTGTTCTTAGCCATATTTTATTTCCTTTTGAGTCTATTTGAAGCTCTTCATAAAACAATTTTTCTTTTCCGCTTTCCATAACTTGTTTATCGTCCTTTCTATACAATTTTGCCTGTTTTTTCCAGTTCATTTCAAAATCGGTTTTGCCAACAAGGTTTTCAGATTTTCTCATTCCGGCGTCTTTGGCAAATATTTCGTTGCTTCCTAAATAAACACAATTTAGGTCCTTCCAGAAAACTCTTGAAGGGATTGATTCAAGAACCAACTTTAACATCCCTTGAGATTTTTTTACCTCTTCGTCGGCTTTCTTTCTTTCAGTTATGTCTCTTCCTATTGAAATTACAAGTGGCTTGTTTTCTTCGCTTTTTATAAGTGAGGCCTTGTATTCAAATGGTATCCTTTTACCTGTTTTGGTTATTAAGGAGAGTTCAACAATGCCGCTTCCTGTTTTAAGAATCTGTTTAATAACAGCGCTTGCTTTCTTCAAGTCTTTTTTGGAGTAATAAGAATTAGGGGCCTTCATTTTAGCAATTTTTTTGTCTGAATAACCTGAAACCTTTGAGAAATTCTTGTTCCACCTAATTGCCTTTCCGGTCTTTGAATTAAATGCAAAGAAGGTGTCTGTTTGGGCATTGATGGCTTTGTCGGTAAATTCTTTTTCTTTCTTCAATGCAATATCTGCATTTTTTCTTTTGGTTATGTCTGAAAAAATTCCATCTACATACTGTTCCTTGCCTTTTTTGTATGCTTGCAGAGATCTCTCATACAACCATATCCAGTTTCCATTTTTGTGTTTAATCCTGTATTTAACGTCATAATTTTTTCCCTTTGAAAAAAGGTTTGCAAACGCCTTCTTTACTTTTTTAAGATCTTTTGGGTGAATTCTCCCAAACCATAATTTGCCTCCAGCTTTGTAAATTTCTTTTTGTGTAAAACCATAAACTTTTTTAATATTGGGGCTTATAAAAACAGTTTTTCCTTGCTTGCTTGTAGTCCAAGTTACATCAGGTATGTTTTCGATAAGATGCCTGTATTGCATTTCGCTTTTCTTTAATTCTTCTTCCGCTTTTTTTTCTTTAGTGATGTCTCGGCAGACAGCGATTCTTATTATCTTGTCCTCGCTTTTAATCTTTTTTGCATGAATCTGCAGCAGGAATTTTGTTCCGTTTTTTTTCAGGCCAATTGTTTTATAGGGCTTTTCAAACTCTTTGCGAATTTTTTCCAGAACGGCGTCTCTTTCTTTAGGAGCAATTAGTTGCAGTGCATTCTTTCCCAAAAGCTCTTTTTTTGAATAACCAAAAATTTTTGCAAACTGATTGTTAAGGTCTAATATCTTACCCCTGTCGTGGATAAGAACTCCTTCAAAAACAACCTGTGAAAATCTCTTAAAGCGACTTATTCCTTTTTTAATTTCAGTCTGCTTTCTTTCCAATGTAGTGTATGCCTTTTCATCGGTTATGTCGTGAAAGACCTCTAAAATTCCTTTCTTGCCGTTTGGAAGCCTTATTCCTGTATGGCTTACCCTATAGGTTCTGTTGCCTGCGATTCCTTCAACCTCAATTGTTTTAGTCTGACCAATTTTAATAGGCTTTTTTATAGGGCAATTGCTGCATTGCTGTTTGTTCTTCTTATAAACTTTGAAACACTTTTTCCCAATTGCTTTTTTTCCAAAAATCTTCAAAAAGAATTTGTTCAAATAGAGAATTCGAAGCTTTTCGTCGACAATGTTAACACCTAAAGGCATTAAGTCCAAGGTGTGTTTTGCTGCGTCTGAGTTAAACTCTTCTAATTTGGCAATAGCTGTTTTTCTCGGCTTCTTTCCCATAGACCCCACGTGCTTTGTTTAAGAGTAAGATATTATGCAAGCAATGCCTTGACTCTTTGAACAAGGTCCCTGTTTTTGAACGGTTTTCTGATATATTCAAGAACGCCCATTTCCTTCAAGTCGTTTAACCCTGTTTCAGAGAACTTTGCAACAGTCAAAACCATTAGCTTTGACTTTTTCAGGTTTTCGTCGGCGCAAATCTTTTCGCAGAGTTGGACTCCGCTCATTTCTGGCATAAAAACATCAATTATCACCAAGTCGTAAAATGTTTGCTCCATTTTCTCAAGGGCTTCCACTGCATTTGACGCACATTCCACTTCAAGGCCTTCACCTGCCAGCGCAATTCCAACTGCGTTGAGAATGCTTGGTTCGTCATCCACCACTAAAACTTTTTTTGCCATTTGCTTCACGCTCCAGAATTTTTATTTTCCAAGTACGTTTTTAATTTTTTCAATAATCTCTTTGTTGTTAAACGGTTTCATTATATAATCGCCAACGCCTTCTTTTTTCAGTTCCTCAATTTTTTTCTCAGAAATTTTAAAAACCGCCGTAATCATTATAACTTTTGTTTTCTTGTTGAACTTTTTGAACTCTTCAAAGAATTCCCAACCACCCATCAGTGGCATTAGAATATCAACAAGGACAAGGTCAACATTGTCTTTTTTCAATTCTGTTAAAGCGTCTTCTCCGTTGTCAAGTGAAAGAACTTCAAAGCCCTCGTTTTCAAGAATTATTTTTAGGGCTTTTCTTGTGGATTCGTCGTCGTCTACAACCATTATTTTTGTCATGTTTTATCCCTTAACCTGTTTTATCTAATGGTTTTCTTTCTTAAAAAACATTCCATTTTGCTATCATTCAAGACTTGCGTATTCAATTATCTTGTCTGCAAACAATGCAAGTTCTTTCATTAACCCTTTTTCAAAGTCTGACTTTAAAATTATATAAAGGCCTCTTGTATTTGTGCCCTTTGTAAGAGTAATCAAATGGTGTAAGAATTTTATTGTCTTGAATTCGTCGTTGTGAACAGCAAGTGAACTAACTGAATCCAGAAACAAAAGCTCGGTTTCGTCCTTAATTGCTTTTGAAACCTCTATTGCAAGCTCGGTTAAGGCTGTTGGCGCTGCAATAAAGCGGCTGTCTGCAGTAACAGGCTCTTCTCCGTGCTTTTTTGAACATCCAACAAATTTGTAATTTTCAATTGAAATGCCTTCGTTTGTAAATGTTTCTGCAAGGCTTTTGACCTGGGTTGTTATACTGACATAACAAATGCTTCCCACGACTTTTGAGAGCTTTTGGTTTAGCTTAATGATGCTTCCTTTGTACTCGGATTCGTTCAGCACTAGAACAATATTTTGGTTTTCTTCAACCTCTTTTACAAGATTCATTTTCGCTGTCTCCTTGTTTAAACCAAGTTCTTTATTCTTTTGCCAAATTCCTTTACTAAAACAGGCTTTTGGATATAGTCAACCGGCTTAAGCTTTTTAATGATTTTTTCTCCGGTTTCACTTAATTCTGCCACTGTTAAAAACGCAACTTTTTGGTCCTTTGTTTTTGGATTTGCCCTAATCCTTTCAACTGCTTCTCTGCCGGACATTTTTGGCATGAAAATATCCATTAGGACAAGGTCAAACTTTTCCTTTTCAATCATTTCCAATGCCTTTTTTGCGCTGTTTGCAGTTGCTGCCTCAAAACCCTCTGTTTCCAAAATCTTTTTTATTGATGACAGAATATCCTGCTCGTCGTCAACAATCAACACTTTCTTCATTTCTTTTTTCCTCCCTTTGTTTCCTCTTTCTTTAACGGAATGCTGAAATAAAAGGTTGTTCCTTTGCCAAGGCCCTTGCTTTCTGCCCAAATCTTGCCGCTGTGAAGGTTCACCAACTCCTTGCAGATGTTTAGGCCAAGTCCTGACCCTTGGCCTCGCCTGCTTGAAAGATTTTCTAACTGGGTAAATGGTTTGAAGATCTTTTCCAAATTTTCCTTGTCTATTCCTGGGCCGTCATCCTTAATGCTTACAATAACATTTCCGTTCTTTTTTCTTGTCTCAACCCAGACCATGCCATTAACTTCAACAAATTTTAATGTGTTGTCCAGGAGGTTTATCAGAACGCTTGACATTTTGTCTGAATCGCATTCTACTTTGGGAATTTTTCCAAGCTTTTGAATTACAACAACCTTTTTGCCAAGGGCCTTGCTTCTCATTGTTTCAAGTGTATCCTCTATCAGCTCATTCAAGTCAATCATTTTTTTGTTTAGCTTGAGCTTTCCTCTTTGAATTCTGCTTAGGTCAAAAATTCCCGAAATCATTGTGTTAAGCCTTTTTAAGTTTCTTTCAATCATTTCAATGCTTTCAAGCTGTTCCTTGTTAAGGCTTCCAAAATCTCCTCTTTTAAGCAGCTGAAGCTGAATCATCAAAGGAGTAACAGGTGTCTTTAATTCATGGGATGTTCTTGCAAGAAAATCTGTTTTCATTGTGTCAAGTGTTTTTAATTCGTCAAGCGCCTTGTTTAATTTGTCAATAGTTGCCCTTAGAACAAGCTCTTTTTCACGCAGTGCTTTCTCAGAATGTTTCTCCTCAGTAATATCTCTTTGTATTAAAATAGAATACAAAATCCTTCCATGTTCGTCTCTTAGGGTTGTTGCATTAAGAATAACATTTCTTTTCTCGTTTTTTTTTGAAACAATTGTTACTTCTTCATTTCTTAAAATGCCTTTCTTTTTCCATTTGGCAAAAAGCTTTTTTACTTTTTTCTTTGCCTCTGGTGCATAAATTATTTTAAGTGACTTTCCTACAAGCTCTTTTTTCTTGTAGCCAAGTGCGTCCAGGGCTGCCTTGTTTACGTTAATAATCTCTCCTTTTGTTGAAATCAGGTAACAGTAGTGCGGCCCATTTTCGAAAAATTGAGTAAAGCGTTCTTCACTTTCTTTTAACGCCTCTTCAAGCGTTGCCTTTTTTGCACTTGCCATGTTTGAAGCCCCTATTTAAGAGGTGTTTTATTGCAGGCTGGCGTTGACTCTTTGAACCAATTCCTTGTTTGTAAATGGCTTGTGAATATAGTCCGAAAGCCAGAGGCCTTGCACATCCTTGATTCCTGATTCCGAAAACTTTGCCACAGTCAGGACAATTACCTTTGTTGTCCTAAGGTCTTTGTCTTCGGAAATTTTTTCGCAGAGTTCCAGGCCAGACATCTCTGGCATAAAAATATCTACGATTGCCAAATCAAAATGTGTTTGCTTCATTTTTTCCAATGCCTCTTTTGCGCTTGCAGCAAACATTAGCTCGTAGTCGGTGCCTTCAAGCGCAAGTTTTATGGCATTTCTAATGCTTTCTTCGTCGTCAACAACCAGAACTTTTTTAGTCATTTTTTAGTCTCCTTGCGGTAAGAGTTTTCCTTAAACTCCTAATTTTTATTTTATAGGTTTTCTAATTATTAAGGCTTTGTTTGCTGTTGACAGCGTTAATTTTAAGCCTTTTTTTAGGTCCTTTACTTGATAGTTGTTCAGATAGCCTTTTCCGAAAACTTTTTTAAGTCCTATAGGGCTTAATTTAATCATGCCTTTTGATGAATTTAGCTTTGTTTTAAGAGGAAGGAACAGGTACAAGATCCTGAATGCCCTAATGGCTGAAAAGCTTACTTCTGTGCAATTGAGCAAAATGCTCAATATTCCAAGTTCAAACATTGCCAGAAACGTTGTTGAGCTAAGAGAAAAGAACCTTATCAGGCCTTTAACAAATGCCCGCAAATTCAAGTTTTACGCAATAACTGCCAAGGGGAAGAGGACTTTGGTGGAAGTTGAAAGAATTAAGAGCATGCTTGAATCTTAGGAAAAATTCACTGTTTCTGCTCAAACAAGCTGTTCCAGCCTGTTTTTGGGGTATGGCTTTAAATTAGTTTTCTCTTGCGATATATTTGAATTTTGCCTTAAATAGGTAGAATAAGCGAATAAAACACAAAAGGAGGAGTTTACTATGGGAGACTCATTAGTTGTTGGAAGTAAAGTTAAGGAAGCTGTAAAGGCTGCAGGATGCAACTGTGCAGGAGACTTAACAGACGCATTAAGCAACGAGGTTTCAGGGCTTGTCAACAAGGCAGCCGCAAGAGCAAAGGCCAACGGACGAAAAACCGTTAGGGCAGCAGACCTCTAAAATCAAAAAAATCTTTTTGTTTTGGACTGGGAGTTTTTAAAACTCCCTTTTCTAAAACTATTTTTTTGTTTTGTTCAACAAACACCTGTATTTTATTGTGTTTTGACGAAACAAACCAAATATTTAAATACTATAGTAAACCATAGTTTACTATGGTTACGACTATTCAGGTTAGTGAAAATCTTCATTCTGCTCTTAAGAAAAATAAGCTTTCTTCAAGTGAGAGTTTTGAAGAGCTTTTATGGGATTTGCTCGAGGATAGGATGCAGCTCAATGAAGAAACTGTAAAAGAGATTGAGCAAGCAAGGAAAGACTTTTCAAGAGGCAAGTTTTATTCTTTGGAAAAAGTTGAAAAAGAAGCAGGCATTTAAATGTACAAAATCCTGTTCAGTCCTCTTGCCAAAAAGCAGTATCTCAAACTAGAAAAATCTGTTCAAAAAAGAATCTCAATTGCTTTAAGAAGGCTGTTGTTTAATCCTGAAAAACATGTCAAGAAACTTGTAGGTTTAGATTATTACCGTTTTAGAGTTGGTGACCACAGGATTATCCTTGACATAAAAAAGAAAGAACTCTTAATTTTTGTAATAAAAATTGGCAAAAGAAAAAACATCTACAAAAACTTTTGACTAATTTTAGAAGATATTCCTTTTAATTGAGTAATAGTTTACATCGTTTTCTGAATCAACAATTGCAAGAACAAGTTCTGTTTTGATGCTGGATGCAAGCCTTGTCATTCTGTTTAATTCAGTCATGGAAAGCCTTTTGCTTTGGTTTAGCACATTGACAACCCACTGAGTGTGAGCCTTTCCAGGCTTCTTGCCCTTTGGGTAAACCCTAAAGTCTGCGCCAAATTTAAAGCCTGTTTTTGGGCAGTATCCTTGTTCTCTCAGGTTTCTGTAAACAAGGAACTTTGTGTAAAATTTCTTTTCTTTTTTCTCGGCAAGGGCAAGCAGCTTTTTCTTTGAAAGCTTTTTCCCGTCCTTGTCCCCAATCTCTAACTTTTTCTTTTCAAGCAAGTAAATGGCTTCATTCAAATCAAGGACAAATTCGCCCTTGCTCCGCTCGCCAAATCCCTTTTGCTGAAGCTGGCTCTCCAGCCTCTTCTTTTCAACAATTACCTTGCTTCCAATCAAATGACACATTTTGTTCACCTTGATAAAGCTTTAATAACTTAATAACCTTTAATTAAAAAAGGATTACTAATAGTTGTTTTGTGATAGAAAATGGCAAAAATAGACCCGTGGGGAAGTTCCTCAATAAGCAATTACGAACATGTCTTCAAGGCATTTGGCCTGAAAGAATTTCCTGACAGCATGCGTTCTGCATTAAAACACAGGTTCTTCAAGAGAAAGATTGTAATTGCCCACAGGGACTTTGAAAAGGTTTTGAAAAGAATAAAGCAAAAAAAGCCGTTCATAAACATTACTGGCATTGCCTCCTCTGGCCAGTATCATCTGGGCCACAAGGCAGACATTGACTTGTTTGTATTCTTTAAAGAACAGGGCGCAAAAAACTATTTCTGCGTATGTGACATTGACGCCTACGCCAGCCGACCTAAAATACTTACTCTTGACGACGCAAAAGAGATTGCAGTTCAAAATGCGGCTGATGCCCTTGCCCTTGGCTTGAGCGAAAAAGACATTTATGTGCAAAGCAACAGGGACAAAAAATATTACTGCTTTGCTTTTGAAATTGGGAAAAAGATTACTGCAAAAACCTTTGAGGCAATTTATGGCCATCTTGACCTTGGGAAGGTTTCAGCAAACCTTTTGCAATATGCTGACATAATGCATGGTCAGCTTCCTGAATACAGCGGCAAGATGCCAAGCATTACAGGAATAGGCCTTGACCAGGATCCCCATGCCCGTGCAACAAGAGACATTGCCAAAAGGCTGTCCTACGACATTGAGGTTCCTTCATTTATTTACTTCAGGCACCAGTCTGGCCTGAAAGAGGGTAGCAAAATGTCTGCCTCAGAGCCTGACACTGCAATCTTCTTAAACGATTCAGAAGCAGAGGTCAAAAGAAAGGTTGGCAACTGTTTTACTGGTGGAAGAAACACTGCTGAAGAGCAAAGAAGGCTTGGTGGCAACCCTGATGTTTGCAAAAAGTATGAGATTGATCTCTTTCACCTTGAAGACAATAAGAAAATCAAGGACATCTTTGACAAATGCAAGGCAGGAAAAAGGCTTTGCGGAGACTGTAAGAAACTTACAACCGAATATTTGCAGGCTTTCCTGAAAAAGCATCAGGCAAAAGCAAAAAAGAATTTACCAAAGGCAAAAAAGATTGTTTACGGCAAATGATGGTTTTAGGGGGGGAAGGTTTACTCTTCTTCCGGAATGTCAACTGTTTCTATTTCAATTCCCTTAAGGCTTATCTTCATATTTGCAAGTAGGTCCTTGAAGGTCTGGTTGTCCTGGTTAACAATATAGAGTTTGTCAATTCTTTGCAGTTGTGCAAGGTGCTCTATTTTTGTTGCAGTGTCGCCCCATTCAATTATGTCGTTGCAGGTTTTTCTCTTTTTTCCCAACGCAGTCTTTACTTCCTGCATTAAGTGGTTTCCTCCAGCAATTTCGTTTGTGGCGAAGCCAAACCCGCCTGACATTGCATGCGTATCAATTACTAAAAGCAGAATTATTTCCTTTGCCTTGTTTGCAACTTTTTCAACAAACAAGGGATGTGTTTCTTTCTTGCTTAGCAAAGGCACCAAAACTTTTAATGTTGCGCCCTTGTCTTTTTTTTCCTCGGCTTTTTCCTTTTCTTTTTTTTTAGATTGCTTGGAACTGGTCTTTTCTTTTTTCAATTATCTCACCTTCATCTTTGAGCAATTCGCAGATGATTTTTACAAGTGTCTTGTCAATTTCCATTTTTTCTGCAACTCCTGCAGAGCTTAGTCCTTTTTCATCTTTAATCGTGGAAATGATTTTTGCCCTGTGCTTTTCGTAAAGATCTGTTTTCACAATGTGATACATTCCGTCAAAGCCCTTAATGCCCTTTATTTTTCCGTCTTCAATGTCTTTCTTTAAGCTTTCGCTCAGGGCCTTTACTTCGTTGACGTTTTTGCAGACAAGAAAGCCGTCTTTTTTGAGAGAAGTGTTGCTAGGGCTGGCTGCTTTTGGCTTCTGCGTGTCTTTTTGTTCTGGTTTTGGCTCAGGCTTTGCAGTCTCTTTTTGCACGGCTTCTTTTTGCTCTGGCTTTGCGGCTTCTTTTTGAACAGGCTTTGCAGTGTCAGTCTTGGAAGCCTTGCCTTCTCCCATCTTTACATTGGTTTCGACTTCTTCCACTGTTTTGTAAACAGCTTTTTTGTATTTTGGGCTTAGCTTGAATGGAACAATATTTCCTTCCCTGATAAGTTCCTTAAATCGCTTTAATTCTTCTTTGTTCAAAAACTCTTCAAATTTGTCTTCAACCCGGTCTTTTAGGCCTTTTTTCTTTAGCAGGGCAAAAATTTTCTTGTCCAAAGGATTTCCTGCCTTTTCAGGAACCTCTTCTGCTAAAAGAACCCAAACGCCCTCTTTTGCCCTAACAAGTTCGTATTTGCCGTTGGGGTCAAGCCCAAGCTTGTTAAATTCATCCTGGCCAACCAATAGCGCAAAGTCTGCGCCTTTTGTTGAAACACTTACCTTTCCCATACCCGTTTATATCTAATCAATAAAACAATTAAATAACTGATTTGTCAGGCAGGCTTTTGTCGAAAAAGCCTATTTTTGCACTAAATCTTCTTCAAGAGGGGTACATTTCTTCAATGCCTTTGCTGCTTTTTTTCCAAGCACTTCCTTGTAGTGCTTTGGTTCAAGGCCGTTTCCTGGCCTTCTTACAATCAGGTTTTCTTCTGTAAAGGTTTCTCCTTCTGCAACCTCTTTTACAACCCAGATGCTTGGTCTGAAAATCTTGTTTTCTGCCTCTCCTTTTCTTGGGCCATAACAGGCTTTTCCAAGCCGTTTTTCAATTTCAGTTTCTTTCAAGTCGGGTTTTTTGCCTTTCTCTGCTGCCCTGACTGCCTCAACCATTTCTTTGAACTCGGCGGGTTCTAATGAAAAGCCTGCGTCCGGGCCTCCCTCGTCCCGAGAAATTATTAAGTGCTTTTCAATTATCTTTGCTCCCTGGCTTATTGCAATTGCCGTTGCCTCTGTTTCCAAAGAATGGTCTGAAAAGCCTGGAATCACATCAAACTTTTTTTCAATGTCTGCAATGGTTGCAAGATTCATTTGCTTTGGTTTTGCAGGATATGAAACAACACAATGTAAAACAGCAACTTCTGGACAGCCTGCTTCCTTCAAGGTCTTTATGGCAAGCGCAATCTCTTTCTCTGTTGCAAGCCCGCTTGAAACAATTACCAGCTTTCCTGTTTTGCCAACTTTTTCAAGCAAGGGGACATGTCCGATCTCAAAGGAAGCAATTTTGTAAATTGGAATGTCTAATTCTTCAAGAAAGTCAACCGCAGTAATGTCAAAGGGTGCTGAGAAAAACACAAGGCCCTTTGATTCTGCTCTTTCCTTAAGCTTTGCCTGCCACTCCCAGGGGGTGTGGGCTTTTTCGTAAAGGCTGTAAAGTGTTTCTCCTCTCCATGCCTCGTTTACCTTAACCTGAAATGGCTCTGATTCGCATTTCAAAGTAATTGTGTCAGGGGTATAGGTCTGAATTTTAATTGCGTCTGCTCCTGCCTCTGCTGCAGCGTCAATTATTTCAATCGCCTTTTCAAAGCTTTGGTGATGGTTGCCTGACATCTCTGCAATAATAAAAACAGGCTGCCCCTCGCCGACTGTTTTCTCAATTTTTCCCTTTATTGAAAATGTTTTCATTTGAATTCCTACTGAATTGTGTTGGAAAACAATTTAAAAGCAGTAATTTGATTTTACTATTTTTGTCCTATACTCTTCAAATGCCTTTTTTGCCTGCCATCTTCTGCAAGCTGTGCCTTGCTTGGGGCATAGCCTTTTGCAGCCATTTTTCTTTCCTTGTTTCTGTTGACAAAGTAAATAATTCTTCTAAGAGCGTTTCTCATCTTTCTTTGGTCTGCAGGGCTTCTTTCAACTGATGCAACTATCCCGCTTTTGAGAACAAGGTCTAGGTTAAGCATGCCCTTTTCCTTAAACATTTTTCTCAGGGCCTCAAGGTTAACTCCCTTAACCTGTCTTAGCACAGTGGTTGCATTTGAAATCTCTTTTACCACGTTAATTGTTTTTGGGCTGCCTTCCTTTAGCCGCCTTCTTTGAACTCTTGCCGCAACAAGCTTTTGTGAAACAAGTTTTTCGGCAAAGTTTTGCCCAGGGCTTTTCACTTTGCCTTTTCCCATTTCTGGGAAGAGGTTAAGCTGGCCTTGAGGCGCTGGTTTTCTTTTGGCCATTAGTGCACTCCCTCAAACTTGTATTCTTCAATTTCGTTCATTGTTTCTTCCACGAGGTTTTCTTCCCTTTCAAGCTCTTTGCTGTCAATCTTTTCCTCTGCCTTTATGTCAAGCAGGTTTTTCTTAATCTCAATAAGCCTTGCCCTGATGGAGTCTCTTATAAAATCGCTTCTGCTGCTAAAAAGACCGTATTCTTTGATTAGCTTGTCAATTTCTTTCACAAGCTTTGGGTCGATTACAAGTGAATAATGCTTCATAATGGTTCATTCCTTTATTGTTATATAAGATGTTATATAACATGTTATATAAATTACCTTTGTTTTGTCTTTAATTTCCATATTTTACTAAATTGAAACAAGTAAAATTCCTGCAAATATAAGAATTACTCCAAGAAGCCTGTGCCAGAAAAGTTTTTGTTTGAGGAATGTTATTGCAATGATAAAAATAAATATTGACATCAGGCCTTCCATTGCATAAATTTTTGAGGCATGCCCGATTGACAATGCGTAAAACAAAAACAGTGTTCCAAGTGCGCCAAAAATTGCTGCCGCAAAGATTTTTGGAATTTTCTTTAATTTCGGCAGCGCTTCTTTTCTAAAGAGTGAAAGGTAAATTCCCGAAATTAGTGTTCCTGAAAAATACATTATTATTGCAAGGGCTATTGGTTGAATGTCAAACAAAAGGCTTTTTGTAAGCAGTGAATAAACAGTGTTTACTGCAACCAATGCAAGAACCATAAAGAACGCTTTGTTAATATTTGGCAGCTTAAATTTTCCTTCTGAAAGCAATGCATACATTCCTATTAAAACCATTGCAAGTCCGAGATAATTTGTCAAGCTTGTTGTTTCATTGAAGAGTATTATTGATCCTGAAAAAACCAGTAGGAGAGTTGCTGCCTGCCTAAAGGGCACAACTATTTCAACATCTTCCAGTTTGAGGGTGAGGAAATAAACAATGCCTGAAACTGCAAAAATTCCTCCAAGCACAAGAGCCCAAAACATCTGTTCAAGAGTAATATTTAATTCAAAGAAAACAAGGCCTATCGCAAGCAGGATTATGCCGTCAAAAAACATCTTCAACGTGTTTGTGCCAAGAGCTGAGTAACCCTTGTCCATTACAAATTTATCAATCGCAGTTGAAATAGAGAAAGACAAGTAGGCAAGTATTCCCAGAACAAGCCAGGGCTCCATTTTTATTTCTCCTTTTCAAGAAGCAGCATTACAAATATTCCAAGCTTTTCCCCTAGCTTGTTTTTTATTTTTCGGTTAAGCCTTCTGCTTGGAGTTGCAACAATTTCCTGTTTTGAAACATTCCATCCTTTTTCCAAAAACATCTTCACTTCCCTGCTTCCAAGTTTGTGTAAGTGTCCCCTGGTATTCATTCCCTTAACTTTGCTGAATGCTCTCCAAAAAAATCCTTTTTCAAGCGGAACAGTTACAAGAACTTTTTTTCTTGAAACCCTTTGAAGCTCTTTTAGGGCAAGAGTCCAGTTGGGAACATGTTCCAAGACCTCTGTGCAAAGAACAAGGTCAAATACCTTGCTTTTGAATGGAAGCTCTTCTGCATTAATGCGTGCAAACTCACCCTTTGGGCAGTTGGCTTTGGCTGCCCTTGTGCTTTCAGGAGAATTGTCTCCACCAAAGGCATTTTCCGTAAATTCAAGCGCTTTCTTTTCAAAGTAGCCTTGGGCGCAACCCACTTCCAAAAACATGTCTTTGGAATCAAGCTTTTTGAGTTCCTGCAAAACAAGTTCTTCTCTTGCCGTATTGCCAAGCAGTCTTCCGCCAAGACCCTCATAGTAAAAGCCTTGGTCATTTTGCTTTGGCATTTTGTTTCACTTCAGTCCCTTGATAAATTCAAATGCTGAAACAGCTGCCTTTGCACCTGAACCGGCGGCCACGATTGTCTGCGCAAGCTCTCCTGTAATGTCTCCTGCTGCAAACATGCCTGGCAAGCTTGTCCTGTTGTCAGTGTCTACTTTGATAAATCCCTTTTCAGTCAATTCAAGGCCAAGCTGTTTTGCCAAATCATTTCTTGGCTGCATTCCAATGTAAATAAACACTCCGTTGACAGGCACAACCTTTTCCTCGCCTGTTGCTCTGTTCTTTGTCTTAATGCCTTCAACCTTTTCCTTTCCTTCAATAACAGTAACCTGTGTGTTAAGGATTATCTCAATTTTTGATTGCGCTTTCAGGGCTTTTTCGTAAACAGAATCGTAAGCTGCCTTTTCACCAAACTCTACTATATAGACCTTGCTGCAAATGTCTGCAAAGAATATTGCGGCGTTTGCTCCACTATTTCCTCCGCCTACAACTGCAACAACCTTGTCTTTGAAGCCTGGGCCCTCGCATGTTGCACAGTAGGAAAGGCCTTTGCCATACAATTCTTTTTCTCCCGGAACATTCAACATTTTGTACTTGCTTCCTGTGCAGAGGATAACTGCCTTGGCAGCTATTTTTTCCTCTCCGTTTTCCATGTCAATTTCAAAACCTGTTTCAGTTTTCTTAATGCCTGTTATTTCTGCGGCTTCATCTATTTCAACATCAAAATCTTTCAAATGCTCCTGCATTTTTTGCATTAGCTTGATTCCCTCAATTTTCTTCATTCCGGTATAATTCTCAACCCAGATTGCGTCGGCTGTTTGTCCGCCGGCTGCTTTTGATTCAAAAATTCGCACGCTTAAGGCCTTTCTTTTGGCATACAATGCTGCTGTAATGCCTGCTGGTCCTGCGCCAATAATAACAACGTCAACTTCTTTTTCCCCAGCCATCTTTTTCTCGCCTAAAAGTATAATATTAGCAGAATCCTTAAAAAAGCCTTGCAGAAACCCTCTCTAAAGCCAAACCGCAAGGTATTAATATAACCTAAAAAGACAATCTATCTAGTGAAGTGAAAAGATGAAAAAAGAAGCAGCATTGATCGGAATTGCATTTCTATTAATCCTTGGATTAGTTTTTGCTGACACAATATTTTTCTCTAGTGGTACGACACGAAAAGCTTACCCTGGTACAACAAAAACTAATTGCGATGGTGGTTCAGGCTGTACTGTTAATCCAGGTCAAACCTTTACTATTACTGATACTGTAAACAACTCTGCTGGAATTCCAAAAGAATTTGAGTTTTTCCAGGTAAAGGTTGAAAGCGGTTATAATGTTCAACCAAGAATTAAAGATTATAGCAATTCTGCAAATGGAACTGATGGTGTTTGGACTGATTATGGTTCAAAAGTAAAAAATAATGAACCGCATTTCGCAAACATTTACACTTATGGCTGTTTTATTAGTGATAGTGAACAGGAAGGAGACGGGGTTCTCTTCCACGATTATTACATAGATTCTGATTGTGTTGCAAAATACACTAAAGTCAAAGCAGATTTCTTGGCTAGGTTGAATGACAGTGCTCCAACAGGCGTTCTTACAGCAAGCCTTGTTGCTGACAAGAAAACAGGTGACGCGCCTGTTGATGTGACTTTTGATATTTCTGCTTCAGGTCCTGACGCTGGGAAAAAGCTTACTGGATACAAGCTTGAATTTGGTGACGGAAAAGAGAAAAGCGATGACTGGCCTGCCGAAACAGATGCTACTGGCCTTGCTGCTTTGAAGACGCTTAAACATTCTTACGAAAAAAGCTCTACTGCTAAATTAACTGTTACTCAAAGTGACGGTGAAAAAAAGTCAATGGAAGTTGGCATTACTGTTGCAGGAACAGTTTCTTCTGCCTGCACTGAATGCGATAACATTGTGAAATGCCTTGCATGCATTAACAAGGAATCCTTTGTAAAGGGCTTATTTGGGTGAGGCCAATGGTTGGAATAAGGCGAAGAATAAGGCGCAGACTTGGCTCGCTGAAAGATCGAATCTTTAAATCAGGTGGCAGGCTCTAGTTCAAACCTATTTCTAAAATGCCTGGCAAGCTCTTGTTTCTAAAAAGTAGATTAGTTTCTATTTAGGTTTAAGAAAATGAATGGTGGGGAAAGGAATTCTTCCCTTTCCCAAAAAAGGTTTTATTTCTTCTTCTTAACAGGCTTTTTTTTGACAACGTGCTTTTTCTTTATTTCTTTCACGATATCATGTAGGTTCTTGTTGTTGCCTTTTTTGTGCTTGCCTATTTCTTCAAGCTTCTTTCCAGGAATGTTTTGCACGTCTTCCACAAGGTGTTTCATTCCACTTTCTTTTGATGTATTGCCTGCTTCTGCTCTGAGTGCTACTGCTGCAAAGATTGCAATTACTGCAATTACGACTGCTGCAAGCAGTAAATCCGCAAGGCCGCTTGTTAGTCCTACAAGCCCAAAGAGGCCTATGTTAATTGCTTCTTCTTTCTCTGGCTCTTCTTCAAGGTTTATTGAAACAGTCCTTTCCATTGTTCCCTTGTCTGTTTCAACAAGAAGAATAACATCAAACACTGTTTCCTCGTTTCCTTGGCCAAGGTAAAGCCTTACCGGTACCTCTATTGTTTCTTCGGGCTGCAGTGTTGTTTCACTAAACTCGAAGTCTGAGTTAATGTCCTTGGTACTAAGGCCAAGAACTCTTATCAAAGAATTGCTGTCGTTTGAAAGTTTTATTGAAACCTTCAGTGTGGTATCAATTGTCTCAACGATTTCGTCAAGCTCTGCGTCTGTCTTAACACTTGCGGTTCCAAGGTCTGCGTACAGGCCTCCGTAGACAACTGTTTCGATTTTCCTGTTGACTTTGGCTTTGTCTGCCTTTACAGTTATCATGCCTGTGTGCTTTCCTTCCTTTGTGTCGTAAGGAGGGGCGAAGTAAAGGTATACTTCCTTTTCCTCGCCTGCTTCTACAATTGCTTCTTCTGGCTCAAAGTAAATCCATTTTGGGCCATCAACTTCAACCGAAATGTTCTGGTTTTGGCTTCCGTTGTTTTTTACAACAATTGTGTATGCCTCGCTTTTGCTGTTTGCATCAAGTTCTATTACCTGAATTAAGCCATCCCAGTCAACCTGAATGTTGAAACAGTCTTCTACAACAAGGACATAATCTTTTTGCATTGCAAAATTGTTTCCCTTTACTGTGAGGGTGAAGTTCTTTTCACCTGGCTGTTCTTTGCTCAGGTCTAATTCAATGCTTATTTTCTTGTTTTCTCCGCTTTCAATTGTCATAAAAGCAGGTGAGACTGATGCGCCAAGGCCTGAAACCTTTAGCTCTGTGTCAATTTCTTCAACACCGTCGTTTGTCAGGTTAAATTTGTAGACAGGGTTGTTTTCAATGCACGTTGTTGGTGTTTTGTCAACAAGTTCTCCGTTTAATTCAATTGACTCTATTGAAATGTTGTAGCAGTCCTGCAATTCAACTGAGAATTCTTTTTCTGTATCCTTGTTGAATTTTGTTGAATGGGTCTTCACATAAAAGTCGTGTTGGCCGTTTTCTGCTGCTGTTTCTGTGAATGTAATTGCAACTGTTTCTTCTTCTCCTGATGCAAGAGTTATGCTGCTTGTTTCAAAAAAAGCCCAGTTAATGCCTTCAATACTTACTGTTAATTTGTCTTCAACCGGCCCGTTGTTCTTTATTTTTACTAAGCCTGTTTTTTCTTTTTCTCCGCATGCCTTAAGGTTTTGTGCAGTAATTACTATTGCCTGGCTGTCCTCGATTGTAATGCTTGCGGTTTTTTGCTTGAAGAAACTGCTTCCCTTAATGTTTGCCCTTACGGTAAATTCGTGTTCCTTTGTTTCTGCGTCGCAGGCTGGTTCAATGCCAAGCATTATTGTCCTGCTTGCTCCGTCTTCCAAAAGCATTTCGCTTAGTGAAAAACTTGCCCAGCTTTGAGGAATTCCTTCAATGCTTAGTGAAATTCTTTCGTTTCTTTCACCGTTGTTTTTCAGTTCTATTTCAAACTCTTCTTTTTCACATTGTTCAATTTTGTTGTTTTGGGGTGAAATTTCTAAGTCAAGGAGTCTGCTTTCAACAACTCTTACGTCTATTACTTTTGTTGTTGTTCCGTCTCCTTTAATTTCTAAGGTTACTGTGTATTCTCCTGGTTCAATAAAACAGCTTTGTGGCTTTACAAAGGCGTAAAGTTCTTCTGACTGTCCTGATCCCAGTGTTATTGCAAGAGGACGTCGGTTAATCCATTCTCCGTTTAGGTTAATCCACTCGCTGTTTTGGCCAACTGCACTGATTTCGTAGGTCCTTGTGCTTCCTGAATTGTTGTACAAAACATATGCTGCCGTGTCTGGCACTGCACAGTCTGTTTCAAGCGAAAAATCGCCTGTTAGTTCTGTTGCCTGTGCTGTCCCCAAAAGGCACAGCATTAGTCCAATTAATAGTATATTTTTGTTCATTAATTTTGCCCCCTCATCCACATTTCGTTTTTTTGTTTCTTCATCCAAATTTGGTTTTTTTGTGTGCTAGGATTTCTGCTGGCTCTTGAAATAAGAACAAGGGCCAAAACAACTATAACGAGTAATGTCAGTCCAAGCAATGCAGATCCGCCTGCTGCAAACAGTCCAACAAGGCCTGCAAGGTTTGCATCTGCCTGTTCTTCTTCTTCGACTGCTTCAACTATTAGTGTTACAGATCTTTCATCGCTTTGTTCTGTGTTCCAGGCCTTTAATTCAGGCCAGTATTCACCGTTTGTGTCCTTGTCTGCGATGATGTTTAGTTCAACGGTCTTTTCCTGTCCTGGGGCCAGTGAAAGGCTTATTTCCCAGGTTGCAGCAATTCCGTCAGGCAATCCGGTTAATTCAACCCTGATGTTTTCTTGAAGTGTATTAGAGTTGTTTTTCACTGTTACAAAAATGCTTTTCTCTGCATTTTCGTCCATGTTAATGCTTGTTGCATAACCTGTGATTTCTATTGCCTGTTCTGGAACATCAGGGATTTCCTCTGCTTCAATTACTTCAAAGTAGAGTTCTGCTTCAAATTCGTCCCTTCCTGTGTCTGCCTTGAATGTAATGCTGTAAAAGCCTTCTGCAGCTTCCTGTAATGCATTTACGCTGATGTAAACTTCTCTGCTGCCGTGCCTTTCAACATCTATTTCGTCGTCTGAAAGAATAACTTCGATATTGTCGTAGTCATTGTCTATCTCTAATTCAAATTCTTCCGAGTAATCTCCCTCGTTTTCTAAAACAACTGTAAAGACAGCATTTTCCCACTGGCTTAGTTCAAGGTTGTTTTCCTCAACTCTAATATCTACTGAGTGTGCCTTTTCCGGTCTAATGCAAAGGTCTTCTCCCAATCCATAAGAGGAATTCCAGACCCTTAATGCTATGTTGTAGTCCTTTACCCTTGCGTCCTGGTCAACGTTTACCTCAAAGTAGAATTCTCTTTCTTCGTCTCCTTCAAGCCATGCACTGCTTGTACTTAACCTTGCAGCAAGTTCTCCGCCTGCACTAAAGTAAATCTTTTGCTCTGTGTCAAGTTTGTTTTTAACTGTAAAATAAATCTTTTCGTCTTCGCCTTTTTCAACATCAAGGCATCTTGTGCTTACGTCTAATGAAAATTCAGCGTTCTTTTCTTCTCCGCAGTCTTCAACGTCAAGTACCACTGTTTCCTTGACTATTTCGTCATCTGTTATTGCCATCATGCTGACTGTGTGGGTTCCCTCTGTACTGTAGGGGGAGGGGTGGACATTTAATTCGACATATTTTTCCTCAAATGGAATTAGTGAAAGGGTTTGCCTTTCAAAGTATGGCAAAAGCATTTCGTTTTCTGCCTGCAATCTTACTTCTTTGAATTCGTCGCTGTTGTTTCTTACAAGAACGTTTATGTGGTCTTTTGTTCCCCTGCAAATGTCATTAGAATAAGCAACAAGCTCGATTTCTGGCTCTTCGCTTACGTAAATTGAAATAATTGCAAAAGCATATTCTGTGTCTGACTCTGCTCCAAGAATTACTGTCTGCAGCCCTCTTGGAGCATTTTCTGTTCTAATTGTTATTGTTGTGTTTGCTGTTTCATTGCCGTTGAGGCACGTACTGTCCTCGCTTAAATCAGTTTCAATATATGCGTCATCCTGGTCTGTTTCAAGCTTTATGCAAACTTCATCATATCCAAGATTCTTAATTTGGAATTGCAGTCCAATTGAATCATTTCTTGAAATATTTACCTGGTCCATGCTTGGAATTATGGCAAATGAAGCAAATGCGCTTGAAGCAAATGCAATTAGTAGAATTGTCGCTAGTATTAGTTGTGTTGGGTGTTTCATTTTTTTGCCTCCAATCGTTTTACATAGCGTGCAATGAATGCAATCAGCAACACTGCCGCAATAACTGCAAGAAATGCGTTCAACGCATTTTCAAGTGTAAGGATAGAGCCTGCAATCGTGTAAAATCCGGTTAATGGATTTTCTTCAACAGGCTCTTCTTCAAGAACTTCTTCTTTGAACAAAACCCTTATCTTCCTGGAAACCTTTTCTTCGCCCATTGAAACCTCAAGGGTTCCTTCATAGGTGCTTCCTGCAAGCTCTTTATTTGGCTGGATTGAAAGGGTTGCAATTGTTGCCTTTCCGGCCCCAAGCTTTCCACTGTAAGAGCTCACAATTGCTTCAAAGGGTGCACTAAATTCAATAGAGTAATTTTCCTCTTTGTAAGAGTCGTTTCTGATGGCAATTGGAATGTCTTTCTGTCCTTCCTGAATCACTACTGTGTTTGAAACATCAAGGTATAGAGCGCTGACGCTGGTACTAAATACTAGCAAAACCAATGCTATGGCATAAAGGCTTTTTCTCAAATCTTTCCCCACCACAAAGCAAGTTATTAATCAAGTTATGTATCAAATTAACTTGTTCACTTTGCTTTGTTATATATAACTGCTGCTTGGATAATATAAAAAGATATCGTTTTAGCTCTCATTTGTTTGCTATTTCAACATCTGCTTCAAAAGGTTGGATTTGGTAATAATACCTGAAATCTTGCCTTTTTTTACAACCAAAATAGCTGGGCTGTAGTTCA
>JAFCCH010000017.1 GCA_017610265.1 Nitrososphaerota archaeon
TGTTTTAATGTTTTATTATACAATGACAAAGCACTCTTTTTGTTTCCAGATTGATGATAATAAATTACCAACCAGAAATTGAGCAAAGGCCAACTTCCTGCTCCCTTTCCTCTGTAACCACCTTCAATTGCCCAAGCGTCATAAGTGTCATATTCATACCTCAATAGACCCGTCTTGACCATAATTTTAGCTTCCATAATCTCAATTGTTTTAATCATTCTTTTATCATTAGGTTTTACAATATCAAAAGGATATACTAAACCTAGTAGCGATGCATCAATTTTTGGAAATGTAATCTTTCCCGTTGTCCTTGTAAAATAATTGAGTTTTTGAATATAGCTTTGTTGGATTTGCTTTATCATTTGCTTTGAAACAATTTCCCATCTTTTGTTAGTTATAAGCTTATTTGCTAGATTAAGACCTTGAGCGCAAGCTGCCAAGGAATAAGTATGGTTCTCATCCAAATCTGGGTAACAGCGATAGTATTCCCACAAACCTTGGGTCTTTTTTGTAAAATGGGTTTTGTCCCATATATTGCATAATCCATTTGCGAGTTTTTTTATAAGAGTGACATATTTTTTTGGCATCTTTTTTTTCTCAAAGAACTTATAAATTGCCCAAAGCAGTGTGCCATTTTGGTCTGGTTGAAAACTCAACCAAAATTTTGTTCCATTTGTTGAATAGTTTTGGTAAAGAAGATTGGTCTCCTTGAAACCTTCAGCTCTTTCTAGCAACCAATCGAAAAATGGCTTTTGTATGGTGTCAATGCCTGCTTCTTGTGCAGCTACGCAGATATAGCCTGCATCTCTAGGCCAAACATATCTATAATTACGAGCATCTTTTGGGTAATAAGGCTTATCAGAGTTAGCAGCAATAATTGCACCATTTTCAAGTGAGCAGTCCAAAATAACTTTTTTACTCGTTTCCCAAAGTGATTTTATTCTTTCTTTTGAAACCATATATTCTAACAGAGTGAATACCTTAATAAAAATTACTATTTTGATGTATTCATCTTTTTTGTTAATTCTACAGAATCATCTTGGTAGTTAGGTGGCCATTAACATTATTCTGTATGACTTCAGGTACTCCTCTACTGGAACATCCCATTACTAGGATCCTATAATCCATTGATACAACTTTGAATACTTTTGAGCCATATTTATTACAGAGAAATTATCCTGAACGTGTTTCCGGCATACACAAGGATCAATACTATCAATATGTTTTACTGCTTCAATCATACCACTCGTAGAGTCTACGACAAATCCTGTTTTCTTGTCTATCACAATCTCTGGGACAGAGCCTTTTCTGAATGCCAAAATTGGTGTACCACACGCCATTGACTCGATCATTACAAGTCCAAATGGTTCGCCCCATTGAATGGGGAATAAAGTAGCCCGGGCATGCAAATACCATAATTTATTTTGCTCTCTACTGATTTCTCCGATGTAAATAATCTGTTTGTCACAGTCCAATAACGGTTTCATTACCTTCTTGTAATAATCATTATCAACAGGGTATTTGCCTACGTCAACACATAGGTCAATAGACTTCTTTAATTTTTCAAAAAACTTTCTATCTTTCACTTTGTTCTGAACATTACCGGCTATAATAAGTTTAGAACCTGTTTTTCTTGCAACTTCTATGGCGATATCCTGCCCTTTGACGTTAGTTATTCTGCCGATAGTAAATAGATAGCTTTCTTTGTTCACCTCACTTTTAAACGGGTAGTTTTCCACATCAATTCCATGATGGATAACGTTCATGGTATTTACTAAGCTATGATGCTGCCTTTTTTGATATTTGCTTATCGGGACAAAATACACCTCAGAAGAAGATGTCAATGATTTAGACCACTGCTTGAAAGGTCCCCTGTCTTGGGCGGGGACATGTAGGGTCATCACGATTGGCACTGGACTTTTGAATATCCCCTTATAAATACACTCTACCATGGCTGCATCATGTAAGTGGATTATGTCGATGTCCCCCTTACTTGCCCTTTCCAATGCCTTAAAAAGGTGCAAACGCATGCTTTTATGCTTCTCTGGACTATTCTCGCTGCAGTACTCATTAAAGCTTCGCTTGACAGTCACGAATTGTTCGCCGGTAACTTTGGAATCACCTGAACAGGCTACAATCGAACGATGACCTAAATTATAAAGTCCTTTATCAATATTATAAATAACCGTTTCTATAGGACTATAGCCAATATCTGAACTGACCGGCCGATTAAGGGTTGCCACCTGCAAAACGTTTATCATTTTATCTTGTTTCATACCTTTATTTTTTCCCATTTTAGTTGACATCCTTTTCATTCTTCTTCGCATCCATATTTATGAAACTCTTTATGATATAAAAAAAAGGCGGGCTAAATGCTTTACTCCCTAAAATATGTTTATTCCTCTTTCTTAGTTGTTATGTGACAACGCATATGACTCCGTTTTTTCGCTTGTCACTATATACTCAATTGGGTGAAAAACATCTTAAACTCGAGTGTGGCATGTCGTTGTACTGTTTTTGGAACTTTTTGAGTAGATGGTTTGTGTGTTCGATGTTTTTGACTTTATTACAGTCCTCTAATAAATTCAAAAATCGCCTCAGTCCGCCCATCCTACTCTAAAGACCAAGGTTTAGTTACAAGTTAGTTTTTATTGCCTTTTAAACTATCAATGAATTCACTTTTTTTATTAATATAAAACTTTATTAACTTAAAAACACTTCTAATTTTTATGAATAAAAAACCAAAGTCAAAAATAAAAATTCTGGTTTTAGATGTAATGAAACCGCACAAACCAAACATAGCCGAGTTCGGGCAGATTTTATGTTCTACAAGATCAATTCGAAATGTCAATATTTCTGTTTACACTATTAATGAAAAAACTGAATCAGTTAAAATTGTTTTAGATGGAACTGACATTAATTTGGAAGAACTGGAAGAAACAATTGAAGAATTTGGAGCTGTTATTCACAGCATGGATAAGGTTGTTGTTGGGGATAAAAAAATCATTGAATCGCCAGTAATTCCAACAGGAATAGAACAAAAAAAATGATGACATAACATGTACTTTCTTAGATTATTAAAGAAAAACGCAGTCATTAGAAGATACATTATAATGAATTCTTTTGACGGCGCCTTAACAATCCTGGGAATTCTGATTGCAACTTATTTGGCTCAGTTCTTGGATCCAAAAATAATTATTGTATCGTCTTTCGGAGTGATTGTCTCCACAGGAATCTCAGGAATTTGGGGAGGATACATGGCAGAGAGAGCTGAGAAAAAAAAAGTCAAAAGGGAACTTGAAAAACACTTAATGCGAAGTCTCTCTAAAACCACTCTTGAAAAAGAAATGAAAAAAATAGCAATTTTCATGGGACTGGCAAACGGTTTGAGTTCAAGCATTGTATCTTTTATCGCAATTGCTCCGTTTTTTTTAGCAACATTTAAATTAATTCCAATTATTGATGCATTTATTTATTCTTTTATTATAATTCTAATCAGTTTATTTTCTCTTGGTTATTTTATAGGAAAAATTGCAAAAGAAAACGTTGTATTCCACGGCCTGATGATGATACTGGTTGGAGTAGTAGTTGGAATAATTCTATACTTATTTGAATTAATCAAAATTATTTGATTTGAGTTTTTAAAGGCTTATCCCATCGCAGATGGGATAACCGTCGTACCCAACAGCCGAAACTGTTACGCCTCAGTCCGCCCATCTCTCATCATTGCTTTCGCTCTGGGTCATCGTCAGATCATCATCGGCAAATAGTATGGGTTATACAAAATGGATTTAAATGATAGACATTACTACAAGTTTACCTTAGAGCTTCAAAATTAGCTATTTATTCGATAAGTATTACTTCGCCGTCTCTCAGAGTTTTAAAAGGAATATTGTTTTTATTGCAATATTCAACTTCTTTGTCAATGTCTGCTGACTCAGGATGGTTGGATTTATAGTGCGGGAGAATAATGCAATCAAGAAATCCAAGACCTTCCCAAATTGTTTTCTGAAGCTCTTTGTAGGGCTTATCATTGGGATTGTCAACAATTTGCAGGGCTTTGAGATCATGAGCCAACACGCATATGCCTGCACTATACCCTGCATACACAAAATCATCTCTTTTAAGAAGCTCTTTGAAGATTATGTCAAAACCACTCAATTTCATTGCTTGTCTTAAAATAAAAGTGTTGCCCCCTTTTATAAATACTCCACCAAACTCGTTCAATTTTTTTCGCAATTCATCAGTCCTGCCAAAAAAATCCTTTAAATCAAGATATTCCACAATTAAACCAAGTTTTTCTAAACTTTCAATGTCTATTTTTTCCCAATTGCTTTTCTTAGCCCGATTGATATTAGAAAAATCGCCCGCGTTTGGAATATAGGCAATTTTTTTATTGTTGGACATTAATCTGACTAACTCACCAGCTTTGTTTCCCAATCTAAAAGAGGATAAATAAAATTTCATACTAAAATCAGTTCACCGAGGTTATTAAAACCTATAATGATTCTTAGTTTTGATGAGGTAAAAAGTATTACCTCCGAACACATCAGGCTAATTGTCAAATCATCATCGGCAAGTATTCATGGTAATATAAGGCTTTAAAGGATAGGTTTCTTACAATCGTTCAAGAAATGAGCTGCTTAAGCCAAATTTTTATAGATAATTGTTATAAGCATTAACCTGAATATTTAATTTGATGAACATACTTACAATAGTGCCAATAGCAATTGCCCTGGCAATGGATTGCTTTGCAGTGTCAATTGCAGGCGGAGCAACAATAAAACACCTGAAAATAAACGATGCTCTTAAAATCGCAATAGTTTTTGGGCTGTTCCAAGCCATTATGCCCATTATAGGCTGGCTCGCAGGACTCAGCCTAACAACATTCATTTCAAATATTGACCACTGGATAGCATTTGGACTTCTCACATTCATTGGATGCAAAATGATTTATGAATCAAGAAAAATAAAAACCGACAAAAAAAAATTGAAGATTTTAAACATTCGCATCTTGCTTTTGTTAGCGGTTGCCACAAGCATTGATGCCCTGGCAGTCGGACTAAGTTTTGCTTTTCTAAAAATACAAATTCTGACCGCTGTAATAATAATTGGCATTGTAGCCTTTTTATTCTCTTTAATAGGACTCTTTATTGGAAATAAAATTGGGCACTTCTTTGAGAAAAAAATTGGCATTATAGGTGGCATAATCCTAATCGCCATTGGAATAAGAATACTGTTGGAACACCTGCAATTCTAACAGGAATAAATGTAATAAAAGAGTAAAAACTTATTTTGAAAAAGTATATTACCCTGAACACATCAGGCTAATTGCCAGATCATCATCGGCAATAACTTTTGTAGCCCAAAAGGATTTAAAGAATAGGCATTCCTGCAATTTTGGGAAAGTATAAGATAATCTTTGCCCGCGTCGACCAAAATTTAAAAATAGGCAGATAAATAGTCTTTTATATAAACAAAGACTTAAAGAAAATAATATGAAGAAGAGCATTGTAATTGTGGATTTGCTGTTGGTAGCGATATTTCCAATAATGATAGTGTCAAAATTTGTCAACCTGCCTTTCACAAACATTGTTCAACCAATCTTTTTAGGACTTATTATTATACACCTTATTCAGCATTGGAAAATTATTATTCATTTAATTAAAGGACTAAAAAAGAGATAGGCTTTAAAAAATAGATTTTACTCATTTTTTTTAACAAGCTCTTTAATTGTTCCATCGCTTACTTTTAGAATTCGCTGCGCAATCTTTTCAATGAAATATCTGTCATGCGAAATTGCCAAAATTGCCCCCTTGTAATTCAAGAAGGCTTCCTCAATAATTTCACAGGCGTCGATGTCAAGGTAGTTTGTTGGCTCATCAAGCAAAAGCAAGTTAGGTTTTTTGAGAAGAATTTTAAGCAAATTAAGCCTGGACTTTTCACCCATTGACAGCCTTGAAATTGGCTTGTATACATCTTCGTCAGTAACAAATCCCAGCCTGGACAATTGCTGGCGAGTTTTAGCATAATCTTTAAACAAAGGATATATTTCATCATACAAAGTAGCTTTGATTGTTAAATCTTTGAGCTCTTGGTCTACATAGCCAAGTTTTGCCTGCGGGTCCAAAATAACTTTGCCGGAGAGAACAGGAACCCTTCCTTCAATTGTTTTGAAAAGAGTACTTTTACCCATCCCGTTTTCCCCAACCAAAATAATTCGTTGGTCGAGACCGATGTTAAAATTGATGTTGGAAAGAAGCGGTTTGTCATATCCAACACTTAAATTTTCCACTTCCAAAACCACAACCGACTGAATTGGCGACGCTTCAAAAGAAGTTTGAAATCTTGACCGGTCCAGGTCTGGTTTTTCAATAATTTTTCGCTTTGCCAAAAGCTTTTCACGATAATGGCCTTGCTTAACTTTTTGAGGACTTTTGCCAAGCCTTGCTATTTTGTCTTTTTGAATGGCAATGTATTTTTTCTCCAAAGTGTAAGCTGTTTGCTGGGCTTTGAAGGTTGATTCACGAGTTTTTATATAAGCCGAATAATTGCCCTTGTACTTAACCCATTTTCCCTTTTCTATTTTCAGGATGATACCACACACTCTGTCCAAAAAATACCTGTCATGCGTAACCATGAGAACGGTTCCCTTAAAGGCGCGCAGATAGTTTTCCAAAATATCCAGGCGTTTGAAATCAAGGTGGTTGGTTGGTTCGTCAAGCAGCAAAAGATCTGCGTCAGAGGACAGAATTTGAGCCAGGGCAATAATCGCACGCTGTCCGGTTGAAAGCAAGCCAATTTTTTTCTCAAGCCATTCCTCTTTAATTCCAAGAGTTCGCAAGGCAGATTTTACTTTGTTGGCAGAAGACGGGCCTTTAAGCTTTGCAATTTCAGCCTGCAGGGTTGTATAGCGCTCCATTAATTTGCTTACTTTGTCATTGTCCTGATGAATTTCCGGGCGTGAAAGAAGTTGCTCTATTTCCTGCAATTTTTTCTCAGACTGATTTTGATGATGAATCGGAGTGTTTTCCCCAATTGTTTCCCAACCTGTTTTATTAGAATCCAATTCAACCTGTTGGGAAAAATAAGCTGCTTTGCCGTTAAATTCAATCTTGCCATTGTAGTCCACTTGCCCCAAAATGGCTTTGAGAAACGTTGTTTTTCCCACTCCATTTCTACCAATAAGCCCTACTTTAGAGCCGTCTGCGAGCCCCACGCTTTCGTCAATCAATATTTCCCTGCTGCCAAGGGAAATTGAAAGGTTCTTGATAGAAAGAGCCATATATAATTATCATTCGAACGCATTTTTTAAAGTATGCTGAAAATTATTTTTTTCCAGGACCCGTGCTTATTGTCCAATCAGCCTTAGTAAATAGATTGCAATAAGTTTCACAACAAAACTTTTGCCAAAGTAGCAAGACCCAACACAATTGTAACTATGCCTATTACAAACCTTAGTTTTCTCGTTTTAATTCTTTTTACAGTATATGCAGACAATGGAACTGAAAAAATCGCGCCAAGTATTAAATAAGGCGCCAGGATCCAGTCAATAGAACTGATCGTAAGAGAGTATACAATAACTCCAACAATACAAGTCAGCCCTTCGGCCAATGAAGTGATTCCTATGGCGTTCTTGCCTTCAACGCCCGACAATAGTTGGCCGCCTGTTACAACCGGTCCATATCCACCCCCACTCATGCCCTTATTAAACGAAGCCAGCAAACCAAGCCCAATTATTTTTTTCCAAGAAAAACCATACTTTTTGTTCACAGTGGCTAAGATCCCTATTCCAATTGCCAAAATTAAAAGCCCTATGTAAACTTTTAGATAAAAAGTCGGCAAACTTACCGCCACAAATACTGCCAGAATAGTTCCCAAAAAACTACAAGAAGCAATTAACAACACGATTTTAAGGTGCAGTGGAATTCCCCTCTTAAAACTTTCAACACAGCCAAGTTCCCCTATTTTTTCCAATATAACTTTTACATTGGTGGTTTTTGGCCTGAAATCAACATTGCCAACCGAATGGTGTGTAAAACCAGCCAACAGACCAGTAATCAATTCAGAAAGTAAAACAGCTGGAACAACTTGCAAAGGCTCAAAACCAAGCAATAGCAAGACAGGTGTTAAAGTAGTGCCGTAACCCATTCCAAGAGTAGAATCTATATACTCTGCCAAAAAAGCAATTATAACAATTGCAGAACCAACTCCAAAAGCCAAATCAAACAAGGTTAAAACCACTCCAATCTTTTTTCCAAATCAAACAATTTTCCAAACAAATTTCTTTACACCCTGCTTCAAATATTATCTATACTTTCCCCATCTTTTTAGTAGAGATTAAAACCCCAAAAAAAATCACTTTTTAATTAAATCAGCAAAAGTTGTCTTTTCAAGTTTGTTTGAAACATAATCCCGAATGTTCCTGAACAAACCCATTAATTGCTTATTTTTTTCAATTGGAGACGGCTCATAAAAATACTTGCTTACCGATTCAACAGGCGCAAGCGCCCCATCCATTAATCTGACCACTTCTGCAATAGATATTTTACTAGGGGGCTTTGACAACATATATCCACCACCAGCACCCCTTTTACTTTTCAGGAGCCCGGCCCTTTTCAATGACAACAAAATTTGCTCCAAATATTTTTTAGGGATTTTCTTTCTTTTTGAAATGCCCTCAATCTTAATTAAATCCTTGCCGTAATTCTCAGATAAATCAATTAAGGCCAAACAGGCATATTCACTTTTCATTGACAACTTCATAAGACCACTTTATCTATTAAGTATATAGACAAAGTTAACAACATTTAAATACATTAGCAAAAAAACCAGTTGAAAATCAAAAAAATTGCTTTTATTTAATTCTTTCAATATTGAAAAAGAATTAAAAGGAAGAAAGTTATTATTTTATTAGTTTTTATGAGAAATAAAACAAAGTTGTTGGTCACTCCAAAAGACATTAAGCCGTCTTTCAGGCACTGGATAGTAAACGGCGCACTAAACCCGGCAGGAGTAAGAATGCCAAACAAGAAGATTGAGTTGTTTGCAAGGATTGCCGAAACCCACGGCATGCCAAAAAAGGGGCCGCTTAAATGCCCGATTGTTGTCGAAAGAAAGGGTCAGCACACAATGGGAACAGAAACCATTAAGGAAAGATTTTACATTGGAAAAGGCGGAAACGTAATTCATCTAAAGGACGGAACCTGCAGGCTGACAAACTTTTCACACATTAGAAGGATAAGAATTGACAAAACAGGGTTTGAAGTTGAAAAAATTTCAGACAAGCCTGACTTTACAGGGTCTCCAACAGAAGGGCAATATGGAGTAGAGGATCCGCGCATTACAAAAATCGAAAATGAATATGCAATGACCTATGTAGGAGTTTCCCGACATGAAGGGGTTTCAACTTACTTGGCTGTTTCAAAAGATTTAAGGCACTGGAAAAGAAAAGGGCTTATTTTTAGAGAACAAAACAAGGACGTTGTGCTTTTCCCCGAAAAAATTAATGGATTTTATGTCGCACTGCACAGGCCAGAAGGCTTCTTTGAATTCAGCAAGCCGTCTGTATGGATTTCTTATTCAAAGGACTTGATTTACTGGGGTAGGGACCGAAGCATTTTCCAGCCAAGGCCAAACAGCTGGGAAGCCATAAGAGTTGGCGCAGGCACAGTTCCAATAAAGACAGAGGATGGCTGGCTCGCGATCTACCACGGAGTAAAAGAAAAGAACGAAAGGAAAACATATAGTGCCGGAGCAATAATGCTTGACTTGAAAAATCCGGAAAAAGTGCTTGCAAGGTCTCCTAAAACAAAGCCATTGTTTACTCCAACAAGAAAGTTTGAAAAAGAAGGATTTGTAAACAATGTAGTGTTTCCAACAGCAGCTATTCCAAGCATTAGTGGGAAAAGCCTGCTGATATACTATGGAGCAGGAGACAGCAATATTGCGGTAAAAAAGCTCAAAGTCAAAGATATTCTGAATAGCATGACTTGGCATAAGGAAACAAAACCTAAAAAAAACAAATAGTGGAAATGAATTAATTTATGAAAATGAACAAAAAGGCACAGGCAGGAATGGAATACTTAATAACTTATGGCTGGGCCATAGTCTTGGTTGCAGCAGTTATTGGAGTCCTTGTTCTTATTGTCGGCCAACCCTTGTCTGAAACAGGATTTTCCAGCTCTAACCCAACAAAGCTTTTGATAAAAGGGGCAAATGTTGAAAACAATCTTGCGACCATTAAATTGCAGAATGTTACAGGCGGAGAAATAAAAATTGAAACAGTTTCAAACCCAAGCGGCTTCTATGACTGTGAAGCAGTGAATATTGCCGCAGACAACACAGTAATTTCAGGCGGAGAACTGGAAATACAATGCCAAACAATACCAGGAGCAAGCCAGGGAAAAATAAACGTTAAATTCACTGACGCATCAGGCCTTCTGCAAAATATCCTTATTTCAGGAGGAGGAACAACACCAATGGCAGCACCTCCAGAAGGGGAAAACACTGATTACCTTTGCTCAGATGGATACAACAACGACTCCGATGCATTAATTGACTGCGAAGACCCTGACTGCGACACCCTTATCGGATGCGATCCCAACCACCCACAAAATCCATGCCCACTTCCAGTTGTAAAATACTGCGAATTTGAAACAGAAACAACATGCGACGACGAATTTGACAACGATGCAGACGAAGGCCAACCAGGAGGCGGCATTGACTGCATAGACTCTGATTGCACATCCAGCCCAATGTGCACTGCAAGCGCCAGTTATACAGGTATACAATGTTATCCAGACCCATGGTCAGAACATGCAGGCGCTACCACTGAAGAAAAAATCACGAATTATTACCAGGACATTTATGGGATTGAAATATTAAACATTTCCAAAACCAGCAGGATGGTCATTTCAATGTGCGACGCGCCAAGCCCAAGAACTTATACTGCAACTGTTTTAGGATCAGATTTAGCAGTATTGACCTCAACAGGCTGGAAAATCTAATCAAACTGTTAAACAGATATTTTTTATTTAGAAAAAGGCCAGAAAAGAGCTGTTTTGCCACTTTTTAAGCAATTTTAGCTTTTTACCTCCAAAAAAGCACGCGTTTTTTCGCATGGAAAGGCTTTAAAATCTGAATGTTGCACAAGATATCTACTTAATTTTTAGTGCTATTTAGAAAAATTCGGGAGGCTATTATTATGGCAGAGGAGAAAATTGAAGAAAACAAGACATCAGAAGAGGAAAAGCCTGGTACACCAGAAACCGCTAAGGTTGAAGAAGAATCACAAATTGACGAGGATAAATTACCTTTTCCAAGGGCAACAATTGTCAATATGCTTAGAAAACATTTAAGCGACGGCAAGCAAATAAAGGGCCAGGTAAAGGATGAAATGAATGTCTGGCTTGGAAAAATGGTTGAAAGAATTGCCAAAAAGATGGATTCCCACCCTTACTCATATGTTGACGGCGGCATGCTAAGAGAAGCAGTTGAACCATATGAAACAGTTCAGGAAATTGAGCTTGAAAAGGAAAGAATCATTAAGCAGCTTGAAAGCGTCAAAGCAGCATGTGACGTTCTGATAAGTGAAGTTGACAGAAAATTCAGAAAATAAATTGACTCTGTCAGAAACAAATTTTTTAGAAGGAGGCTTTTGCCTCCAAACCTATTTCTCTTCTGCAAAAGGCAGAATTAAATATACCAAAGGATATCAAATTACTTTAATCAATGAACAAAAAAGCCCAAGCCGGAATGGAATACTTAATGACCTATGGCTGGGCAATAGTTCTGGTCGTAACAGTTGTAGGCATTCTCACTCTTGTTATTGGCCAGCCCTCGGCTGAACCAGTTTTTTCAAGCTCTAATCCAACAAAATTAATGATAAAAGGAACCGCTGTTGAAGGCAGTGTTGCAATTATTAAACTACAAAATATTACAGGTGGAGAAATTAAAATTCAAAACATTACAGCAACTGTAGGGTATGAGAATTGTGACAATTCAAACACAAGTAACATTGTAGGAGCAGGAGGAGAACTAAAAATAGAGTGTGACGTGCCCCCAGATATTACACAAGGGCAAGTTGCAATACAGTACATGGATGCCGCAGGCCTTATTCAAAATTTACTTGTTTCAGGAGGGGGAACAACACCAATGGCAGCACCTCCAAGTGGGGAAGACACTGATTACCTTTGCTCAGATGGATACAACAACGACTCCGATGCATTAATTGACTGCGAAGACCCTGACTGCGATACCCTTATTGGATGCGATCCCAACCACCCACAAAATCCCTGTCCTCTTCCAGTTGTAAAATACTGCGAATTTGACGAAGAATTAACCTGCAATGATTCCTTTGACAACGATCGGGATGACGGCCTTCAAAACGGAGGCACAGATTGTGGTGATTTAGATTGTGCTGGAGATATTGGTGGCCAAGCAGGAGAACTTTGTGAATTTGAAACCGAAACACTTTGTGCAGATGGCTTTGACAATGATGCAGACGGCTTGCCAGACGAACAAGATACTGATTGTATGGGAACGTTTTGTGGAGGCGATGGAACAGGAGGAAATCCATACCTTATATGCAATTGTACCGCCTTACAGGCAATGAATGATGAACGAAATGCAAATTATGCTTTGAACCAGGACATTGACTGCACAGGCTTTGACTCAGGAGACGGAAAAGGGTTTAATCCAGTTGGAAAGGATTCATACAACAAGTTTTATGGAAACTTTGATGGGCAAAATCATACCATTACAGGTTTGACTATTAACAGGCCCTCTGAAAATTACGTTGGAATGTTTGGATTTGTTGAAGACCCTGGAAGCATTACCAGTGTTGGATTGGTAGGAGCCAATGTAACTGGAAGAGAATGGGTTGGAGGCATTGCAGGAAGAAGCGATGTTTCTGTCCAAAATTCGTTTGTTACAGGGAGCATTACAAGCCCCTATAATTACTCTTATGTTGGAGGTCTTGTTGGAGAAGCTTACGGAAATATTACTAACACTTATACAAATGCAACAGTGACAGGTAATTATGGAACAGGCGGCCTTATTGGAAGGCATGGCGCAGGCACAAATGTAACAAACAGCTATTCTGCCGGAACTGTTTCAGGAAGTAATAGGGTCGGAGGACTAATTGGCTGGAATGGAAATGGTGGAGGCAGCATAAACAATTCTTTTACAGTCGCAACAGTTAATGCAAGTTCAAGTGTTGGTGGCCTTACCGCCCAAGGAAAGCTTGTAAGCAATTCCTTCTGGCAGGATCACGCCGGAGACAGTGCAAGTTTTTGCTTTATTTTTGATTGCCAAGCAATTTATGAGGAAACAGAATGCACTTTAATAGCAGGATGTACCTGGGATGAAGACTTTGGGCCGTTTGAAGGAATGTGCGAAGGAGAGTTCCCAAGCGACGATGGCTGCATCTCTGTTGCAAGTGAATCTCAGTTCTATTCAAATTCCAATGAGCCCCTAGCTAACTGGAACTTTTCAACTGTTTGGAAAGAAACAGGCGGATTGCCTCAGCTTAAATGGCAGTAAAAAAATAGTGCTAATTAACGCACATTTCGCGCTCTGTGAACCGCGTCCAAATAGGTTTGAGCGTTTTTTCCAAGGCCGACAATAAAAAACTTTCTTTTGTCCTGCCGTTGAAGAGTGTTATCAAATCTTTTCAAACCCTCTTTGCTCAGGCCACTAAGAAAAGAGGAAATGTTTTTTGAAAGGCCGTTGCCAAGCTGGCCCGCAAAAGCGCCTGATGCAAGCTGGTTCTTGTAATAAAGCCTTTTGACAAACTTGCCGGTGTCTGCCCCAAGCATTTTGAAGAATGGCTCAATATTCTTGCCCAAGCCCTCAAAGAAAAATTGTGTGTTTGACCTTCCAAGACCTGAGGCAAACTTTACAGGATGTTGTTTAACAAGAGGCATTAAGATTCCCTGAACATACTGGGGAGAATATGCTTTGGCATGGCTTTGCTTAAAAGATTCGGCAATTACAAATGCCTTATCTTTTGTTGTAAGCTTGCTCCACTCACCGTTCTTAAAAGCCATTCTTCTCTTCTTCAAGCGTTTCTCAAAAAATGTTTTTACCTGAGTTGGCTTTAAAGAGCCAGTTCTTTTCTTCAACGGCATTTTTAATCAATCCCTAAAAGAAATTGGGACTCCCTTGTTATTAAACCTTTACTTCAAGAATTACCCTGACCCTTTTTGCAATTGCACCGTAAGGGCTTTTGAAAAGAAATGAATCAATTTTTGAAAGGTTGTGACATTTTCTGTTGTCAGAGGCCTTTTCAAAGTCAATTATTACAGGCAAATCTTTTCTTACAAGAATGTTTCTACCCATACCTGCAAGCTGGCCATGGTCAAGTTTTATTTTATCCAAAGCCCTTGCCTGTCTCTCAAGCTCTTTTACAAACTTTTGCAAAACCGCCTTGGATGGATTTTCAAAAAGCCACTCAGAAAACCAGGGGCCTGGCACAAACTCCATTACCTGGCACAAACTCCATTAACACAATTCGTTTCTTGTGATCAACTGAAATAAGCTTTGGACCGACTCCAACCTTGTTTGCCTTTGCAAGGTTCTCAGCTTCACGTTCACTCATTCTAAATCTTGTTGATTCAGGCCGTTCAATTTTTGCCACAAGCTTTTTTCCACTATTGTTTTTTACAAGAAAAACATGGCTACTACGCCCCTTACCCAGTTTTTCAACCAGGAAAAGTTTTTTTTCCGAAAGAAATTGCTCAAATCTTGCATCCATAACTAATTTATAGAAGAATAAACAATAATTAAATGGTTTATATGGAAAGAGAAACAAAAGTTGTGAAATCAGGCACTCCAGGACTTGACGAACTGCTTACAATAGGGGGATTTGCCAACAAAAGCAGTGTTCTTGTAAGTGGAGAGCCTGGAACAGGAAAAAGCATTGTTGCACTACAGTATATTTACAACGGAGCCAGGCTTTACGGAGAGCCAGGCATTTATGTTACAAGCGAGCAAACCGTTGAAAAAGTAAAGGAAAATGCAAAAAAGCTTGGAATGGACTTAGATGACCTTGAAGCAAAGGGTTTTATCAAAATTATGAAAATTCCAGTAACCCATGGTTACGAACTGGCACCCGACGCATTAGTAAAAGAAATAAAGAATAGCAATATCAAAAGAGTTGCTGTTGACTCAATTACGCCCCTTGAATACCTTTCAAGCGATGTAAGAAACTTCAGGGCAAGAATTCTTGGGTTTATTGAAGTGCTCACAGGAATGGGCATTACATTAATGGTAACTGCTGAGAAAAAGAAAACAGACTTTGACAACATGGAGTACACACCAGAAGACTTTTTGTTCGACGGCCTAGTACTAATGGGGAGGACAAGAACAGCCATTTCATTCCAAAGGGTTTTAAGCATTGTCAAAATGAGAGGCACCTCACACTCAGAGGACCTCCACCCTGTCGAAATATCAGATTCAGGGCTTGTTGTAAAAATTATACAGGAGTAACTGTTCAATGGTAAGTAGAACCATTAGAAGTCTACGAAAAACTAATTCTATAAAAAGCGGATTAACCAGAGAACAATTTGCACAAGCAGTTAAAGACGTTAGGAAAAGAGACCAGCGAAGCGCAGAGGGAAAGAAATATGTCTGGCACAAAAAAGGCGGCAGGGACAGCCGAACAGTCCCATACAGGTTCAAGGGAGACAGTTATAGGGCAAGGCGTTTCTTTTCACAGGGCATTCTAAAGAAAAGAATTCCAAATCATTTAAGCGAGGTTGTTGCAAGAAAAGGCAAGGTAAAAGTGCTTGATGTCGGCAGCGCAAAAGGAGGTTATTGGAAACCCTTTCTTTCCTCTTTTGGCCCAGAAGCGAAAGCAATTGAATTGCACACCCTGAACCCATCGCAAGCGTTTAGAAATGCAATTCCAACAGAAGGAAAGAAACAGCATGTGGGAGCAGTTGAAACAAAAAACCTTGCCAAGCTTGGAAGCTTTGACGCAATAACTGCCTTTTACTCAATTGGGCAGGCAAAAGCAGACTTTGGACAAGTGTTAAATAAGCTTTCAAGAAGGCTGTCCAAAAACGGAAAATTGTTTGTTATCTTTGGAATGAAAACAAGCAGAGAAAGCATCAAAAATTCTTTTGGAGTAAATTTCAAAATTGATTTTCTGAGAATTGCATTAAAGAAACAACGCAGAACGTTCAACAACGCACTAGTAGTAACAAGGTTAAAATAAGAGTAAGCCTGCTTGTTTGAAAAACAGTTTAAAAAAATAATTGTTGGGCGCAACCAAAGGCAAACGCCCGAATTTTAAAAAAAGCCGAAGACAATTACTCAGCAATGCCTTCGTCGTCTTCAGGTTCTTCTTCTTCGTCCTCTTCTTCTTCAGTTTCTTCAGTAGTTTCTTCTTCTTCAAATTTTACATCCATTCAAACCACTCCCTAATTTTTTTATAAGCAAAAAGCTTACACAAACTATTAACCAAATACTTTTAGGAAAAGCTTAAAAAAGAAATCACAATCGGCCTCAAGCAAAAAGAAATAAAAAGGGTTCAGCAGTTTTTTTTCCGACTAAAGCTTAATATAGTTGTTTAAAGATAAAAGAAAAGCAATGGAGTCATTTGAATTAAAGCCAAATAAAACTGCCTTTATAAATTACCATTTTGTTTTGGGTACCTTTGGTCTGATTATTGCATTAGGCATTCTTAGCTTTCTTTCAAGCATATTTTTGCCAATTAACCTAATTTACTTTTTTGCAGCATTTGTTCTTTTGGAAGCACTTAGTTACTATTCATTAATAGTGCGCTACAAAAAAGAGAAATATGTTTTTCACACAGAAAAAATATTTGCAAAAGGCGGCGGCATTTTCCATGACAGAGAAACAGAACTGGTCGTAAAAAATATTACTCACGTTACAATGATTAGACCCTGGATTGAAAACAAGCTGTTTAACACAGGTCACGTCATTATAGAACTTGCAGGAAGCGCTAGAGCAGAAGCAGTTATGCTTTCAATCGACAACCCGGAGCAGGTCTACAAAGCATTGGAACACACTATGCAGTCAAACGGTTTCAGGCTGTTGAAACAGGAATTAGTTGAAAAAGAACGGCCAAGCATTATTGGAGTTTTCTTTGAAACAATTGGACCGCTTTTTGCTGGAATTTTGTTTTTACTGTTCACAGGCATTTGGATGCTGGCAGTAATTATGGCCCAAGCAAGTCCAATAGCATTTATTGGTCTGTTGATTGTTGTAGTACTCTGGATATATGGCAATACAATAATAAGATTCCTTGACCTGATGAAAAGAGTTTACTATATCTACAATGACACAATTGTTTACACAGAAGGCTTTTTGACAAAGGTTGACTCATTTGTTCCGCTTGAAAACCTTGCCGATTCAGAAATAACTCAAACATTGGTTGACAAAATTTTTGGATTGTATGATGTAAAAATAAGCTGTCAGGGAGTAGGCTACGAACTATTGTTCAAAAATATAGTTAATGGGCCATTGATGGAAAAAAACATTGACACCCTAATAAACCAAAGCAGTGCATTGGGCGGAACAAAAACGGAAAAAGTTGTTTCAGAAGAGGTTAAGGCAACTAAAATAGTGGCAGGTGCTTCCAAAAAACTGTTGGCAGAAACAGCATTTACAGCAAACTACACAATGGACATGATAAGGACTATTGCACCAGGAGCCATGATACCAATTATTTTAATTTTCATTGGAATAGTTTTAACTCTTGTAGGCTTTGGAGCATTTGGAATTCCACTGGCAGGCTTTGGAGCCCTGTCATTCCTGGGAATAGTTGGCTTGTTAATAAAAGCAGCTGCAACCAAGTACAGCATTAACCCAAAGGGAATGACTGAAAAATTTGACTTCTTGAACAGCCGCAACATTGAATTTTCAAACGACAAGATAACCGGAATTGTTTTCAAACGAGACTTTATTGATGAATGGTTCAACACTTTTTCCACAACCTTTTGGTCAATTGGAGCAACCCACAATGTAAACTTTGCAAATGTAAAAGAAATGCCTGAAATGAGAGAAAAAATCCTTGCAAAGTTTGTCAGCTTGAAGGAAATGATAAAGGCAGACTTGCCCCTTACATTTGCATTGACATCAATAATTCTTGGGGCAATCATAGGGCTTGCCATAAGCAGTTTGGGAGGAACAATGGGTGTCCTGGCAGTCTTAGGTCTTTACGCAGTGGTTAGCGTTCCAGGCATAATTCTTTTGGCTGTTTTAGTTATCTACTTCAAAGCATATTACAAAACCTCAAAGATTCACTTTTTCAAAGATTATGTGCACTTTGAAACAGGAATTTTTTACAAGTTTCATTTCTATGCATTGTACGACAATATAAAAGACATCACAACAATCAGATATCCTGCATCAAGTCTTGGATCAATAATCTTTAACGTGGCAGGCGAAAGCATGGTCACAAACCAGAAAGGGCAAAAAGTAAGGCTTGTGCCACACCATTTCAGAATGAACTATATACCAAAAGTAAAAGATATGGATGAATTGATTGACCTTGTGTTATACAAAAGGCCATCTGCAGAAGAAGTGGCAAACATTGCGGCAAACATTGAACAATTTAAGGCAAAAAACCTTGTTCTTCAAAAACCATTGCTTGCAAACTCGCTTCTGGTTACAGGCATTATTCTGCTTGTGTTAACTGCAATAGCAATTATAATGCTTTTAACCGTCCCGATATTTATCCCACTTGTGCTTGTCGCAGATGTCTTAGTTTTAGGATGGGTTATCTTAAGCATAAAAGCAATGTCATTCAGCATACAGCCATACAGAGTTGTGGCAAAGTCAGGAATCTTCTACAAGATGCAGACCTCAATTGTCTTTACAAAAATTGACCACCTGAAAAAATTCCAGGGAATCACCCACAAAATTTTTGGAAACGGAACAGTTATTGTCCACACAACAGGAAGCAGAATGCCTGAAATAATAATAAGGGATATTCCAAAATACAATGAGTTCTATTCAAGTCTGGAAAGCTATTACTAGGCCAGAAGAATCTGTTTAAAAGAATGGCTTGCAAGAAAATTGTTATGCCTTCAATTGTTATCCTGGGAAAGGGAGCCGCAGGTCTATGCCTCGGAATAAGCCTTTTGGAAAAAGGAGAAAAGAATGTTTTAATTGTTGCAGGCGGCGCCAGTGCATCCTATGTTTCAGCCTGGAACCTGATGGAAAAAAAGCCAAAAGAATTTGAAAAGGCAATTCTTAAAGCAGGCAAGGGAAAAAACAACAAAGCAATGGTAAAAGCCTTTGCTGAAAATGTTTCAGACGCATATTCATTCTTTGAAGAACACGGCATTGATTCCAGGGAATCAAATATGGGCAAGATTGCTTCGGGAAAAATGCCGGGCAAAACAGTTGTTGAAAAGTTGGAAAAAGAATTTTTGAAAAAAGGCGGCAGGATAAAGACCTGCACCGTAACAGGAATGATTTTGAAGGAAAACAAACCAGTCGGAATAATTGCGGGTAAGGAAAAGATTTTTGGAGATGTTTTTGCACTTGCATTCGGAGGACTTGGTAGCCTCTACCAGCACAGCACTTATTCCACATCAAATTACTGCCTGCTAAGCCTTGCACTTGAAGCAGGCATTGAAGTTGAAAATCTTGAATTCAACATGTTCCAGCCATTCCTAATAGTTGACAAAAGATTTCCAAAAGCAATGTTTTCAGGAAAAATTTTAAAGGAAATGAAGTTTGTGGACAAGGAAGGAAATGAATTTCTTTCGGACGAGGTAAGACAAGCTCTTGCAGAAAACAATCATCATTTTATCTTTGACAAAATGGCAAGGGAATTTTATTTGCAGAGAAGAAAGGGAAAGGTTTTTGCAGAACTTGTTAACCAGGACAAAATGCCTGAAAACCAGGAAGAGTTTGCACACATTTTTGAGGGAAAAAGCCTTGAGGAAATGCAAAAGTTTGAGATTGCAACAGCACTGCATTACTCCCTTGGCGGAATAAAGGTTGACGCAAAAGGAAAAACAAATTTAGACAATGTTTTTGCACTAGGAGAATGTGCAACAGGCTTGCACGGAGCCTCAAGAATAGGAGGAACAGCCATTCTAGAATGCATTGTTTTTGCAAAGATTGTGGCAGAAGAAATAGCAAAACAAAGCTTTGAGGAAACAAGCACTAATTTCGACAAAAAAATAAGCATTCAGGCAATTTCCAAAGAAGAAAAAGAGCTTTTTTGGCAAAGCCTTGGGCCAGTTAAAAGCAGGAAAAGGCTGAAAGAAATAGCAGAAAAAAAGGCAAAAACAGCCATTGAAAAGCTGCTGAAAAAGGCAGCAGAAGCCTCTCTTAAAACAGGTAATTTGGGCACGAATTTTGTGGAATAAAAGGCTTTTTTTAGACATTCATGTCCATCAAAAATAACAAGGCTTTTAAACATTGTTATCCATCAATTTCTTTAGGTAATTCTTCTTATTAGATATTAAAACAAAAAGCAATTTTTGAAGAATTAGAAACAAAAACGGAGCGTGAGATATAAATGGCTGATTCACAGCAACCAGTTGTATTCCTACCAGAAGGAGCTAAAAGGACTCGAGGAAGGGACGCACAAAGAATAAACATTTTGATTGCAAAAGCAGTTGCAAACGCAGTCAAGTCAACACTAGGCCCAAAGGGCATGGACAAAATGATTGTTGACGACATGGGAGACGTAACAATTTCAAACGACGGAGCAACAATACTTGACGAAATAAGCATTGAGCACCCGATTGGAAAAATGATGTCAGAAGTCGCAAAAACACAGGACAACGAAGTTGGAGATGGAACAACTACAGCAGTTGTTCTTGCAGGCGGACTTTTGAAAGAAGCAGAAACATTGCTTGACAACGACATTCACCCAAGCGTTATTGTAAAGGGATACAGAATGGCCGGAAAGAAAGCAATTGAATTTGCCAAAGGCGCAGCAGAAGAAATTAAATTCTCTGACAAAAAGACATTGAAAAACATTGCAATGACCTCAATGACAGGCAAAGCAGCAGAGTCAACAGAGGAACTGTCAGATATTGTCGTAGACGCATTGACACAAATTGCCGACGAAGAAAACGGCAAAATAGACATTGATATAGACAACGTAAAGGTTGAGAAAAAGCAAGGAGCATCACTTGCAGAAAGCGAACTAGTTCAAGGAATTGTAATCGACAAGGAAATCGTTCACGGCGGAATGCCAAGAAAGGCAAACAACGCAAAGATCGCACTTGTTGACACAGCACTTGAAGTAAAAAGCACTGAGACAGATGCAAAGATTGAGATAACCAGCCCTGAGCAAATGCAGGCATTCCTAGATCAGGAAGAAGCAATGCTTAAGAAAATGGTTGACTCAATTAAAGATTCAGGCGCAAACGTCGTAATTTGCCAAAAAGGCATTGACGACCTAGCACAGCACTTCCTTGCAAAAGAAGGAATTGTTGCAGTAAGGCGAGTCAAAAAATCAGACATGGACGCACTTGTAAGAGCAACAGGTGGAAAGGTTGTAACAAGACTTGAAAGCCTAACCAAGGAAGAGCTTGGAAACGCAAAGATTGTTCAAGAAAAAAAGGTTGCAGGCGACAACATGGTCTTCATAGAAGGCTGCAAATTATAGACGAAGCAGAAAGGGCAGTTCACGACGCATTGATGGCAACAGCAACCGCAATCAAGGACGGCAGAGTCGTAGCAGGTGGAGGCAGCATTGAAGTAGAAATCGCAATGCAGTTGAGAGACTATGCAAAGACCATTGGCGGAAGGGAACAGCTTGCAATAGAAGGATTTGCAAACACCCTTGAAGAAATTCCAAGGACTCTTGCAGAAACCGCAGGAATGAACCCTTTGGACACCATTGTTGACCTGAGAAGCAAACACGCAGGCAAAACAGGGAAAACAATTGGAGTAGACGTCTTAAAAGCAAAGCTTTCAGACATGAAGGCAATGCATGTCATAGAGCCATTGTCAATCAAGACACAGGCAATCACATCTGGAGCAGAAGTTGCAGAAATGATCCTGAGAATTGACGATATAATTGCTGGAAGCAGCAAAGGCAAAGGAGCAATGCCACCCCCAGGAATGGGCGGCGGAATGCCACCTGGCATGGGCATGATGTAACCGTCACGCCCGGTTAGTGCGAGTACCATCTTCGCGCCTTTTAGCGCTCGATGATACAGGCACTATAATAGAACAATTAAGTCCCGCTTTAGCGGGCATTCTTTTTCTTTTTTTTATTCAAGAAACAGCGGCAGTTAGGTTGTAGCCATAACAGTTGTCTTGTCGTTTCTCTGCATGTTGCTTTTGAAAGCAGCGGTTACAAAAGGGAACATAGTAGCTGACACTTGAAACTTAATTGTGTTTGGGTTGGCAGCCGCACTAGTAATGGACCTTGGCGCCGGAGTCCAGGTTCCTGAAAGAGTGCAAGCTCCAGGCGTGCAAAAAGTGGTTGTAGTAGTGCTTGTTTTCACGACATTGTTAATTCTAATAAACATTTTAAAACCTATAGGCCCGTCAGCAGGCCTACTTGCAGAAAAACTTACTTTGGGGAATTTGACAAAATTCCAGCCAGCATTGGTGGTCCCTGTTGTTGAATAAGGCACGCCACTTTCAGTAATGCCTGCTAAACTAAGGTTTCCAACGCTCGCCATATTAGTCCACTGCACATCCCCAGACAAATCACGCTTAACCATATACTTAATTTTGTCAGCCTTAAGCTCTGCCTGAACAACGGTATTCTTTTTTAGAGTAACAGTCACACAAGAAATAAAGAACAAGAACTATTTATTGCTTTCTTCGACAAGAAACGTTGGAGAAATTAAGTTATTAATAAGATTACACGTTTCTTCTTGCATGAAAGCAATTTCTTTTACAGGGCTTGCAAGATCGGGAAAGGACACTGCGGCAGATTATATTGTTGAAAAGCATGGCTTTGAAAAGCTTGTGATGAGCGACGAGCTTGCCCTCGAACTTGAAAAGGAAGGCAGGGAAGACACAAAGATGAACAGGTCCCATAAGGGCAAGGAGCTAAGGGAAAAGTTTGGCCAGGATGTTGTTGCAAAAAGGGTTTATGAAAAGGCCCTGGAAAAAGGCTTTGAAAAGGTTGTTTTTGTAGGCCCAAGAAGTGTAAGTGAAATTGAATTTTTTAGGAAAAATATACCTGGTTTTAAGCTAGTAGCAGTAAGCGCAGGCCAAGGAAAAAGGTTTGGAAGAAGAAGTGAGATGGACGGCCAAACAGAGGAAAAATTCTTCAAAAGGGATGAACATGATTCAACCAAATTCGAGCTAGGCCAGGTTATTTCCATGGCTGATTCCACTATCGAAAATAATTCAACAATCAACGATTTTGAAAAGTCGATAGACGAACTAATGCAGAAGATTTAAAAACAAGAAAGCTGTTTACCCATTAGGTGATTCAGAAATGGTCGATTTACTTAGTAAATTTCTCGAAAGTATCTATACGATCGTAGCAGCAATAGTAATTATTGGATTAGGTGTGCTGGTTGCAAGATTTGTAAAGCACATTGTAATCAAGTTGCTGCAAAGTACCAAGGTTGACCAATGGATTGACGAACAAAATCTAACGGCCGCAATAGGAGGAAAAGAGGTTTCTTCACTAGTAGGTAGCCTGACAAAATGGTATGTCCTGGGAATTTTCCTGGCACAAGCCGTTGGTTGGTTACAGCTTGAAACCTTCAAAATCTACTTGGAAAGACTTTTTGTCTTCTCCTCAAGCAACACAAGCCCAATATTCTTTTCATTATTGGGAGCGATAGTTGTAGTAGCAGCAGGCCTCTTGATTGCAAGATATTTCAGGAACCTCATTGAGGCAACAACATTCAAGCTTAAGAAGGTTTTAGGACTGCTTGCAGAAGCAATTGTATTAATCTTTGCAGGCATGGTTGCCTTAACATTAGTTGTTGGTGCAGACATTGCAAATGTTGTAATGGACCTTCTACAACTGTTCTTGACGCCGTTTATCCAGGCATTCGCATGGGTGCTGGCATTCGTTGTGGGCATAAGCCTTTTGATAAACTCAAAAGACGAGCTCAAAAAGATTGCCAACGAGCTGAAAAAAATAGCAAAGTAAAATGGGAGCTTAAAAACTCCCTTCTTTCTTCTTTTTTTTATTTTATCAAAACAAGAAATAGAAGGCAAATCCAGTAAATTCTTAAATAAATCCCAGTTTTAATTAATTAAGCATATTCAAGCTAAAACATGGGTCTGTAGCTTAGTCTGGCAGAGCATTGGTCTTATACACCAAGGGTCAGGGGTTCAAATCCTCTCAGACCCATTTTAGGAAAAGGACTTGAAATGTTAAAAAAAGGAAGGCACAAAACCGTAAAGAAAAAAATTATAATCGGGGCAAAGCTAATTCAAAGAGGGGACCCTGTTGCAAACACCCAAAAGGCAATCAATGTTCTAAGGAATATTGCAAAGAATGCAAAAAGAAAAAAGAGAATTAGAAAAGCCACTTCAACAATGAAAGAAATTCTGGAACACAGCCCAAGAGACGGAAGGAAAATAATCAGAAGGCTTGTAAAACTTGACAAAACCCATAATTTAGAGATTAGCACTGTTGTAAAAATTTTGTCTGCACCACTTACAACCAGCACCATTAAGGGCCACCTTAGGGATTTTGCAAGAAAGAAAATTACATTCACCAAGTTAATGGATTACATTGACAGGGCATATGAGAGAATGGTTCCCCATTCTATAATGGAAAAAGTTTTGCACTGCAGGAAAGGAGAATTTTATGCAAGGATGCTGAGGACCGCATTTATTTACGGAAGCCCAAAGTCCCTTGTTACAAATGCATCAATTAAGAGAATGCATATTTTAAAAATGCCTGCAGCAGAAATAAACGAGGCAACAAACACAAGGAACGAAATTCACGCAATAGCGCACGATATGTATGCTGCAATGAGAGCAGGCGATAAAAGGCTGGAGAAGGACAAAAGAAAAGAAATGCGTGCAAGGCAAGCCGTCTTTTCCAGAAAGTTTGCAAGAAGGCTATGATAACTCTTTTTTCAGAGAAAAAGGGCAAAAAACGGCTTTTTTCCATATTTTAGGCAAAAAAAGCCATCTGTTTAAAAGATTTAATTAGGTCAAGATAGTTTAAGTGCATTAAAAATGGTCAAAAAAAAGCTTTTAGAAGCCTTTGACAGGAAAAAAGAAGAATCCATCAAAAGGCTATGGAAAAGAGACAAAATCCCTGAAAAGGTAAGAAAACACAGTGCAAACCAAAAAAAGGGATTCTACTTTATGGACGGCCCTCCCTATGCAACAGGCCATATTCACATGGGAACAGCCCTAAACAAGATTCTGAAAGACGTTGCAATCAGAAGCAAGAGAATGCAGGGATTTGACGTAATTGACAGGCCAGGCTATGACACACACGGCCTGCCCATTGAAAAAAAGGTTGAGGAAAAGCTTGGTTTTAACAACAAAGGTCAAATTGAAGAATACGGCGTTGACAAATTTATTGACCAATGCAGGCATTTTGCGACAGAATTTATTGGGGTAATGAACAACGAGTTTGACAATTTAGGAGTCTGGATGGACTGGGAAAATCCATACTTGACATTGGACGACGAATACATAGAGGCAATTTGGTGGACCTTTAAGAAAGCAGACGAGAAAGGATTGCTGTACAAAGGGCTTTATCCTGTTCACATCTGCCCAAGGTGCGAAACCGCTGTTGCCTACAACGAAATTGAATATACAAAGCAAACAGACGAAAGCATTTACGTAAAATTTCCTGTCGAGGGGGAAAGAGAAACCTTTATGATTATTTGGACAACCACTCCCTGGACATTGCCAGGCAACACAGGAGTAATGGTTCATCCAAAATATGATTATTCTTATGTAAGATTAAGCAATGGCGAAACCTGGATAATTGCAAAAGAAAAAGTACAGGGTTTAATGGACACAATCGAGGCAGGTTATGCAATTGAAAAAGTTGTAAAAGGAAAAGACCTTGAAGGGATTAAATACAAAAATCCATTGCACAAAAATCTTAAACTGCCTGAACTTCCAACAGCCTACCGAGTTATCACAAGCGAAAGATATGTAAATCTTGAAGAGGGAACAGGACTTGTTCACTGCGCTCCAGGGCATGGAAAAGAAGATTATGACGCAGGTCACAAGGCAGGATTGCCGGCCATTTCACCGGTTGAATTAAACGGCCTTTTGAATGATCAAGCAGGAAAATACGCAGGCAAGAAATGCAGAGTTGTAGACAAGGAAATAATTGAAGATTTGGATTTTGACAACAGGCTTGTATACAAGCACGACCATACCCACGATTACCCTGTTTGCTGGAGATGCAAGAGCCCATTGCTTATGCTTTCGGTTGAACAATGGTTTTTCCAGATAAGAAGCTTCCAGGAAAAAATGCTAAGTTTAAACAAGGAAGTTAACTGGGTTCCAAGCTGGATGCAGGACAGAATGCACAACTGGCTTGAAGGAATTTCAGACTGGCCAATTTCAAGGGCAAGATATTGGGGAACTCCTTTGCCTATCTGGATTTGTGAAAACTGCGATACCAAAAAGGTTGTTGCAAGCAAAAAAGAGCTTGAAAAATTAAGCAAGCAAAAAGACATTGACATGCACAAGCCAGGCATTGACAAAATTGAAATAGAATGCAGCTGCGGAGGCACAATGAAAAGGGTTCCGGAAATTCTTGATGTATGGTTTGACTCAGGAGTAAGCAGCTGGGCAGCATTGGGTTTCCCAGGAGATGACAAAAAGCTTGAAAAGTTCTGGCCAGCAGACCTAAACCTTGAGGGAACAGACCAGTTCAGGGGATGGTGGAACTCACAATTAATTCTTTCAACAATTTGCTTTGACAAGACGCCATTCAAAAACATTCTGGTTCACGGAATTGTTCTAGATTTGGAGAAGAAAAAGATGTCAAAAAGCCTTGGCAATATTGTTCAGCCAAAAGACGTTATTGAAAAATACAACCGTGACTACTTGAGATATTATTTGGTTAGCACAAGCAAAGGAGAAGACTTTGCATTTTCATGGAATTCTTTTAGAGACATTCACAGATTCTTCAATGTTTTGTGGAATACTTACAATTATGCATTGATCTATTTAGACCTGGACATTGAGAATGCGGAAAAGATTGATGAGAAAAAGTTGAAAGTTGAAGACAAATGGATTCTGAGCAAGGTACACAGCCTGACAGAAGACGTATTAAACGCTTACAATAATTACACTTACTCAAAAGCAGCGGCAGCCATTGAAAACTTTGTAATGGAGGAATTGAGCCGAACATACATTAAGAGTGTGAGGGACAGAACAGAGGGAGCAGAAGCAAAGCTTGTAAGCCAAACAATGTCCTATGTAGTTGACAGACTTCTAAGGCTGATGGCACCAATAACACCACATATCACAGAATACTTATACCAGGATTTAAAGAAAGGCAAAATGCCTGAATCAATTCACTTGCTTGACCTGCCTGAATTCGACAAGAAAAAAGTTAACAAAAAGCTTGAAGAAGAGTTTGAACGAGGAAAGCAGGTTACTCAAGTTGTTCTGTCAATGAGAGAAGAAAGCAAGCTAAGGAGAAGATGGCCATTGAACCAGCTTGTCATTGTTTCAAAGACAGGAAAGGAATTAAGCAAGGTCAAAAACGTTGTGGCAGGAAGCTGCAATGTCAAAAAGGTTTCCTTAGACACAAAAAAGCCAAAGAAAGGAAAGTGGGCAGAAAAAGAATTTGACAATTTGAAGTTATTCCTTGACATTGACGCAGACGACGATTTGAAAGAAAACTGGGAATTACAGGAACTGAGAAGAAAGATTCAGTCCCTTAGAAAAGAGGCAAAATTGATGCCAGGGGAAACAACAAAACTAAGGATTTCAAGCGATGACCCCAAATTCCTGGAAAAATACAGGAAAGAAATTGAAAAAAGCACTAATACAGAGTTTGTTGAAACCAAGAAAAAGCCCTCAGAAAAGCTGTTTGAAAGAAAGTTTGGGCTCCAAATAGTCAAATAAGCCAAAAAAAGGCAAATTTAAATAGGTTTTCAAGGCTAATTATCTCTATGTTTACCCTTCCAATTTAAGGAAAAACTAATTCTTCTAAAAGAGGTAGGCATAAGAGCACAAGGTGTTTTTATGGTTTTAAAAAAAAAGCGGTGATGTAAATGCAGGTTGTTGAAGACTTTCAATGGAAAAAAGGAATGACAGTAAAAGACATAGTCAGCCAGTTTAAGCATGTTGGCTTTCAAAGCGTGGAACTGGCAAAGGCAGCAGAAGTAATAGTAAAAATGAAAAAGAATTCTGCAAAAATCTTTCTTACTTACACATCAAATATGTCGACATCTGGCCTGAGAGGATTCTTTGCCCAGCTAATAAGGCTTGGAATGGCAGACGTAATTGTGACAACAGTCGGCGGCCTGGAAGAAGACATAATGAAATCAACCGGAGAAAAATTCATTGTTGGAGAGTTTGAAGCAGACGATGTTGAATTGCACGAGCAAGGCATTAACAGGGTTGGAAACCTTTTCATCAAAAACGAAAGCTATATGAAATTTGAAGATTATATTGGACCGGTTCTCGCAAAGCTCTACAAGAAAAAAAACAGGTGGGCTGTCTCAGACATGCTGAAAGAAATTGGGCTAATGCTAAATGACGAAAATTCTGTTTTGTACCAAGCAGCAAAGCACGATGTTCCAATCTTCTGCCCCTCAATAACAGACGGGGCATTCGGCTTTCATTTGCACATGTTTCAGCAAGACCACAATGACTTCATTGTAGACGTGGTAAAGGACTTTGGAAATATTTTGTTTGTCACAAGCCACGACGAAAAAAAGGGAGTCATTGCACTTGGAGGAAGCATCTCAAAGCACCACGCCATTCTCTGCACTTTACTAAACGGCGGAGCAGAATATGCTGTTTACTTTACAACAGACCACAAGACATCAGGAAGCATGTCTGGAGCAACAACAAACGAAGCCAAATCATGGGGAAAGGTAAAAGACGACAGCGATGTTGCAACAGTAATAGGGGACGCAAGCATAATGTTTCCGCTTGCAATGATTTGGGCTCTTGAAGAGCTTGACAAAGACAAGATGCTGAAAAAGGAAGGTAAATAAAATGGAAAAAGCAAAGTTTGTGCTGTCAAAGAAAAAGGTTCTTGAACAGTTCAACAAGGCAAAGAAACTTGCGGACTTTGTTTCCTACAGCAGCAAAACAAATCAAATTGTAACAAAGATTCTTGAAGAGAAAACAAACTGTTTCTTCAGTGTGCATTTTGCAAACGAATTACAGCACATTAAAGACAAGTCAAGGGCAATCTTCCTTGCACAGGCCTGGACAAAAGAAGAGATTGCC
>JAFCCH010000072.1 GCA_017610265.1 Nitrososphaerota archaeon
AAAGCATTTAATGGTGATAAATCTTTAAATAAAACTCTGGTACAAGGTTCGAAAAAGGCCTTTTTTTGCCTGTTTTACTGGGCAAATCCAAGGTCTACTTTGGAGGATTCCTGTGTAAAGAGTGCAAAACCAATTACTGCGTTTAGGCCATATCCTACCACAAAAACAAGGGCTGAGAAAGCCACTGCTTCTGCCGCTGTAATGCCGTAAATTCCAAGTAGGAAAATTGCTGCTGCTTCCCTGGTTCCAAGCCCTGAGAAGGAAATTGGAAGCATTTCAACAAGTGTTATTAATGGGACAAGCAGGAAAACAAAGTAAAATGGAACAACAATGTTTAGTGCAAGGAGGTAAAGGTAGATGCTTACTCCTACAACAAGCCAGCCTGCGATTCCTGTAAATCCTGCAATCGCAAGGTCTTTTCTGTTCTTGACTGCTTGTCCTGCCGATGCATAAAAGTCCTGGAAACTTGTCCTTGCCTTTTGCTTGAACTTTTCAGGAACAAGTGTTCGGAAAACAGGTTTTAGGAAAATGCTTACAAAGTTTTTTCTTGAAACAGCGTAAATTCCTATCACAAAGATTATTGCAATTGTTGCAAGGACTCCGAGAGGAATTACTTCGGTTTGCAGGGTAAATGAAAAGAATATTGCCGCAGTCACTCCCATTGCAATAAGGATGCCTACATCAAACAGTCTGTCAATTATTACTGTTGAAAGGCTTTTTCCAATTGAATTAATTCTCTGGTTTGCATATAGGGCGCGGGCAAGTTCTCCAATTCTTCCAGGAGTTATAAGGCTTAGGAAAAATCCAATGAGAAAATATTTTGTGCTTTCAAGCAACGGCATATCTGTTCCGTGTGCCTTTACAACTGCCTTGTATTTGTATCCTTTTATCAAAACACTTGACATTTCAAGGATTAATCCTGCCGCAAAAAGCATTGGGTTTATTTTTACTAGGACATCAACAACCTTTCCAATGTCAATGCTGTAAAGAATTAATGCAAGGATAAGCAATCCAATTAGTCCAAAATATCTTTTTTTGATTTTCATAACCTGCACCTAAATTAAGAGCTTGAAAAATTTGATGCTTCCAAGAACTCTTGAAAATTTTACTGCAAAAACATATCCTGTTGCAAGAAAGATGATAACAAGCGCGTGCAGCGGACTTTTATTTTCAAGCAAAACAATTCCTCTTGGAGAACAAAGCTTTAGTTTTTTTACGCTGCCTTCCCAAAGGTTTGTAACTGCCTTGAAGTCTGCTGCTGGATTAACTATAAAGCCAAGTTTAACTTCCAAAAATTTTCCTGCAAGCTTTGGATGCTTTTTGTACAAGAGCACATCATTCTGGTGGTATTGCAGCCTTGTCAAAATGTAATTTGCCCATGACCAAAAGCCCTTTGGCGCAACCTCTTTGTGGTCGTGGTAATAATTTGCTTTTACAACCTTGTACTTATATCCAAGGTCCATTATTGTAAATGTTAAGTCTGTGTCTTCCCTGTAGTATCTGTATTTTTCGTCATAGCCGCCGGCCTTTTGAAGCAGTTCTGCCCTAAAGGCTGTGCTTGTTCCGCCAAATGAGCCAAAGCTGCTGGCAACTCCTAGTTGCGGGTCTTCAAATGCGCTTACTAACTCCTTGAGCCATTCTTTTTTAGGAATGCAGTCGTGGTCCATGTTAACTATAATTGGGTATTTTGCTGCGTGAATGCCCATGTTTCTTGCCTTGCATACTCCCTTGTTTTTTCCCTGCCCTAAAACCCTTATCCTTTTCTGATTGTCAAATTTTTCGTGCAGCAGGTCTATTGTGCCGTCGTGGCTTCCGTCGTCGACCACAATAATTTCGTAGTCGTTTGGATAATCAAGAATAAGCATTGCGTCAAGAACTTTTTCAAGAACTTTTTTGTTGTTGTAGGTTGAAACAACAATGCTGACTTTTGGGAGGGAAAACGCCATGTTTGATCAGATTTTCTTGCTTGTGTAAGTTTTGTTCGTAAGCTTTGGAATTTCTGTAAAGTCCATGTACTTAAATTCCTGTGGCCCCTCTTTTTTTGCCCACTCAACTGTTTTGTCAAGTCCTTCTTCAAGATCAACTTTTGCCTTGTAGTTAAACAGTTTTTTGGCTTTGGTCATGTCGCAAAAGGCTATTTTGACGTCGCTTGTTCTTTTCTCAATGTATTCAATGCCTTTGTCAAAACCCATTTTTTCAACAATTCTTTTCCCTAATTCTTTCACTGTATAGGGCTTGTCTATCCCAATGTTAACAGGATTGTCAATTAAGCCCTTGTTGCCGACAATGTCGCAGATTGGCTCAACAACATCGCTTATGTAAGTAAAAGCCCTTTCCTGCAGGCCGTCTCCAAATATTACTGGCTGTTCTCCTTTTAGGCATTTGTTGATAAAGATTGGAACAACTCCCCTATATGGGTCGTCCATTCTCTGCCTTGGACCGTAAACATTGAAAAATCTCACAATATATGGCTTTATTCCTGTAAGTTCGTGGTAAACATGCAAGTAATCCTCAAAAGTCTTTTTTGTAATTGCATAGGGGTCATCAGGATTAAGCCTTACATCTTCTTTGATTGGCATCTTGTCCTGTGTTCCGTAAACCGCAATGCTTGAGGTAAAAACAAAGTTTTCAACGTCTGCGTTGATTGCCTCTGAAAGCATGTTGATGCTTCCAACAATATTGGTTTTTGCGTTAAATTCCGGAATGAAAACACTTTGGCCTTCGGCTGCGTGTGCTGCAAGGTGGAAAACTGTGTCAATTCCCTCGGCTGCCTTTGCGCAATCTTTTTTGTTGCAGCAGTCTCCTTTGACAAATTCAACTTTTTCTCCAAAGTTTTCCAGATTTTGGTCTCCTCCAACAAGGCTGTCCAAAACCCTTACCTTCATGTTTCTTTTTATCAGTTCATCCACTAAGTGCGAGCCAATAAATCCCGCTCCGCCTGTTACCAACACATTTTTCATTTAATCACCTTTTAGTCAATAAAACCTGTTCTTAGGCAGTTGTCGCAAACAGTGCCAGTCGGCTTTTTTGTTGCCACTGCCTTTCTTGCAGCCCTGTATTTTTCATTATTCCAAATTGCTTTAAAACCATCGTCGAAAACATTCCCAAAATCAAATTTCTCAAAGTAATTTGAGCAGCACGGACTTACACTCCCGTTCCAGTTTACTACGCTTACAAACCACAGGAAGTGGCAATAATCTTTTTTCAGCTTTCTTTTCTTTGTTTTGTAATCATACCTGCTTAAACTTTCGTTTTTGGGCAGCCATTTCTTCATGCTTTCAACTTTTTCTTTGTCAATTGTAAAGATTTCCTTAGCCATGTCGCTTCTAAGCAATCCGATTACAAGCCTGTCGACTCCAAGCTCTTTTTTGATTGCCTCGAGCTTTGGAATTTCGTGTTCGTTGACCTTGCTTACAAGGAATTGCCAAACAACCTCGGGCTTTTTGCTGCCAAGCTTTTTTTTCTTTTCTGAAACAAGCTTTATGTTGTTTTGGACAAGCTTTAGGCTGCCACCTTTTCTGTATTGCTCGTAGGTTTTTTGCGTGGCGCCATCCATTGAAATATATAAAATGTCAAGGCCTGACTTCACAAGCCTTTCGGCATCTGCTTCTGAAAGTTTCACATTCAAATTTGTGTTAACGCTTGTTTGCATTTTCTTTTTGTGGGCATACTCAATCATTTCGAGAAGGTCCTTGTTCAAAAATGGTTCTCCCCAATTATTCAAATCAAGTTCGTAAAGGTAGGGACTTAATTCGTCCAAGAGCTTTTTGTATTTTCCCAAAGGCATTTTCCCAAGGCTTCTTCCTTTTAGACCCTGGCCTGTTGGACAAAGAGGGCAGCGCAGCTGGCAAAGGCTGCTTGGGTCAATGCTTATCTTCAAAGGATATCCATGCACTGTGCTACTCTTAAACAATCCAAATTGCGCAAAAAGCCCTGCTGCATTAATCAGCTTCCTTATGCCAAGGTATGGCGTGAAAACAAATCTCTTAAGGCTTCTTTTTGCCTGGAAAATATAGTAATTCATTTAAGTCCCTCTTAAAGAAATTAAACAGAGATATTTTTAAACATGGTTTTGGTTCAATGCTCGAATATCTCGCCAAATAAGCTTTTTATTCCTTTCAAACTAAAAGAATGCTAAATGAAAGTCTTTTTTATAACTCACACATATTCGATTGGCGGCTCAGGTGGCGGTGAACAATTTGTAAGCAATTTCCTGCAGGAGCTAAGGCGAAAAGGCCACAAAGTCATGAGGCCACAAAGTCATGGTTTTCACTCCAGGCGGCAAGCAGTTTGAGCAAAAGGAAAAAAAGCTTGGCATAAAAGTTTACCACTGCCCTATTTTTGGACACCATGCCTTTTACAAGTTTGAATATGTTTTAATGTGGTGGAAAGCAGTCTTGCTTGCACGTAAGTTCAAGCCAGATGTAATCCACGCGCAAAACGATGTCTTTCCAGGCCTTATTGGAAAGGCTGTAAAGTTCTTTACAGGTGCTCCCTTGGTTTGTGCAGTTGAATATCTAAGCGACCAAGCAGTAAGCCTTAATCTAAAGCTTGTTTTTGCATTGAACAAGTTTCTTTTGCCAAAGATTGGTTTTGATGCACTTGTTTCCTGGAGCAATTTTGTTGTTGAAAAGTTTTTTGTGCCATGGGGCATTCCAAGAGAAAAAATCCTTTTGGTTCCTGGAGCAGTAAATGTTGAGGCCTTTGCAGGAAAGCCTGTGCCAAATGCAAAGCTTGCTTCAAAGGGCAAAAAATGGATTTCGAGTGTCAAGCCATTGCACAGCACAAACGCAATGGGAATTTCTTACATCATAAAGGCAATGGCTATTGTTTCCAAAAAACATCCTGGCTGGAAATATGCAATTGTGGGCGAGGGCCAGTCAAAGTCAATGCTTCAAGACCTTGTAAAAGAACTTGGCCTTGAAAAAAATGTTTTCTTTTTTGGGGCAATGCCAAACAGCAGTGTTCCAGGAGTTTACTCTGCGTCTAAAATAGTTGCCCACAGTTTTGCATTCAAGGCAACAACCTCAATTGCGTTAATGGAAAGCATGGCTGCAGGAAAGGCAATTGTTGCAACTGAGTCAGGGGAAGTAAGGCCAACTGTTGGCGATACAGCCCTGCTTGCAAAACAAAAGGACGAGAAAAGCATTGCCTCTGCATTAAACAAGCTTATTGAAAATCCTGCTTTGAGGAAAAGCCTTGGAGCTGCGGCAAGAAAAAGGGTTAAAAAAGAATATTCAATTCAGGCAATTGTTTCACAGTTTGAGAATCTTTACAGCAAGCTATTAAAGGAGAAAGCAGTTAGGTGATTTCATGCAAAAGGGAAAGGTCTCAATAATTATTCCTCACTGGAATGGAGAGCAGCTGATTATAGATACTCTTAAGGCAATCAAGAAAAATACCGTTTACAAAAATTACGAGGTTATTGTGGTTGACAATCACAGTACTGACAAAAGTGTTCCCTTGCTAAAAGAGATGAAGAAAAAGGGCTTTGTTGACAGGCTTATTCTAAACAATGAAAATACAGGTTTTGCCTTTGCAAACAACCAGGGCTTTGAGTTAAGCGATGCAGAGTTCTGCTTTATGCTAAGCAATGACACAGTTGCGCAAAAGGGCTGGCTTAAGGATGCAGTGGATATTGCAAATTTAGATAAAAGAATTGGTTCAGTTGGCATTCAGACAGTTACCCCTGACCAGTTTGAAAAAGGGCAGTACACAATTGGCAACAGGGTTAGGAAAATGCAGACAGTCTGCGGTGCGGCAATGATGATGCGAAAGGAAGTAATTGAATTAATTGGTGGGCTTGACGCAGAAAACTTTTCTCCTGTTTACGGCGAGGAAACAGACTGGAATTTCAGGGCAAAGAACGCTGGCTTTAGGGTTCTTGAAAGCAATAGAAGCGTAATAATTCATGTTGGCTCTCCCAGTGCAAAGAAAAGGGGCGGCAACAAGTGGCAGTATACCCTGATGAACACAAGAAGGGTTAAGGCAATGCTCTACAATCTTTCCTTCTTTGACTTTTTGAAATTTGTTCCAGGACTTGGCCTAATTTTCCTAAAAAGCATTCCGGAACTAACTATTCACTGGCTTCTTGAAAGCTACTGGAACAATATTAAGCAATTGCCTTTAACTTTGAAGCAGAGGGCAAAGAGAAAAAGAAAGGCCTTAAAGGCAAGGCTTGAATGGGAAAAAAGACATCTTTGAATTAATGCTTTTTCATAAATTCAGCGAATTTTTCAATTACATAATCAAGCATTTCGTCTGTTAAGCCTGGCCAGACTCCGATAAAGAAAGTGTTCTCCATTATTTTGTTGCTGTTATCGAGCTTTCCCACAATTCTTGACTTAATGTCCTTGTAGCCAGGGTGCCTCAGAATATTTCCGCTGAAGAGCAGTCTGTTTTCAATATTGCTTTTCTCAAGCCATTCAAGAATTTCCCTTCTCTTAAAGCCGGCCTTTTCTTTAATGGTTAAGGGAAAAGCAAACCATGAAGGGTCTGCCTTTTCAACGCTTTCAGGCAAAACAAACTTGTCCTCGTATTCTGAGACTGCTTCAAACAGCCTGTCGAAGTTTTTCTTTCTTGCTTCTCCAAACTTTGGAAGCTTTTCAAGCTGTTGCAAGCCCATTGCGGTTTGTAATTCCAATGGCTTTAGGTTGTAGCCAATGTTTGTGTAAATATATTTTGTGTCATAGTCTTCAGGCAAGCCCTCAAAGCTTTCCTTGAATCTGAAAGGGCATCTGCTGTCGTGTTCAAGGCTGATTGTGCAGATTTTGCAGGCACATGCTCTGCCCCAGTCCCTTAAGCTTCTTACAATTGTGTCAAGATTTTCATCTTTGACTGTTACTGCTCCGCCTTCTCCCATTGTAATATGGTGTGCTGCGTAAAAAGAAAAGGTTGCCATGTTTCCAAAGCTTCCAAGCATTTTTCCCCCGTATTTTGATCCAAGTGCGTCTGCCGTGTCCTCAATTACAAAAAGATTGTGTTCTGAAGCAAAATCCATTACTGCATCCATTTCATTTGGATTTCCCAAAGTGTGCGGTAGCATTATTGCCCTTGTTTTCTCACTCAAGGCGTCCTTTAGCTTTTGAGCATTAACATTGTAGGTTCCTTGTTCAACATCAAGAAAAACAGGCATTAGCTGATTTTGAATAATTGGGTTTAAGGTTGTTGGAAATGTTGTTGCAACAGTTATTACCTCGTCTCCCTGTTTCAAATGCCCTTCTAATTTTTTG